>CAMCHD010000045.1 GCA_945874545.1 Akkermansia muciniphila | reverse complement strand
CGCGGGCGCGCAGCATCGCCGCGACCGCCTCGCTGTCGCGTTCGTTCATCTGGCAACCGTAGGTCTTGATGTGGACGCGGTTCATTCCGTTAAAGGCGGAGCCAAACAGGCGCCCGGGGCGCGCGGCAATGGCGAAAGCCCGGCGAAGGGGGCGGTGCGCAAATACCGACGGCCGGGCGGCGCCTGCTTGTAAATGTTCGCGGGAGGCGTCTTCGTTTAGACAAAAGCCCCCGGCGCGTTCGTCCTTTCTGCGAGCCCATCGCCATGACCACCCCGACCCACCCCCGTTTTTCCCGTTTCCCCCTGCTCCGCCTGGCCCGCGTCTGGCTGGCCGGCTTGATCGTGTGCCTCGCCTGCGGCGGCGATCTCGCGGCGGCGACCGCCGTCCTACCGGTCACGCTCGCGCCCAATCGCGCCACCGGGCGGGTGACGCTACCGGAGGGCACGACGTCCGTCACCTTGCAGCGCGCGGTGGCGGGCGGGCGCTGGGTCGCGGTGCGCACCCAGGCGGCCGTGCCCGGCACGATGACCTTGCGGCTGCCCCCCGGCGGGCGGACCACGCGGTTCAGGGCGGTGGCGGAGCTCCGCGCCCCGGCGCCCCCGCGCTTCCCGAAGGCGTTTTATCAGGGGCGCCGTGAATTCGGGCCGAGCCGGGTGGTGCCCGGCGGAACGCGAAACAACTTCCTCGATATCGCGTTTTCCGATGTAACCGCGGTCACGCCGACGGTG
Source organism: Akkermansia muciniphila (assembly GCA_945874545.1). Lineage (GTDB taxonomy): Bacteria > Verrucomicrobiota > Verrucomicrobiia > Opitutales > Opitutaceae > IMCC26134_A. The sequence goes on along the minus strand of CAMCHD010000045.1, from coordinate 18,278 downwards.
GCCGAGCCGGCGGCGGCTCCGGTCGAGGCCGATATCTGGAAAATCGACGGCACCACGGCGTATTTTTTTAACCAATTCCGGGGCTTGCAGGTGATCGACCTCGCCCGACCCGAAGAGCCGCGACTGGCGGCCAGCCTGAGGTTTCCGGCGGCGGGGCAGGATCTTTACCTCCTGCCCTCGGCGGAGGGATTTCAGGACGTGCTTTTGATCGCGAAAATTTCGGGCGCGGACGGTTCGGAGGCCACCCGCCTGCAAACGGTGCGCGTGGAGGCGGGCGCCATCCGCCCCTTGCAGGCGGTCGATTTGCCGGGCGCCGCGGTGGACAGTCGCCTCGTCGGGAGGCGTTTGTTTCTCTGTCTCGATGATCGGGCGGACGGGGTGAAGCTGGTCGAGTGGGTCTGGCCGTCGGACGGCGAGGCCGCGCCCCAGGCGGGTGCCGAGGCGGTCCTGCGCGGGCGCTTCGCCACCTTGGCGGCGGGGGCGGACTGGCTCGCGGTGGCGATGACTCCGCCGGGCGCCTGGGATCGCTCCGAGGTCCGGGTGTTTGGTCTCGCCGAGACCGGTTTGACCGTCCTCACCGCCGCACCGGTGGCGGTGGCCGGATGGCTGAACGACGCCTACAAGATCCAGTGGCGTGACGGTGTGCTCACCACCATCGCGCAGCGGTGGGATTCGGGCGGGTTGGTGACCTCCCTGGAGAACTTTTCCGCCGGCGGTCCGGCCGACGCGGGCGAGCGTTTGGGGCAACTCGAGCTGGCCCGGGGCGAGTCGCTGCACGCCACGCGTTTCGCGGGCGACAAGGCATACATCGTCACCTTTTTCCAGAAAGACCCGCTCTTCGTCATCGACCTCGCCGATCCCGTCGCCCCGGTCGTCGCGGGCCAGCTCGACGTGCCCGGCTGGTCCACCCACCTCGAGCCCCTGGGGGACCTGTTGTTCTCGGTCGGTTGGGACGAGGGCGCGGTCACCGCGTCGCTTTTTGACGTGTCGGATCCGGCGGCTCCCGGACTCCTGCGCCGCCTCGCGCTCACCGAGGGCTACGGTTACAGCGAAGCGAACTGGGACCCGCAGGCGCTCAAGCTCATCCCCCAGGCGGGTCTGGCCCTCGTGCCGGTCAACGGCTACGCCTGGTCCGGCGGCACTCGGGAGCAGGGCGTGCGCCTGATCGACGTCGATCTGGTCGCGCGCGATCTGCGCCTGCGCGGCATCATCCCCGGCCGTTTCGAGGCCCGTCGCGCGGCCCTGGTGGGCGACGCGGTCGTGACCCTTTCGCAGCGTGTGCTCGCGACGGCCGGGATCGCGGACCGTGACGCGCCCGCGCCCCTGGCGGACCTGCTCCTGGCCTGGCCGGTCAACCACGCCATCCCCGCCGGTGAAAAACTCCTCGCGGTCGAGACCGGCGGCGCCTGGGACCAGGGTTATCCGGCCGCCCGCACCTCCACCCTCGCCGAGCCCGACGCCTTGCTCGCCGAACTCGATCTCCCCCTCGGCTACGTGCACGACACGGCCCTCCGCGACGGGCGTTTCTACGTGCTGCGCGAGACGAGCGACGCGGCCGGCGACGGGATTTTCCTGAGCTATCGGGCGATGCCGCTCGGGCGCCTGTATTTGGATATCTATGACGCGGTCGATCCCTCCGACCTCAAGCTTCTCGGCACCAGCGAGTGGGATGCGAGCGCGAGCGGCGCGCACCGGGTCGGGCGCCTGCTCTGGCCGCAGCCCACCCGGCCGGCGGTGGTGCTGGAGGCGAGTTCATGGGGCTGGTATCGCGGGCCGATCCTGATCGACGATCCGGTGGTGCTCTTCGCCGCCCCGGCCGAGCGTGCCTCCCCGCGCGCCGCGTCGGTGGCGACCGCGGTCCCTGCGATTTTGCCGCCGATCTGGGATGGGGGCTGGTTTAACCGCGACGAAAAGCCCGGCCTTTTGGTGTTCGACGTCGCGGAGCCGACCGCGCCGGGGGCGCCGCAATGGCTGCCGCTCGCGACCGGGGCGATGGATGCGAGCGAACTCAAGGCCGCCGGCGACGGGCTCGTGGTGCTCGGGTTGGATCGCTGGAACCCGTTGCCGGTCGGGCCCAAGGGCGGAAGTCCGAACTATGGGCTCAATCACGCCCTGGCCGTCGTCGACGTTCCGGCGGTGGGTCGGGCGCGGGCCCGCGCGGCGGTGGACCTGCCCGGGGCGCTCGTGGCGGTCACGGAGGTCGCCCGCGCGGGGTTTCTTTTCTTCACCCGCACCGAGGGCTCGAACGGCGTGGGCGCCGCCGTGCAGGCCTGCATTTATGAAAACGCGGACGCGGTTTTGGTCGCCGAGGCCGCGGTGACCGGGGCCGGAGCCAGCGCGGCGGCGGGGCGCTCGCTGTGGTATACGAGCGGGTCGAGCGTGGCCGGCTTGCGCCTCACCGACGGCGGCCGTTTCGAGCCTCTGGCGCCCCTGGCGCTGGACTGGGTGCCGTCCTCCCTCCAAATCGCGGGCGGCAAGTTGCTCGGAGCCGACTGGCGCAGGTTGTTCGCGGCGCCGGCCGGTGGTGCGGGCGCGGTCCGTGAATGGACTCTGCCGGTGGGTTTCTCCCTCGATCGGGTGAATCCGACGGCGGCGGGCGGCTGGGTGGTGCCCTGCGGCGATTACGGCGTCGAAGTGCTTTCGCCCTAGGCGCGGCGCGGGAAAGCGTGGTTTTGGCGGCGGGGCTTGTGCCGCGGCGGGGCTTGGATTTTTATCCGTCCCATGAACGTTTTGCGGCATCTGCGGCGCGGGGTGGCGACGGGATTCGTGGCTTTGGCCAATCTGCTGGCGCGGGGGCAGGACGCCCAAGCGCAGGCGTCGGCCGAAGTCGTGGAGCTGCATGGGTTGGCCCAGGCGCTTTGGGACGAGCACGCGCCGGCGGCGGTAAAGGCGGAGTATGAACTGATGTCGGCCGAAGATATGCTCGCCTGGCTCAACCGCATCGCGGAGGCGGGGCGCGAGGGGGATCTGGCGGCCTTTGCGGCCCGCGCGCCGGAGACGCGGGCGGCCTTGGCGGCGCTCCGGGGCTTGCCGGAATTCGCCGACTACGCCGAGTGGGCGGGCGAGCGGCTGGACGAGATGGAGGCGGCGGGCGAGGCGCTCGCCGCGCCGCCCCCGCCGGCTCCGGTGCCAGCTCCGCCGGTCGTGCCGCCCACGGCTCCGGCGCCCGCGCCGCCGCGGTCGGTTCGGCCGGCGCCTTCGGGCGTGCCGTTTTATGAGCTCTGGCGGACACGGTTGGCGGAGCGCCGTCCGCCGGCGCGGGCCGAGGCGCTCCTGCCGGCCCTGAAGGCGGCTTTCGCGCGCGAGGGCGTGCCGGTGGCGTTGGTGTGGCTGGCGGAGGTCGAGAGCGGTTTTAACGCGCGGGCGCGGAGCCCGGCGGGGGCGTTGGGATTGTTTCAACTCATGCCGGGCACGGCGCGGGCGCTGGGTTTATCTTTGCTGCCCTTCGACCAGCGCACGGACCCCGACCGCAGCGCGCGGGCGGCGGCCGGGTATCTGCGCAAGTTGCACGCGCGGTTCGGCGACTGGCCGCTGGCCCTGGCGGCCTACAACGCGGGCGAGGGCCGGGTGGCGCGCACGTTGGAGGCCGAGGGCGCGAAGGACTTTGCCGGCATCGTGGCCAAGCTGCCGCCCGAAACGCGGCTCTACGTGCCGAAGGTCCTGGCCACGGTGCGGGTGCGCGAGGGGGTCGAGCCCTCGGCCTTGGTGCCGCCGGGTTCGCGTTGAGGCGCAAGGCCGCGCTCCCATAGGAGGCAGGCCGGTTTGGAGCGGCTCAGACGGGCCGAAGCAGGCGGCGCAAGGCGCGGGCCCGGGTGATGGTTTCCTTCAGCGCGGCGGGAGTGAGGGCCTGTTTGGGATCGTCGCCGATGCCGCGGCCGGGCTCCACGTGCGCCTCGATGCACAGACCGTCGGCCCCGTAGGCCACGGCGGCGAGCGCGCAGGCCGGCACGAAGGCGGCCTTGCCGACGGAGTGGGACGGATCGACGACCACGGGCGCCCAGGTTTTCTCCTTCAATAGCGGCGTGATGCTCTCGTCGGGGTGGTTGCGGTAGCCGTCGAGCGCGGGCGCGGTGCCGCGCGGGCAGAGCAGGATGTTCGGGTTGCCCTGGCTCACGATGTATTCGGCGGCGGAGATGAACTCCGCGATCGGGCCCATGTGCAGACCGCGCTTCAACAACACCGCCACGGGCCGGTCGGCGACGGCGCGGCCGATGGCGCGCAGCAGGGAGTAGTTGAGGGCGTTGCGGGCGCCGACCTGCAGGGTGTGCACGCCGGCGTCGAGCGCGAGGCGGAGTTGTTCCTCGTCCATCACCTCGGCGTCGACCGGCAGGCCGGTCTGGCGGTGCGCCTCCATCAGGATCTCCAACGACTTCGACTCGCCTTGGAACGTGTAGGGGTTGGTGCGGGGTTTCCAGACGCCGCCGCGCAGGGCCTGGGCGCCGGCCTCCTTCACCGCGTGCGCGGTTTCGAGAAAGAGCTGGGGGTTTTTCGGGTCGATGGTGCAGGCGCCGGCGATCACGAACAGCTCCTCGCCGAGCGTGACCCCGCCCACCTGCACGCGGTGCGAGGCGAGATCGGAGCGGCGGTCCATCAGCTTGTGCGGCGACTGGATGCGGTCGACGCGCTCGACAAAATCGAGGCCCTCCAGGCGGTTGATCAACAGGTCGTCGCGCTCGTCGCCCACGATGGCGTAGATCGAGCGCTCGGTGCCGACGATGGTCTGGATGCGGCAGCCGAAGGCGGCGGCGATCTCGATGATCTGGGCGACTTGGTCGGGGGTGAGACGGGAGGCTTTGGGCAGGATCATGGCGGCGGATAAACGATCAGGTTGAAGGCGCGGCGCGGCGGCGGCGATGGTTTTGCTTTGTCTTTCCTCGTCGGGCGAAAGCGGGGATTGCGGCCGGTGCGGCGGCGGGCTGGCGTGGGCGGCATGACATCCGGAAGCGACGAGCAACAGGGGACGGCGGGGGGTGGCGTGTCCACCGGGCGCCCGCGCATCCTCATCCTCAACGCCGCCCTGGCCGGGGCGGAGGGCAACACCGCGCGCTGGCTCGCGCGGGCCCGGGCCGACCTCGCCGCCGCGGCGGTGCTCGACGAGGCGGTGCTGGCCGGGCCGGGGGCGGAGACGTTTGCCGGCCTCGAACCGCGGCTGCGTGCGGCGGACGGCTTTTGGTTGGCCACCGGCACGCATTGGGACGGGTGGAGCTCGGTCTTGCAGCGCTTCCTGGAGGAGGCGACCCCGGCGGAGTGCACCGATCTCTGGCTGGGCAAACCCGCGGCGGTGTTGGTCACCGAGCACAGTGTGGGTGGCAAGGGTGTGCTCTCGCGCCTGCAGGGCGTCTTGGTGACGCTCGGCTGTTGTCTTCCGCCCTGCTCGGGCGTGGTGCTCTCGCGAAGCGCGTTGCTCGCGCGGCGGCACGAACCCGGGGCGGCGGAGGATTTTTGGGGCGCGGACGATCTCGGCGTGGTCGCGCGCAACCTCGTGCTCGCGGCGGGGCGGCGGCGCACCGACTGGCTGGCCTGGCCGGTCGACCGGCAAGATTTTAACCGGGTGTGGGTGGAGTAGCGCGCAGGTGGGCGACGAGGGCGGCGGTGCCCTCGGCCATGCTCACGCGCGGGGCGTAGCCGAGATCGCGCCGGGCGGCGGCGATGTCGAACCAGTGGTCCTTGGCGAGTTCGGCCGCGATGAAGCGGGTCATGGGAGGTTCGCCGGCCAGCGGCAGCAGGGTCCACGCCGCCTCGCAGGCCGCGCCCAGGGTGGATGCGACGCGCAGGGGCACGCGCCGGGCGGGCAGGGGAGGGCGGCCGAGGGCGGAGAGCAGGGCGTCGATCCAGCGCCAGAGGTTCACCGGCTCGCCGTTGGTGATGAAATAGGCGCGGCCGCCGGGATGGTGCGCCGTGGACGAGTCGGCCGACGGAATTGTGTAACCATTTTGGTTACACAATTCCGGGAGGGGGGCGGCGAGGGCGGTCTCGGCCTGGAGGTGGGCGTCGGCGGCGTTCTCCACGTGCACCATGTCCACGAGGTTCTCCCCCGCGCCGACCACGCGCAGGCGGCCGGCGGCGGCGCGGGCGAGGATGCGGGGGACGAGGTGCGGATCCCCGACGCCCCAGATCAGGTGGGGGCGCAACGCGCAGACGCGAAACCCGGGCGTGTGGGCGGCGAGCGCCTCATGCTCGGCCAGAGCCTTGGTCAGCGGGTAGGGCGACGGGCAGCACGTGGTCAGCGGGAGACTCTCGTCGGCGCCGGCCAGGGCGCGGCCGTTGTAGACCACGCTCGGCGTGCTGGTGTGCACGAAGCGGGCGACCCCGGCGGAGCGGGCGGCGGCGAGCAGGGTGCGCGTGGCCACCACGTTGTCCCGGTGGTAATCCTCGTGCCGGCCCCACACGCCCACCCGTGCGGCGACGTGGAACACGGTGGCCGCGCCGCGCACCGCCTCGGCGCAGACGGCCGGGTCGTGCAGCGCGCCGACGACCACGCGAACGCCGGCGGCGGCGAGGGCGGGGCGGGGCGAGCGCGAGACGATCGTCACCGGCCGGCCGGCCGCGCGCAGGCGGGCGAGCAGGTGGGAGCCGAGAAAGCCGGTCGCGCCGGTGACGAGCACGGGGCCGGCCGGGTTCATCGTTTCGGGTCGGACTCGTAGCCGGTCGCGCCGTCGTCGACCCAGCGCGCCAGGGTGAGGCGGTGGATTTTGGCGTTGTGGCGGACGTCCACCGGGAAGGACGGATGGAAATAGAACGTCTTCACCTGCGCGGTGTGCTCGTGCAGCAGGGCGAGCTGGCGCAGGTCGCGGGTGAGGCGGCGGCACTCGGCGCTATCCTGCACCAGCCTGGGGTTCACCGGCTCGGCCACGAGGCACGGGCGTTGGCGGCCGGCCGCGCCGGAGCCGACCAGGGCGACCCGTCGGATCTCGGGGTGGGACTCGAACAGGGGCTCGACCTGCGCCGGGTGGAGGGGGCCGCGCGCGGTGTGCACCGTCTCGGCCTTGCGGCCCGCGAACCACAGGCGGCCTTCGGCGTCGAGGTAGCCCAGATCGCCCAGCCGGTGGAAAACCGCCCCGTCGGGCGCGGGGATCTTGGCCGCGGCGGTGGCCTCGGGCAGCGCGTCGTAATCGAGCGTGACGGTGGGGCCGGCGACGATGATCTCGCCGATCGCGCCCGGCGCGGTTTCGCGGATCTCCGCCAGACCGGCGATCGGGCCGTCGACCGGCTCGATGATCTTCACCGTATTCCCCGGCAGGATACGTCCCAGGCACGAGCCGGCGCCGGCGCGGGTGGCGCGGGCGGTGCCGGACACCACCTCGGCGGCGGAGATCGTCGCGACCGGCAGGGCCTCGGTGGCGCCGTAGGGGCTGTGCAGCCGGCCGTTGGGCAGGAGGGCGGAAAGGGATTCCCAGAGCCAGGGGGGCACGGGTGCGCCGGCGCAGAGCACGCGGCGGAGGGCGGGAAAACGCAGGCCGGCGCGGTGGCCGTGGGCGGCGAGGTTGCCCCACAGGGTGGGCGAGCCGAAGGATGTGGTGACGTTCTCCTGCAGAAGGGCCCGGGCCAGGGCGGCCGGATCGGCCTGGGCGGGGCGGGAGGGATCCAGTTCCGGCACGATGGTGGTCATGCCCAGCGCGGGCGCGAAGAGGGCGAAGAGCGGCAGCAGGGGCAGGTCGATCTCGCCGGGCTCGATGCCGTAGGTCTCGCGGATCATCCGCACCTGGGCGTCGAACTGGCCGTGGGTGTAGCGCACGCCCTTGGGCGCGCCGGTCGAGCCGCTGGTGAAAAGGATGGCGGCGGGGTCGGCGGGGGTGCGGCCGAGGGCGGCCGGGGCGGAGGCCGGGCGGACGGCGCCGGGCGCGGTGAGGCGCGCGGTGGCGGCGCCGGACACCGCGATGCGCAGTTCGACCGAGCGGAAGGACCCGCGAAACAACCAGGAAGCGATGCGGGCGGCGGGGATGCCGACCAGGGCGCGCGGTCGGCTGCGGGCGACGCAGCGCAGGAAGTTCTCCCGGCCCATGCCGGGGTCGATGACCACGGGCAGCGCCCCGAGCTCGAACAACGCGAACACCACCGCCAGCAGCGGCAGGCCCTGGCGCACCATCACCAGCGCGCGGTCGCCCGGGCGCAGGCCGGCGGCGGCGAGGCGGGCGCGGTGCGCGGCGACCTCGGCGGACAGCTCCGCGTAGGACAACACGAGGTAGTCGATGCGATCCCCGCGCCGTCCGCGGGGGATTTTCAACGCGACCTGGCGGGGCTGCGCGGCCGCGTGGGCGGCGAGGTGGCGGGCGATGTTGGCGGAGGCGGGCATGCGGAGCGGGCGCAAAAAAACCGCGCCCGGATGCGGGCGCGGCGGGAGGGGGGCCGGCCGGTGGGCTCAGTAATCGTTGGTCGTGAGGGCGCCCCAGCCGATCTTCACCTGGGTGCCGGAGACGTTGCCGGAATCGCCGATGAGCTCGTTGCTGTTGCCGTCGACGCTGGTGGAGGCGGCGGGCTGATAGGCGCCGCGGGTGACCTCGACCAAGCCAAAAAGGTAGCTGGAGTGGGAAAGACGGCCGGCGGTCTGGTGGGCGCAACCGCTCAGGGCGGCGGCCGCGACGATGAGGGATAGGGGCAGAAGGGCCTTCTTGTTCATAGGGGAGGGTAGGGTTTTGGCTTTAAGGGTGGGGTTTGGCAAGCACGGCCTCGGCGGGAGTGGATTTAGGCCGGAACGGCGGTGGCCGGGCGCAGGTCGGGGGCGTCGCGGAGCAGGTCGGCCTGCCACGGCAACAGGATGCGGTCGAGGCTGGCGGGTTCGCGGCAGAGGGTCACCAGCGTGCTGCGGGGCGCGATGAGGGTGGGGTCGAGGCCGACCCGCGCGGCGGCGGCGTCGCGGTGGGCCTTGAGGCGGTCCTGGCGGTCGATTTCGGCCTGAGACAGGTGGATGCGTTCGGTGCGGGGGCGGCGGGGCAGGGTGGTCGGATCGCGGGCGAGGCCTTCCTGCAGGGCGGCGGCCAGCGAGGGGGCGAGGCGGGGCTGGCGTTTGCCGAGGTTTACCTGGGCGAGCACGGAAGCGGGGGCGTCGCCCTGCTCGATCGCGAGGGCGATGTTCACCAGCAGCTCGTTGTTGCAGACCTTGAAGGGCGGGGTGTCGAGCTCCTCGGCCCAGCGTTCGCGCCAGTGCCAGATCGCGTGCAGGACGGCGAGCCCGGGGCCGCGCAGCCGGTCGGCCGGGCCGATGCGCCAGGCGGTTTCCTCGTCGCGGGGAAAGCCGGTCAGGCCGGCCTCGATCTGGCGGCGGCACTGCTGGTCGAGCCAGTCGAGGCGGTCCAGCGCGGCCAGTTCGCGGGTGAGCAGATCGCGCAGGGCGGGGAGGTGCCAGACATCGAGCGCGGCGTAGTCGAGCAGCTTGGAGGTGAGGGGGCGCTTGGACCAGTTGGCCTTCTGGCTGGATTTATCGAGTTGCAGGCCGAAGTGCTGCTCGAGCAGGGCGCCCAGGCCGACGCGCGGGCGGTTGAGCAGCTGGGCGGCCAGCATGGTGTCGAACAGGCTGCGCGGGCGGAAGCGGCAAAGGTCGTGCAGGAGGCGGATGTCGAAATCGCTCCCGTGCATGATGAGGTGTTTCTCCGCCAGGCGCCGCCACAGCGGTTCGAGCGGCAGGGGCGTCATCAGGTCCACCAGGTAGACTTCGCCGTCGACCAGAAATTGCAGCAGGCACACCCGGGTGCGGTAGTGGAACATGTTGTCCGCCTCCGTATCCATCGCGACCTCGTCGACCCGGTCGAGCGCGGCGTAGAGGGGATCGAGGCCGGCGGGGGTGTCGATCAGCAGGAAGCGCGGCGGACGTTCTCCGGTGGTGGCGGTGGCGGTGCGCACGGGTGCGGGGGCGGCGGGCGCCATGGTGACGCGGGGGCGGTCGGCGGCGGGCGGGGCCGGGGGGCGGGGCGTTTGACGGGGGGCGGCCGCGGGAGTCTCGAGGGTGAGTTGCGCGGGATCGTCCGGGGCGCGGCGGCGACCACGGGAGCGCGGTCGGCGGCCGGCGGGGCGGGGAGCGGGCTCCGGGGGCGGCGGGACGTCCTCGGGGGCGGTGGAATCGGAGCGGGAAAAGAGGGAGAGCAGGCGCTTGAGCATCGGGCGTCTCGCGGCGGGGGCGCGTGGAGCGCGCTTGCGGCGAGGCTGGGCGCAGCAGAAGCGAGGCGGGGCGCGGAAGGAAGGATGAAAACGGCCGGGTCGGCGGGATTGCTTCCGGGCGGATCGGGGCCCACCTTGGCCTGGAATCCATATGAAGGCCGTCGTATTTTCTTCGCGCAGGGGGGATGCCTAGGCGATGGCGCGGCGGCGGAGAAAACTCCGGGAGACGGCGCGGGAGGCGCTGCGGGCGGCGCAACGCGAACTGCGGGCGCGGCCGCCGGCGCGAAAACTCTCGGAGGAGATCGCGGCGCTGCGCGACCGTTTCGCGGCCGGGCCGCTCACGCTTGGCCAGATGGTGACGGTCTTGCAGGGCCGGGCCTGGACCCTGGTCATCATCCTGCTCGCGCTGCCCTTCATCTCGCCGATCCCGCTCCCCCTGCTCTCGGTGCCCTTCGGCATGACCATCGCGTTGATCTCGCTGCGTCTTGCGCTCGGCCAGAAGCCGTGGTTGCCGGCGCGTCTGATGGCCAAGGAGCTCCCGCCCGGTTTTTTCGGCGCGGTGCTCACCTTCTCCGGCAAGGTGCTGGTGGTTCTGGAAAAATTCCTCCGGCCCCGGCTCTCCTGGCTGGCCGATACCCCGGTGTTGCTGCGGGTGCATGCGCTGGCCATGGTGGCGGCGGCGCTGGTGTTGCTCCTGCCCCTGCCGGTGCCGTTCACCAACTCCTTTCCGGCCTGGATGATTTTGTTGATCGCGGGCGGGTTGCTCGAGCGCGACGGGGTGGCCATCGCGACCGGCTACACCGTGGGCGCGGGGGGCGTGGCGTTTTTCTACTTCCTCGGCGAGGCGGCGGTGCGCCTGGCCGAGGTCCTGCGCTCGTGGCTCATGCCTTGAGCGGGGCGGGTTCCGGTTTACGAGGAAAGGCGAGGGAAACGGTCACGGCGAGGGCGAGCAATCCGCCGATGATCCCGAGCGACCAGGTGATCGGGAATTTGCCTCCGAAGGCGTGGTTCAGCCACACCATCTTCAGGCCGACAAAAATCAGGATCACGCCCAGGCCGTATTTCAGGGCCCAGAACTTGTGCATCACGCCGGCGAGCAGGAAAAACAGGGCGCGCAGGCCGAGGATGGCGAAAATGTTCGAGGTGAAGACGATCAGGGGCTCCTTGGTGATCGCGAAGATCGCCGGCACGGAATCCACCGCGAACACGATGTCGGTGATCTCCACAAAAACGAGGCAGACCAGGAGCGGGGTGGCATGGAGCACGCCGTTTTTGCGCAGGAAAAATTTCTCGCCCTCCAGCGTGGGTGTGACGGGCAGGATTTTTTTCAGCAGGCGGATGACCGGGTTTTTCTCCGGTTCGATGGGTTTTTCCGGGGCGAAGAGGATCTTGAAACCGGTCAGCACGAGGAAACCACCGAAAATCCAGATGACCCACTCATACTGCATCAGGGCCGCGCCGAGGGAGATAAAGATGATGCGGAACACCAGCGCGCCGAGGATCCCGTAGAAGAGGACCTTGTGCTGATACTTCGAGGGGATGGCGAAGTAGCTGAACACCACGACGAACACGAAGATGTTGTCCACCGAGAGGGATTTCTCGACCACGAAGCCGGTCAGGAATTCGAGGAACGACTGGTTGGCCAGCCGCGCCGTCTCGGCGGCGATGGCGGCGGGTTCGGTCACGCCTTGGGCGGCGAGGGCGGCGAGCAGGGGCGGATACTGGGGGAGTTTCCACTGGGCGTATTGCCAGAAGCCGAAGCCGAAAAGCAGCGCGAGGGAGATCCAGACCACGCTCCAGGTGGCGGCTTCCTTGATCGAGACATCATGGGCGTGGCGGTGGAAAACGCCCAGGTCGAGGGCGAGCATGCCGAGCACGAACAGGGTGAACAGCCCGTAGAACCACCAGTAGTCGGCGATCGGGAAAAGCAGCAGATTGGTCATGGTGTTGAAGGGAGCGGTCAAACAAGCGCGGGGCGGACGGCGCACAAGCCCGCGCGCCCGCTTTGGAAAATCGGCGTCGCATTCCAACCGCGACCGGGATTTGCGGCGACGCCGGGTGCGCGCACGCTCGGGCGATGCAAACGCACCCGCTGCTCCTCGCCCAACTCGCGGTCTCCGGCGCTTTGGCGGGGCTGTGTTGGACGGTGCAGCTGGCGGTGTATCCGCAGTTCGCCCGGGTGCGGCGGGCGGCGGGCGCCGAGGTTTTCCAGGCCTTTCACGCCGCCCACACCCGGGCGCTGGGGGCGCTGGCGGGACCGCTCATGGTGGCGGAGCTGATCCTTTCGCTGGCGGTGGCGTGGCGGGTGGGCCGGACCTTTTGGACCGGCGCCGGTCTCGGGCTCACGCTCGCGACCTGGGCGTGGACCTTCGCCGTCATGGTGCCGCGGCACGAGCGACTGCGCCTGGCGGCCGGGGCGGAGGAGGCGGGGCGGCTGGCGGGCTGGAACTGGCCGCGCACGGTGCTGTGGACGGCGCGCGTCGGCGTGGCGGCGCTCGCCGCGGCGGCGGGTTGAACGCCCGCGCGCAGGCTCACAGTTCGACGTCGCGGCAGCGGGCCTCGAGCTGGCGCGCGATGAGGTCGATCGTCGCGGGATCGAGGGCGGGCACCGGGACGCCGGTATGAGGTCCCGGGGCGGGGCGGTCGATGGCGGCGGGAAGTTCGCGGGGGTTGAGCACGTTGACCGCGCCCCGGCCCTTGCGGATGATCATCCAGCCGGGGAAAACCAGCAGGGCGTGCACCGGGACCGGGCGCCCGAGCTGCCGGGCGAGAAAATCGGCCAGCCACGCGGTCTGGCGGCGGGCCTGTTCGAGGCCGTGCTGGTCTTCGCCCCAGGGGTAGGCGAGGGCCCGGCCGTCGTAGATGATCTCGTGGGCCATGAAGCCGACGCGCGCGCGGCCCTTGCGACGGGTTTTGGTCTCGATGGCGAAGACGCCGGCCGGGCCCACCACCACGTGGTCGAGGTTGAAGGGCGGCGTGGTCGAGCCGGCGGGCGGGTCGCCGGCCGGGACATCGTGAAACACCCGGTGGCCGGTGGCGCGGAGCGGGTCGAGGTGTTCCGCGACGATGCGCTCGCCGAACAGCCCCAGGGCGGCGTTGCGCCACATTTCCATGAACGAAATCATTCTCTTTGCCATAATCACGATCAGGGCGGCGAAAACACCCACGCTCAGGACGGCTGCGACCAATTGGGGCCAGCCTGTCAGAATTGATGCGACATAAAAGCCGGCTCCTAGCGGAAAGATCGGGACCAGCAGCCCAGTGCTTAGTGAGCTGGTTATCTTCTCATCCAACTCCGACACCCGGCGCCGCAGCGATTCGCCCGGTCCGCGCAGGAGTCGGGTGTTTTCGGGGAAGGGCGCCCGATCCTGCCGGCTGCGTTTTTTGAGAAAAAACAGCAGGACCAGCACCGCCATGAACAACAGGAAGTAGCCGAGGCCGAAGAGGACGGAGGTCATGGCCGGCATTCCAGTGCGAGCGCCGGCGGACAGTCGAGCGTGGCGGCGCGTCGGGTCAGGAAACTGGCGGGCGGGGTCATGCCGCCCGCCGGTCCTTGCGGGTAAGGTGAGCGGGTCAATTCCGACATCCACCCCCCACCTGATCCCACCCATGAAAACCACGTTCCCGTTCCTTCCCGCCGTTTTGATCGGCCTCGTCCTGCTCGCCACCGGCTGCTCGACCATCCAGTCACCGTCCACCGCTCCGCTCGCCCAGGCCGACCAGCTCCGTCCGGTCGAGCCTCGCGGCACGCTGGCCTATCGCCGGCACGAAAACCGCCGTCTGGTCTACCGCGCGGTTGATATCGCCCCGGTCGAGATCACGGCCGACGCGGCGGTGGCGGCCCGGCTCACCCCCGAGGAGGTGGCCACGCTGGCGACGGCGCTTCACGCCGAACTATCCGAGGTGCTCGGCCGGAGTTTCCGCTTTGCGGCCGCGCCGGCCAGCAACCGGCTCGTGGTCCGGGCGGTGGTGACGGCGGTCGACGTTTCCAATCCCGCGGTCAACACCCTCGGCGTGCTGGCCGTCGGTGTGCCGGTGGACGCCGGCGGTATCGCGGTCGCCTTGGACGCCCGCGATGCGCAGACCGGCGAGCGCATCGCCGCCCGGGCGCAAAGCCGGGCCGGCCGACCCTACCAGATTCTCTCCGGCCTGCGTCGGACCGGTCAGGCGCGGGCCGGATTCCGGGCCATCGCGGAGGCTTTCGCCCTCGACCTGGAAACCGCCGTGGATCCCGCCGTCCAGCCGCCCAAGTCGTGAGTTCATCCGCCTTTTTCCTCCCACCCTCCCAGCCCTCTTCGTCATGAACCACACCACCGCTCCCTTCGCCCGCGCCGTCCCGTCGCCGGTCATCGTCAACCCGCAAAGCGGCGACCGGCTCCTCGTCCTGGTCTCCGGCGAAGGCGATGGTCCGACCCGCCTGCGCTTCACCCTGCCCCCGGCCTCGCCCGGCACGCCTTTGCACCGGCATCCCAGCCTGGAGGAAACCTTCACCGTCAACGCGGGCCGTCTGCGGGTCGCGGTGGGTGATGCGAACGCGTGGCGCGACCTTCGGCCGGGCGAGTCCGTGCGCATCGCCCCGGGCTTTCTTCACCGGTTTTGGAATCCGCACGCCGAGCCGGTCACGTTCGAGGCCGAGGTCACGCCCGGACGGGATTTCGAGCGTTTTATCCGCGCCCACTACGGCCTGGCCCGGGCCGGGCTCGCCGGGGCCGGCGGCATGCCCCGGAATCCGCTTCAGATCGCCGTCATGCTGCGGTGGGCCGATTTTCAGGTGCCGGGCGTGCCCGGATGGCTGCAGCGCGCCCTGATCGGCGGCCTGGCGCGGCTGGCCCGGATGACCGGCGACGAACAGTTGCTCCGCCGCCACGCGGCATGAGTCCCGAAACCGAGGAAACCGACATGAACACGCCTTCATCCACTTTGCCCGAGCCCGCGCCCGCGCGGCGCGGACACCTCGCCACCGGCACAGGATTCATCGCGCTCGGGGTGTATCTGAATATCCCTTACACCGCGCTCGCGTTGATGTTCGACTATCCCGACATCCTGCGCCGTCCGGCGGGCGAGATCCTGGCCCGGTTCGCGGCCGGCGGGACCGGACTGGTCCTGGTCTGGTATGCCTTTGTCGCGGCCGCGCTCGCGCTGATCCCGCTGGCGCTGGGCGCCTCCCGCACCCTTCGTTTTGGCGGCTGGGTGGCGACCGCGGGTGTGCTCGCCGGGGTGTTTCAGGCCCTGGGCCTGGCGCGCTGGGTTTTCGTTGTGCCCTGGCTCGCGGAAACCGCCGCGGACCCCGCGACCTCGCCGGCCGCGCGCGAGGCGGTGTTCGCGGTTTTCGAGGCCCTGCACCGCTTCGCCGGGGTCGCGGTTGGCGAGCACCTCGGCCAGCTCGCCACCGCCGCCTGGGCGGCGGCCTTGAGCCTCGGCTGGCGTCGCTCCGGGCAGGCCGGTCCAGCGGAGTCGGCCCTGGGGCTGGGCGCGGCCGGTCTCATCCTGATCGGATTGGCGGAGGGTTTCGGCACGGTGCTCCCCGTCGCGCTGGACGCGTTCGGCCTGGCCACCCTGGCGGGCTACCTCGTGCTGTCCGTCTGGATGGTGGTCGCCGGCTGGCGGTTGGTCCGCCCCGCGTTGACCTTCAAGCGCCGTTCCCGGTCTCTGCCTGGGCGCGAAATGCCTGCGGCGTCAGTCCGGTCCAGCGTTTGAAGGAGCGGTGGAAGGCGCTGGGTTCGGAGAAGGCGAGCAGGAACGAGATCTCCTCCACCGTCGCGTTACGGTCCCGCAGATGGCGCCGCGCCAGCGACTCGCGCACCGCATCCAGCGCGGCCCGGAACGAGCCGCCCTCGCCGCCCAGCTTGCGTTGCAGGTCGCGCGCGCTCACGCCGAGCGCGCGGGCCACGGCGGCCAGCTCCGGCGCCTCGCCGCGCAGCGTGCGGGCGATCTCGCGCTGGGTCCGGGCCGTCCAGGTGTCCACCTGGTCGAGGCGGGCGAGCGATTCACGGGCCTGGGTCTCAAAGCTTTCCAGGAGCGCCGGGTTGGCGTCGAGCAGGGGCCAGCGTTGCGCCTCCGCGGCGAAGGCCAGCCGGTTGACCGGGCGTCCGAAGGCGACCGGGGCGCGAAAGATCCGGCGGTGTTCGGCGGGGGAGGCGGGCTCGGGGTGGACGAAGGACACGCCGGTGACGGGCAGGCGTTTGCCGGTCAGGCCGAAGGCCAGCGCGACGCAGGCGCTGAGCGTGCTCTCGATGCGCTGCCGCGGGGCGGAGACGAGCGCGTTCTCCAGTTCACCCACCGGGGAGAGTTCGAGCGCGGCCTCTCCGCCGCGCTCGACCAGGGCGCCGCGCACGCCGTTGGTCAGCAGGTTGGTGTAGCGCAGCAGGGCCCGCAGGGCCGCTCCCAGATCGGGGGCGCTCACCATGACGAATCCGACCAGACCGAGGGTCGCGGGCTGGGCGAGTTCGCCGAGATGCAGGCCAAAATCCTGATCCTTCGTGGCGGTCACCGCCGCGTCCCACGCGCGTTGGGATTGTTCGCCGGTGATGCGCTGGTCGGGCTGGGTCAGCTGCTCGGGCGTGATGCCGGCGGCGGCGCACAGCGTGTCCAACCGCGCGCCCCGGGCCACGGCGTAGCGGATCATGCTGCGGGTGAGGGTGAGCGAAACGGTCGCGGTGCGCATGGGCCGATCCGGGTTCTTGGTCGGGCCGGGCGTGAAAGGCGAGCCCGCGTGATCGGCGCGGCGGGTCAGGGCTTTGGCGCGCGGGGTCATGCCCGCGACCGGCCCCATCCGCTAGGCTGGGCTCATCGACTTTTTAACCTCGTCCCTTCGTATCCATGAAAAAGCCCTTTCTCTCCCTCTCGATCCATCGCCTGCCGGTTTTACTCCTGGCCTGCCTCGCGGTTCTGGCCGGCTGCGCCTCGCCGTATGCGGCGCGGCGCCGTGCCGCGATTCCGGCGGATTTCCGCCGCCCCACCGTCCCGGCGGGGGCGAACGGAAACCGAGCATCACCGGCCCGGGTCGACCTCGGCGCCCGTTTATTCGCCGAGCCCCTGCTCTCCCGCGATCATTCCATGGCCTGCGCCACCTGTCATGATCCGGCGCGGGATTTTCAGGACTCCCGCCCCTTGCCGCTGCGTTCCTCCAGCCCGGTGGCGGGCGAGCCCGCCTACCGCACGCCCACCTTGTGGAACGTGGGCGAGCAGAAGCGGTTTTTCTGGGATGGCCGGGCGCGCAGCCTGGAGGCCCAGGCTCTGATGCCGATCGCCAATCCCCTGGAAATGAATCTCGGGGTCGAGGAGGCGGCGGCCCGACTCCGGGAAGAACCGGCCTACGTGGAGGAATTTGCCGCCGCGTTCGCCGGCGAGCCCGCGGCCAACGTGGTCAATCCGCGCAACCTCGGTCGGGCGCTCGCCGCCTATCAACGCACCCTGGTCTCACCCCAGGCGCCCTTTGATCGCTGGGTGGAAGGCGATGCCGCCGCCCTCTCTCTTTCCGCGCAGCGGGGCTTCGCCCTCTTTACCGGAAAAGCCGCCTGCATCTCGTGTCACACCGGCTGGAACTTCAGCGACGGACGGCGGCACGACATCGGCTTGCCCCTGTCCGCCGCGGTGCGCGGCGAGACCCGGTTGAAGACACCCACCCTGCGCGAATTGACCGGGCGCGCGCCCTATTTCCACGACGGCTCGAAGGCCACCGTGGAGGACGTGGTCGCGCACTATGCCGATGGTGTGCAGCGGCGGGCGGGCACGCCTGCGCCGGTGGCGCTGTCGTCCGACGAGCGGAGCGATCTGGTCGCCTTCCTGCGCTCGCTCGACTCCCGAACCGGGGAGGGTTGAGATCCGCCTGGTGTCCGTCCGGTTCAGCGGCCCTCGAAAAAGCCGGTGCGCAGGCCGGCGGCGGGCGGGACCGAGGTGATCGCGGCGTTCACCGCCTCGGCGAGGTCGCGGGCGAGGGCTAGAGGGCTGGATGCGTCCACCTCCGCCGGTTTGCCCGCGACCTCGATCATCCACCACTCGCGTGTATCCCGACCGGAGCGATTTTCCGGGAAGTAGTCGGCCCCGAGCAGGGAATCGATCGAGCCGGTGCGAAACCGGATCTGGCGGTGGGCGAGCAGGCGTTGGCGCGTGGTGGCGTCCAGAATCGCGCGGGCGACCTCGGGCGCGTTCGAGCGGACCACAAAAGCGGCGTCGAAGCGGGGGTC
>CAMCHD010000044.1 GCA_945874545.1 Akkermansia muciniphila | reverse complement strand
ACTCCTTCACCCATTATTCTCAATCTACCTATGATCACCAAGCGCCGCCTCGCCGTCCTCTCCACTCTAGCTGCCACGCCCGCCTTCGCGGCGCCGTTTTTGGCGATCGGTGATAATGCCGAACTTTTTTTGACCGCCCGCACCGAGGTGCGTTTTGAGGATAACCTGACCTTCGCTTCGGGCTCGGCCACCAGCCCGATCATCGACGACACCATCATTGAGTTTGTCCCCGGCCTCGAGCTCACCTTCGGCAAGAGCTCGCTGACCAAAGGCTCGCTCGTGTTTTTCGAGCGCTTCACCGCTTACTCGGACAACAGCGACCTCAACGACACTCTGGCCAACTTCATCGGCAAGTCGACCTACGAGGGTGCCAAGCTCCGTTTGGATCTCAATGCCTCTTTTAAGGAACAGTTCCAGAACAACCGCGACGTCGCCGGCACTGGCGCCAGTCTCCTCCGTTCCGATGTGGCTGCCGCTGGCGCCAAGTCGGAGCTGTCCGTCACCGACAAGTCGAAGGTCGGCGTAGGTTTCCAGTATGACTCGACCGATTACCTCAGCGCCCGTGGTCTGGTGGATCGCGAGTCCTACACCGTTCCGGTCAACTACTACTTTGAGGTTCAGCCCAAGTTGGATCTTTCGCTCGGCGTCCAGTATCGTGTCACCCAGGTCGACGTATCCAATAGCGACTACGAGGACGTTTTCGTGAGCGTCGGCGCCCGCGGTGAATTCACCCCGAAGCTGCTGGGTAGCTTCGCTGTGGGTTATAACTCCCGCACGGGTGACGCTGCCAACAGCGACTCCGATGGCCTCGGTCTGCAAGCTGGTTTGACCTACGTTTACACCCTGAAGACCCAGTTCACCCTCGATGCGAGCAACGATTTCGGAGTTGGTGCCGCTGGCGGTGGTCAAGAGAAGGGCTCCATCTCCTTGGGCGCCCGCTCGAAGATCGCCGAAGATTTCACGGTGATCGCTTCGGTCGGTTACGAAAAGACCGACTTCCTTGGCATCGACCGTGAGGACACCTTTATCTCGGCCCGGATTGGTTTCTCCTATATCTTCAACCAGTATGTGTCGTTCGATGCCAGCTACAGCCACTACGACAACGCGTCGGATGGTCGCCTCGGCAATGCTGACTTCGACGCCAACATCGTGTCCCTCAGCGCCAGCCTCCGTTACTAAGGCACTTTTGCCTGGTCCTGTTTAAATTAGAACCAACGGAAGAAGATTTCGGTCTTCTTCCGTTTTTTTGTCCCCATGCGTTTTTCTCGTATTTCTGGCCTTATTTCTCTATCGTTTGGATTCTGGGTCGCACAAGTGATCGCGCTTACCCCGGTGAGGGTCGCAGCCCAGGCGACTGAAAGTGGTGCATCCTCGGCGCCGGTTGATTATGTTCTTCGTCCTGCCGATATTTTGCAGGTGAAGATCTACAAAGAAGAGGACCTCACGCGCGAGGTTTCCGTTTCCCAAGAGTATACCGTTTCCCTCCCGTTGATTGGAAACGTCTCGGTGAAAGATCGCAGCGTGCGCCAGATCGAGGAAATGATCCGGCAACTCTACGATCGGGACTTTTTGGTAAATCCCCAAGTGACGGTCATCGTTTTGAAATACGCCGAGCGAGCGGTAAACGTGATTGGTTCCGTAAATGCGCCGCAAGCGGTGCCTTTTCCGCCGGAACGCGGTCTCACTCTTCTTGAGGCCGTGGCGCGGGCCGGAGGCTTCAGTCGTTTGGCTGATCGCTCGAAGGTAAAGATTATCAGGACCGACGACAAGGGGGTCAGCACCACCTTCACCATCGATGCGACCAAGCTTATGGAGAGCCGCTCCGCTAATCTTTGGTCGCTTCAGGTGGATGACGTCATCCAAGTGGAAGAGCGCATTTTCTAATTTAATTTGATCTAAAGAAATGGATTCGCAAAACAAGCAACCGTCGGGCGCCCCGCCCGCCGATTACGGAAATGCTGGTTATGGCTACGGCTATAATGCCCCAGGCTATGGTGAAAGCACCGCCCAGCGCAGCCTGAACGACTACCTGCTTATTCTGCGTGAGCGAGTCTGGTATGTCGTAGTGGTGTTCCTGGTGGTTTTTTCTTCCGCCCTCGTTTATACCTTCAGTCAGACCAAGATCTACGAATCTGTCGCGAGCATCCAGGTTTTGCGTCAGGATGCCAAGGTGATCCAAGCCGAGTCGGTGGTCGAGACCCGCGTGCTTTCTACGGAAGATTTAAACACCTTGGTCAAGGTGCTGGAGAGCGCTGTCATCATCAAGCGCGTCGCCGATCGAATCACCGGAGACGAGTTGCGTCAGTTTATGGCGCCATTTGAGAAGGGCCGCTGGGGCGATCCGTTGACGCCTTTGGAAGTCTTGGGTGAGAATCGTCGTATCGTGCCCCTGCGCTTGAGCTTGGTGGTTCAGGTGTCTTATAGGCATCCCGATCCGGTTATTGCCGCCAAGATCGCCAACATGTTCGTCGACGAGTTCTTGCAGTGGAATGCCCGGGTGCGAATCGACGAATCGATGCGCGCCGTGGAGGATTTGCAAATCCGTGCCGAGCAACAGCGTAAGCGAGTTGAGGAGCAGGCCTTGGCCCTGCAGGCTTATCGCGAAAAGAACGACATGGTCTCGCTGGATCAACGGAAAGATATCGTGACCGAGACCCTCAAGCAATTGAACCTTTTGGTTACCCAGACCCAGTCCCAGCTGAAGCAGTCCGAGATTCGCTGGAAGCAGGTTCAGGAGCGGTTGGAGAGCAAATCCGATCTCGCCGAGCTGCCTTACATTTCGCAGAATCCCAACATTGGCCAGCTGACCCATCAGGTTGCCAGCCGCAAGATTGAGATCGCACAGATGCGGGAGCGTTATCGCGACAAGCACCCGACCATGATCGAAGCCAGCAACAATCTGGCCCAGTCGGAGCGGGAGTTGGAGCGGGCGTTGGCTTCCGCTGCGGCGTCCATCAAGGCCGAGTATGAGAATGCGCTGCGCAATGATGAGCAGGCGCGCAAAAATTTGGAAGAGGCGTCCACCGCGACGTTGGCGCTTGACCGCCTGGCGGTTCAATACTCGGCGCAGGAGCGCGAATTCATGATCAATAATGAGATCCTGACCAATCTCATTGCCCGTATGCGAGAGGTCAACATGCAGGCGACGATGGAAAACAGCGGCGCCCGCAAGGTCGATTCCGCGGTGCCCTCCCTGCCCAACCGTTATGTCGAGCCCAAGATAGTCCTCAATATCGGCATCGGTATCGTGGGCGGTCTCGGCCTTGGACTCGCCTTTGCCTTTTTCGTCGCGTTCATTGATGACCGCGTAAAGAGCTCTTTTGATATCGAGTCCGTCGTCGGGTTGCCCCTGCTCGGAATCATCCCGCAGATCAAGAAGATGGAGCAGCCCGACAAGGCCCAGATCGTGGTCAACAATGCCGACCGGCAGGTGGCGGAAGCATTCCTCACCCTGCACTCCAGTCTGAGGCTCCGCGATGACGCCAAGGACGCCAGGGTGATCCTGACCACGTCGACCATCCCGGGCGAAGGCAAGTCCTTCACCACCACGAATCTTGCCCTTACTTACGCGGCGCATGGCGACCGGGTTTGTATTGTCGACTGCGATCTTCGTAAACCCAATGTGCACAAGTCTTTCCGTCGAGAGAACCTCAAGGGAGTGATTGATGTGTGCTCCGGGTCGGCCACGGTCGACGAGGTGGTTCTTAAGGACGTGCATCCGAATCTCGACATCATCCCGACCGGTGGCCGGGCTAAGAATCCCACCCAGATTTTGAATAACAAAGCGTTCGAGATCATGATTTCCGATCTTCGTAAACGCTATGATCGGGTCTTTATCGACACTCCGCCGCTCGCTGCGGTGAGTGACGCCTTGGTGGTGTTGCCGCTCGTCGACGGGTCGATCTTTACCATTTTCTTCAACAAGGTTCGCCGCAAGGCGGCCCAGTCGGCCGCTCGGCGCTTGCTCGAATCCAACGTCACGTGTTACGGCGCGGTGTTGAACGGTCTCAACCTCGCGGTTTCCGGTTATTATTACGCGCAGTATTATGACAAGTCCTACAAGGACTACTACGTGGTGGCGGCCGCGGAAGACGGACCGGATTTGCGCGACGGGACCAAAAAAGAGCCCGGCGATAATTGATCTTCATCTACCCGACCTGACGGTCGGGTTTTTTTTGGGTCCGATGCGCCGGTTTCGGCCGTGGGTCAGGTTCCTGTCCTGATTTCTTCGTGCACCTGCTCGAGCCCGGACAGGAGCTGGTTCCAATCGTCCTCGGTGGTTTGCCAGCCGGAACTGATGCGAAGCGCGCGCCGGGCATCTTCGGCGGGTAGTCGCAAGGCCGCCAAGACGTGTGACGGCCCCTTTTGTCCTTGGTTGCAGGCGGAGCCGCTGGAGAGCTGGAGGTCTATTTTGTCCAAGCGTGCGAGCCACTTGGTTTGTTCGCCATAAGGAACGAGAATCAGGCTGGTATTCCAAAGCCGTTCCGCTTCGCGGGCGACAATCCGGGTGCCGGGGAGTGCGCGCAGAAGATCGTTTTCGAACCGGTCTTTCCAAGCGAGCCGCTGACTTTCCCATAGGACCTGGCTTTGTTCGGCGTGAACCAGCGCCGCGGTCAGCGCCGCGATACCCGCGAGGTCTTCGGTTCCGGCGCGGTGTCCATTCTGCTGCATACCACCACCCGAGGTGCGGAAGTCCGGCTCGGGTTTGGGCAGCTTTACAAATCCAACGCCTTTGGGTGCGCCGAACTTGTGGCCGCTGGCAATCAACCAGGCTCCGCAAGAGCCGAGTCCGGCCCCGGGCAGTTTCCCGAGCCACTGGGTGGCGTCGCACAAAAAGTGCACCGAAGCCCGGCGACAGGAGGCCGCGATCTCCGGCCAAGGTTGCAGCACGCCGGTCTCATTTTGGGCGGCCATCACCACCACGCCGGCCGCTCCCGCCGCGATCGCTGCGGTCACGACAGCGGGGGGCACCAAGCCACCGGGCCCCGAGGGTAGCCAATCGATCCGCCCAGGAAAGAAGCGTCCGGCGGCGGCCAGCACGCAGGCGTGCTCGGTCGCGGCAACCGCGATTCTGGCGGTCGGCGGCAGTTGCCCGGCCCAGTGCGCGAGCACCGCATGCGCGCCTTCGGTGGCCCCGGAGTTAAAAACATACTGCGACGGTTCCCCGCCGAGCAGCACGGCCAGGGCCTCGTGGTAGGACTCCAGCCGTAGTCGCGCCCTTGCGGCGGCTCGGCCGGGGCTGGACGGGTTTTGCCAGTGCTCGGCTTGCACCCGCAGCCATGCTTCGCGGGCGCAATCGGCGAGAGGCGCGGTGGCGTTGTAGTCAAAGTAAGGCATCGAAGGCGGACCGGAGTGTGGGCTTGCGGGCGGGAAGGGCGAAGGCGAACTTCCTGTCTTTCCCATCCATGAGCACCACCAAAGAAAACGCCATCATCACGACCACCAAGGGCGACCTCACCCTCGAGTTTTGGCCCGACGTCGCGCCCGGCCACGTCGAGAACTTTAAGAAACTCGCGAAGCAGGGTTTTTACGATGGCACCGCGTTTCATCGTATCATCAAAGGCTTCATGATTCAGGGCGGCTGCCCGAATTCGAAGACCGGCGCCCGCGGGCAGCCCGGCACCGGCGGTCCCGGTTACCAGATCAAGGCCGAGTTCAACACCAAGGCTCACACCCGCGGCGTCCTGTCGATGGCTCGCTCTTCCAGCCCGGATAGCGCCGGTTCACAGTTCTTTCTCTGCCACGGCGACGCTCGTTTCCTCGACAAGCAATACACCGCTTTTGGTCAATTGATCGCGGGTGACGCCGTGCTCGAGGCCATCGCGACGGTGCCCACCTCCGGGCCGGAGCGCAGCACTCCGACCGAACGCATCGAAATCAAGAGCATCGCCTTCGTGGCGGCCTGAATCCGATCCGATCGGGTTTTTCCGTCTGAGCCGCCTCGGCATCGTGTGAGGCGGCATTTTTGCGCCCAAATCGGTCAGGGGCGAACCGGGATTAAACGCCGGGGACCGGCGGCCCAGAGGGTTTCGCCGGGGACCAGGCGGGAATTCCACGCCGCGCCGGCCGCCCAGGGGCTGAACGCGGGGACGATCAGCCGCCGCGGACCTTGCACCAGACAGGGTAGTTTCAGCCGCGTGCCTGCTCCGTCGCGGAAGGTGTAGGCGGGGTGGTGATGACCGATGACCTCGACCCGCAGCGCCTCCGGGGGCAGTAGGGGGAGATCCGGGTCCAGGGGGCGGTCGCCGTGGTGCATGATGAACCGACCACGGACCAGCGGGTCGGGCCTGACGGCGGCCCAAAGGGCGTCGTGGTTACCCGCGATCACGTGCACCGGAACGGGCGAATCGCGGACAAAAGCCTCGGCGCGGGCGCGGGCCTGCGGCGCGGACCGGGCGGTGTGCAGCGAGTCGCCGAGCCAGACGAGTTCGGCGGGAGCGTAGTCGATCAGCAGCGCCCGAAGCGTGGCCTCCAGCGTGTCATCGCCCCAAAGCGGGAACAGATTCCCGGTCGCACGATGGCTCTCGGCGTAACCCCAATGCAGGTCCGCCACGATCAGGGTGCGCGTCGCCTCCAAATAGAGAGCGAGGCGGGCATCGAAAACGACGTCGGGTTGGATGAGGTGATTGATCACGGTGCTGCGCCGGGAAGGCGTTAACCGGCGGGGGTTTCGTCGACGAGTCCGGCATACATCTCGTGATAGAGCCGCTCGATGGTGGTTTCCGGATCCTCGAGGGTCATCGTCTCCTTGATTCGTGAAACGAACATGCCAAAGGCGAAGGGGCTGACCCGCGTGGGTCGGACAAGTTCGACCGGCAGTGCGACGGCGTCGGCGAGGAAGGCGAGGGCGGCGGGCAGGTCCAGAAACCGGGTGGTGGCTTCGGCGTAGGCCTCGACCAGGAGCGGGTGGTCCGGTTCGTGACGCCGGAGCACATCGAAAAGGATTTCGGCGCTCCATTGCAGCGCCTTCGCTCCGCGCTCCGCCCCGCGCACGCGGCGAGGGACCAGCAGGCCGGTCTGGGCGACTCCGCGAAACTGCCATTTCACCAGTTCGCTTTCGGCGAGGGCCGCGCGGAGGTCCTCCTCGGCGCCGGGGCGGGCGAAGAGCGTCCGTATCGCGTCGGCGTCGGCCAATTTTTGAAACGGGCGCACGGTCAGCAGGAAACCATAGTCGTCCAGGGTGACGAGGGCGTTGCCCCCAAGCGCGCGTTGGAGGCGCTGGGCGACGATGCGGGAAAGAGCGTCATTCGCGGAGCGTCCGATCAGGGTGTGGAAAAAATAGTGAAGCAGGCCGTTGGCGGGTTCCGGGACCTCCTCGACCAGCAGGAAGGCGGCGGTCGGGATGCGCGAAAGGCGTGCCTGGAGGCAAAAATGACGCGTCAGCGCGGACGCGTTGGCCGGGCCCAATTCGTAGTGGTCCTGGAGATACAATTCGGCCTCCCGGGTCCCGGCGGTTCCGGCGGCCCCGAGGAGGCCGGCTAGGTCCGTGCGCAGGCGGACGACCTCGGCGGCGAGGCCGCTGGCGAGCGGCATCTTGTTCGCGTTCCAGCGGGGGATGGTCGGCAGCTCGCGCGGGGCGGCGGGTTTGACCTTGGCCGTCAGCAGGGTGGTGGAGACGAGCCGGACGCAGCGGGCGTTCAGCACGAAGGTGTCGCCGGGGCGAAGGCCCTTTAAGAACGACTCCTCGACCTGGCCCAGATTGCGCGCGCCGAGCTTCACCGTGATCATGGCCTCGGAGGCGATGGTGCCGATGTTTTGCTGCAGCTCCCGGGCGACCCCGGGCGTGGGGACCGCCAGATGACCGTCGGTGTCGACCACGATTTTGCCAAACAGCGGGGTGTAGGCTTTTTCGAGCGAGCGCCCGCCGCCCCGGAGGTAGTGCAGGATGCGGTCGAAGGCGTCGCGGGTCAGCCCACGGAACGGATGGGCGCGGCGGACCAGGGTGTAGGCGTCGTCGGGGCTGGTGTCGGCGGCCACCGCGAGTCCGACCAGGTGCTGGGCGAGGACGTCGGCCGGGTTTTCCGGCAACCGGAGCGGTTCGAGGGCGCGGGCGCGCATCAGGCGGGCCGTGGCGGCGCATTCGGCGAGATCGTTGATATTGGTGGCCACGAGCAATCCGCGCGCGGTCTGCCCGGGGGCGTGACCCGAGCGTCCCAGGCGCTGCAGGGCGCGGGCGACGCCTTTGGGCGCGGAAATCATGACCACGAGGTCGATCGACCCGATGTCGATTCCCAGCTCGAGGGACGTGGAGCAGACCACGGCGCGGAGTTCGCCGCGTTTCAGGCGATCTTCGACGTCGAGGCGAACGGTCCGGTCCAGCGAGGCGTGGTGGATCTCGATCCGGGTGGCGAGGCCGGGCAGCAATTCCTTGAGGCGGAGACCGATCGACTCGGCCCCGGCGCGGGTGTTGGTGAACACCAGCGTCGTGCGCCGGCGTGAGAGCTCGGCGGCGAGTTCGCGCAACACGCGGGTCGCGGTGTAGCCGGCGGCGGGGTAGGGCGAGCGACCGAGCGGCGAATAGACGGTGAGCGCGGGTGCGGCGGGGTCGGACGCCGCCGGCGGAAGGATCTCCACTATCTCGCAGGGCCGCGTCGGGCCGGTGAGAAAGCGGGCCAGCTCGGGCAGCGGCGACACTGTCGCGGAAAGACCGATACGCTGGAGGCCGGCGCCGCCCGGGCGGGCGGAGGCCCGCAGGGTCTCCAGCCGTTCGGCGGCGAGGGCGAGCAGGCTGCCGCGCTTGTTCTCGGCGAGGGCGTGGAGCTCGTCGACGATGAGGAAACGCACCCGGGCGAGCGCCGGCGACCAGGCGGGTTGGCCGAGCAGCAGGGTGAGGCTCTCCGGGGTGGTGACGAGGATGTGGGGCGGGGTCCTTTTCTGCGCGGCCCGATCTTTGGGCGAGGTGTCGCCGGTGCGCGCCGCCACGCGAACAAACGACCAGCCCAGCTCGGCCAGCGGGCCGCGGAGATTTTTTTCCAGATCGTAGGCCAGCGCCCGGAGCGGCGACACGTAGAGCGCGAGAATACCGTCGGGGACCGGGAGCGGCGCCGGGCAATCGTTCCTCCTTGCGGGGGCGGGAGGGTGGTGGCGGGCGAGGTGGTCGAAAACGCCGAGAAACGCCGCGAGCGTCTTGCCCGTCCCGGTCGCGGAGGAAAGCAAGACGCTGCGGCCGGCGAGCACGTGCGGCAAGGTGGCGAGCTGGGCCGGGGTGGGGGCCGGGAAGCGGCCGAGGAACCATGCGGCGAGGGTCGGGTGAAGCCCGGGAAACGGGGCCGGCGGCGGCTCGGTGGGCGCCGGTTTTGAAGGGCGGGGCATGGTCGTGGCGTCAGGGCTCGGTGGGAGCAGATACCGTCCCGCCGCAGGGGCAAATCGCGAGCGCCCGGCGGGTCGCCCGTCTCGGGAAACATTTCCCGGTCCCGTGTGTGTTCCCGCGAACGGGCCGGGTTTGGGAGCGGAAGAGCTAGCGTGGCCCCGGCGCCACCCGGTAGGGGCCGCGCAGCGTGCCGAGGTCGGCCGGCGCGCCGCGTTGGGAAACCACCACGCGGCCCGAGGCCTCGAGCTCGCGCAGGAGGGGACGCAATTCCGAGGCTTTCCGCCCCAGGTCTTTGGCCAACGCGCCCGGGCACAGGGTCGTGTTCGGGGCGAGTCGGGAGAGGCGCGCCAGGATCAAATCCGGCAGGCCGGCGGGATGGTAGGAGGGTGCGCTCACGACGAGACGCGGCGGAAGTTCGGATCAGACCGCGTGGCGGTCCAGGTAGGCGCGGATCGAGGAGGCGTCGGCCGGCAGCCGGTGTTTCATCAGCGGCTTCCGCTTCAGCGCCTCCAGCGACGGCGCGGTCGGTTCCATCCCGATGGCCGAGACGATGGTGTCGGGGAACTTGGCCGGGCTCGCCGTGGCGAGCACGATGCTGGGGCGGTCCTTGGCCAGGCCCTTGAAGCCGCACGCGGTGTGCGGATCGGCGATATAACCAAAATCCTGATACACCGTGCGGATGAGGCCGGGGATCTCGGCGTCGGCGCAGCGCGAGGCGGTGAAGGTGTCGCGGTCGAAGTTCTCGAACGTGTAGGCGCCGGTGGCCTTGAAGGTCGCCATGATCTCGCGAACCCGCGCCGGGTCCTTCCCGGCGGTGTAGTAGAGGAAACGCTCGAAGTTGCTGGAGACCTGGATGTCCATCGACGGCGCGAGGGAGGGCGTGACGGCGCCGGTGCGGTAGTCGCCGGTGGTGAAGAGCCGGTGGAGGATGTCGTTCTGGTTGGTCGCCACGCGAAAACCGCGCAGGGGCACGCCCATCTTCTGGAGCAGCCAGCCGGCCAGGACGTTGCCAAAATTGCCGGTGGGCACGACCCACTCGATCTCGTCGCGCACGCCGGCGGGCAGGCGCAGGTAGGCCCAGAGGTAGTAGACGCACTGGGCGAGGATGCGGGCGAGGTTGATGGAGTTGACCGCGCTCAGGCGGTGGCGGGTGCGGAACTCCTGGTCGGCGAAGAGCTCCTTCAGGGCGGCCTGGGCGTCGTCGAAGGTGCCGTCGATGGCGAGGGCGTGGACGTTGTCCGCGCCGGTGCAGGCCATCTGGCGTTCCTGGAGGGGAGAGGTGCGGCCGTCGGGATAGGCGATGAAGATGGCGACGCCGGGCTTGCCGAGCAGGCCGTGGATGGCGGCCGAGCCGGTGTCGCCGGAGGTGGCGCCGAGGACGTTGATGGTCTGGCCGCGCGTCTGGCACTGGTGGCCGTAGAGGTTGCCCAGGAGCTGGAGGGCGAAGTCCTTGAAGGCGAGGGTGGGCCCGTGGAAGAGCTCGAGCACGTAGGTGCGTTCGTCGAGTTTGACCACCGGGGCGATCTCGGCGTGGGCGAAGGTGGTGTAGCTCTTGGCGATCAGCGCGCGGAGGGTGTCGGCCGGGAGGTCGGTGGCGAAGCGGGAGAGGAACTCGAAGCAGAGTTCCGGATAGGAGAGGGTCGCGAAACGGGCGAGATCGACGGCGGAGAAATGCGGCAGCGCCTCGGGCAGATAGAGCCCGCCGTCGGGCGCCAGGCCGGTGGCGACGGCGTCGGAAAAACCTAGGACGGGGGATTGGCCGCGGGTGCTGATGAACTTCATGGCGTTGGGAAGGGACGAACCAGCCCTCGGGTCAACTTGGTGAAACGGGGGCGCGGGAACTCAAAGCTTCTCCAGCGCGAAAGCCTTGTGCGCCACGCGCGCGGCCTCGTCGGCCTTGGTCTTTTCCACGATCACGGAGATTTTGATCTCGGACGTGCTGATCAGCTGGATGTTCACGTCGGCGGCGGCGAGGGCGGTGAAGAGGGTGGCGGCGACGCCGCTGTGGGTCTTCATGCCGACGCCGACCACGGAGAGCTTTGCGATGTCGTCGTGAATCGTTACCTGGGCGCCGCCGAGCACGGCGAGCACGGGCGCCAGGGTGGGGCCGACCTTGTGCGAGTCGGTAAGCGGCACGGTGAAGGTGAGGTTCGCCACGCCGTTGCGGCCGACGTTTTGCACGATCATGTCCACGATGATGGAGGCCTCGGCGAGGGCGGTGAACACCTTGGCGGCGGAGCCGGGCTGGTCGGCGATGTTGGACACGACGACCTTGGCCTGATCCTTGTCGACGGCGACGCCGCGAACGACGACTTTTTCCATGTAGGCGACTTCTTTTTTCACGATGGTTCCGGGGTTGTAGTTAAAGGAGGAGCGGACTTCGAAAACGACGTCATACTTGTGGGCGAACTCGACCGAGCGCGACTGCATGACCTTGGAGCCGGACGAGGCGAGTTCGAGCATCTCGTCGTAGGAGATTTCTTCGAGCTTGCGGGCGTCCTTCACCACGCGGGGGTCGGCGGTGTAGACCCCGTCCACGTCGGTGTAGATCTCGCATTTGTCGGCCTTCAGCGCGCCGGCGAGGGCGATGGCGGTGAGGTCGGAGCCGCCGCGGCCGAGGGTGGAGATGCGGCCGTCGGCGGTGATGCCCTGGAAACCGGCCACGATCACGACCTTGCCGGCGGCGAGGTCGGCCTCGATGTCGGAGGCGTCGATGCCCTGGATCTTGGCCTTGGTGTGGACGTCGTCGGTGACGATGCCGGCCTGGGCGCCGGTGTAGGAGATGGCCGGGACGCCGAGGCCGTGGAGGGCCATGGCGGTGAGCGCGATGGTCTCCTGCTCGCCGATGGCGAGGAGCTGGTCCATCTCGCGTTCGTCGGGGTTGTCGCACACGGCCTTGGCGCGGGCGATCAGCTCGTTGGTCACGCCGGAGCGGGCGGAAACGACGACGACGACCTGGTGGCCGTCCTCGCGGTAACCCTTGATGCGGGCGGCGACTTTTTTGATGCGTTCGACGTCACCCACGGAGGTGCCGCCGTATTTCTGGACGATTCGGGACATGGGAGGGGAGGGGATGGAAGCGGGGTTGAAGCGCGAAGACGCCAAGACGCTAAGGTCGATCAGGAGGAAAATGAAAACTGTCTGTGAGGCTTTGTCTTTGCGGGTAGGCCTTCGCGACTTCGCGTCTTCGCGCTTGGCGTCAGAAATCCGCGATACGCAGGAGCAGGGGTTTGCCGAGCACGCACTTCAGGCGGGTCAGGCGGGAGATGGTCAGGCGGATCTGGGCCTCGCTGCACTCGTGGGTGGTCAGCAGCAGCGACGCGGCCTCGGGTTTGTCGCTCGGGCGCTGCATCAGGCTGGCGATGCTCACGCCGGCCCGGGCGGTGCAGCTGGCGATCTTGGCCAGAACGCCGGGCTGATCCTTCACGTCGAGCCGCAGGTAATGCCGCGAACGCAGCGCGGTGGGCGGGGTGAGGGCGAGTTTGGTCGCGGGCGCGGGGGGCAGTACCCGGCCGCCGCGGACAAGCTGGGTGGCGGCGTCGATGATGTCGCCGATCACCGCGCTGGCGGTGGGGTCCTGGCCGGCGCCGCGGCCGATATAGGTGGTCTCGCCGACCACGTCGCCCGAGACCGAGATGCCGTTGTAGACCTCGTTCACGTTCGCGATGGCCTTGGTGAGCGGGAGCAGGGCGGGGTAGACGCCCACGGAGAGGACATTGTGCTCCAGGTCGCGTTCGATCACGGCGAGCAGCTTGATCGCAAAACCGTGTTCGCGGGCATAACTCAGGTCGGCCTGGGTGAGCTGGGTGATCCCCTCCACCACCATCTTGGCGGTCGGCACCCAGGTGCCGTGGGCGAGGTAGGCGAGCACGGAGGCCTTGTGCGCGGTGTCCCAGCCCTCGACATCGAGCGACTCGTCCGCCTCGGCGTAGCCCAGCGCCTTCGCCTCCTTCAGGATCACCGGGTAGGGCAGGCCCTCGCGCTCCATGCGGGTGAGGATGTAGTTGCAGGTCCCGTTCAGGATGCCGTAGATGCGGCGGAAACGATTCGCCACCAGGCCCTCGCGCAGGGCCTTCACGATGGGGATGCCGCCGGCCACCGAGGCCTCGAAAAAGAAACGTCCGCCGTGTTTGCTGGCGGTGGCGAAAAGTTCCGGGCCGTGGGCGCAGAGCAGGGCCTTGTTGGCGGAGATCACGGTCTTGCCGCGTTTCAGGGCCTCGAGGGTGACCTTCCGGGCGATGCCGGTGCCGCCGATGAGTTCGCACACGATCTGGATGGAATCGTCGCGGGCGATCGCCAGCGGATCGGTGGTCAGTTGCTCGGCCTTCAGGCGCACGTCGCGCTTTTTTTCCAAGTCGCGCACCGAGGCGCGGGCGAGCACCAGGCGGGCGCCGAGGCGGGCCTCGAGGTCGGGCAGGGCGCGCTCGATGTGTTTCCAAACACCCTGGCCGACGGTGCCGAGGCCGCAGATGCCGATTTGGATGATGGGGACGGAGCTCATTTTGGGCGGAAGTAGTGGGTAGCGGGTAGAGAGTAGCGAGCAGAAGAAGAGATGGCCGGATCAGGCGCGCCACCCGCTAGCCGCCGCTCGCGGCTTTTTTCACGAACTTGTTTTCGGTCCCGTTCAGGAGGCGGGTGATGTTGGCGCGGTGGCGCAGGATCACGAAGGAGCAGACGACGGTGGCGAGGATGGCGAAGGAGGTCGGCACATCAAAAATCCACGAGGCGGCGGGCAAAACAAAGGCGGCCACGATGGACGCGAGCGAAACATAGCGCGAAACCTGAAAAACGGTCGCCCAGGCGACGACCGCCAGAAGGGTCGGGAATGGAAGAAGCACCAAAAGTCCCCCGGCGGTGGTGGCGACGCCCTTGCCGCCCTTGAAGCGCGTCCAGCAGCTGAAGCTGTGGCCGAGCAGGGCGAAGACCAGGCCGGTGATGGCGGCGATCGCGGCGGTGCGTTGGTCGCCTGTATAGACCAGCCCTTCGGACCCATCGGAAGCGGTGGTTCCTACGACCGTGCCCGCCCCGAGAAGCCATAGCGGCCAGCCCGCCGCCGCCGCGCCTTTGAGCGCATCGAGCGTGAACGCCAGATCCCCGGCTCGTTTCCCTTTCGCGCCAAACTTCTCGCCCAGCACCCGCTTCACGTTCGTCGCGCCGGGGTTTTTCGAGCCGTGCTCGAAGATGTTGATCCCGAACTTGCGCGCGATCAGCCACCCGAAGGGCAGGGCGCCCAGAAGGTAGCCGACCACGGCGGCGATGAGGAGGGGGAGGAACATCGATCGGTTTGATTGAAGCGCGAAGACGCCAAGACGCGAAGAACGATCGAAGGTGAAATACGTTCCCGTTGTCGTTGCTTGGCGGATCGCCCTTGGCGACTTCGCGTCTTTGCGCTTTGAATTTCGAAGCTCAGAGCTGCACGAATTTCGCCAGTTTGATCGCGGCGTTGGCCTTGATCGCGTCGCGGGCGGCGGCGCTGGGTTCGTGGTCGACGCGCACCACCATGTAGGCGGTGCCGCCGGGAGTGAGGCGGGAGAGCGACATGTCGGCGATGTTGACCCCGTCGTTGCCGAGAAGGGTGCCGACGGCTCCGACCATGCCGGGCTGGTCCATGTTTTCCAGCACGAGGAGCGAGCCCTCGGCGGCCACCTCGACCTCGCGGCCGTTGATGCCGACGATGCGGGGCGCGTTGGACTTGCCGATCAGGGTGCCGGCGGCGCGGTGCACGGTGCCGTCGCCGGCGGTGGCCTCGAGCTCGATCAGGTCCGTGTAGTCGCCGGCGTCGGTGGATTTCACGACCTCGAAGGAGAGGCCGAGGCGCTGGATGTAGGTGGGGGCGTTGACCGCGTTCACGCCGTCGCCGCTGATGCGGCGGAGGAAACCGCGTTGGAGGGCGCGGGTGATGGCGTTGACGTCGAATTCGGCGACCTTGCCCTGGTAGGTCACGCGGAGTTTGGCGATCTGCTTGGGCGCGATCTGCTGGACGAGGGTGCCGAGCTTGGCGGCGAGGTCGAGGTAGGGCGCGATCACCTTGGCGGCGGCGGCGTCCATCGAGGGCAGGTTGACGGCGTTGCGGACCGCGCCGTGGAGCAGCACGTCGGCGATCTGTTCGGCGATTTCCACACCGACGGTCTCCTGTGCCTCGGCGGTGGAGGCGGCGATGTGGGGCGTGAGCACGATATTCGGCGCGGAGCGAAGCTCGCTGTCCTTGGGGAGGGGCTCGGTCTCGAAAACATCGAGGCCGGCGGCGCCGACCTGGCCGCTCTTCAGGGCGGCGACCAGGGCCTTCTCGTTGACGATGCCGCCGCGGGCGCAATTGACGATGCGGACGCCCTTCTTGCACTTCGCGAGCGCGGCCTCGTCGATCATGTTGTTGGTCTCTTCGGTCAGCGGCATGTGCACCGTGATGTAGTCGGAACCGGCCAGAAGTGCGTCGAGCGAGACCGATTCCACCTGCATGGCGGCGGCGCGGGCGGGCGTGAGGTAGGGGTCGTAGGCGAGCACCT
This sequence comes from Akkermansia muciniphila, assembly GCA_945874545.1. Taxonomy (GTDB): domain Bacteria; phylum Verrucomicrobiota; class Verrucomicrobiia; order Opitutales; family Opitutaceae; genus IMCC26134_A. Next base: position 3,278 of record CAMCHD010000044.1, on the reverse strand, counting down.
TCATGCCAAAGGCCTGGGCGCGTTTGGCGACCTCGCTGCCGATGCGGCCGAGGCCGATGATGCCGATGGTTTTCCGGAGCAGCTCGACGCCGCTGAGCGTCTTGCGGTCCCAGTTGCCCGCCTTCATCGAGGCCGCGCCCTGCGCGATCGGACGGGCGCAGCAGAGGATGTGGGTGAAGGTGAGCTCGGCGGTCGAGATCGTGTTGCCACCCGGGGTGTTCATCACGACCACGCCGTGCTCGGTGGCGGCCTCGACGTCGACGTTGTCCACGCCCACGCCGGCGCGGCCGACGACCTTCAGGTGCGGGGCGGCGGCGAACACCGCGCGGGTGATCTTCGTCTCCGAGCGGACGGCGATGGCGTGGACGTCCTTGACCAGGTCGATGATCTTTTCCGGCGAGGAGCCGTAGGCCTCGATGACTTCAAAGCCCGGCTGCTGGCGCAGGAAGGCGACGCCCGTGGGTGAGATCTTGTCGGCGACGAGGATTTTCATGGGGAGGAAAAAGGTCCAGCGAACGCCTCGCGGGCCGGTCCGGCAAGGAAAAGCTCGGCCGGCCCGGCGACCGCGTCGTAGGCTCCTCCCGCATGACCCGCATCCAGCAGCAATATGCCTTTCTCGCCGAGTGCCTGAAGCTCTCCGAAATCGCGCGCCAGACCCTTCTGCCGGCCAGCCGGCGGCGTGAAAACGACGCCGAGCACTCCTGGCACCTTTGCCTCATGGCCATCACCCTCGCCGAGCACAGCAACCACCCGGTCGACCTCGCTCGTGTGCTCCGCATGTTGATCATCCACGATCTGGTCGAGATCGATGCGGGCGACACCTACGCCTACGACGCCGCCGGCATGGTCGGGCAACACGAGCGCGAGGCCCGCGCCGCCGACCGGATTTTTGGTCTTCTGCCCGCCGACCAGGGCGTGGATCTGCGCGCCTGCTGGGAGGAATTCGAGGCGCGGCTCACCCCCGAGGCGCGTTTCGCGGCGGCCGTCGACCGGCTGCAACCGGTTTTGCTCAACATCCTCACCGACGGCGAAAAATGGCGCGAACACGGCGTCACCCGGGCCAAGGTCATCGCGCGCAACCAGCACGCCCGGGAGGGCGCGGAGGCGGTCTGGGCGCACGCGCTGGCGATGCTCGACGACGCCGTCGCGCGCGGCGTTTTACCCGAGGCTTGACCAGGGCGTTTTCCGCTCAGGCGATACCCGCGGCAGCCAGCCTCGCGTCGCGCCGGGCCTGCACCCGGGCGCCCACCAGGATGGCGATTTCGAACAGCAGATACAGCGGCGCGGCGAACATCGTCTGGGTAAAGGGGTCGGGGGTCGGCGTGACCACCGCGGCGATGACAAAAATGCCCACGATCGAGTGGCGGCGAAACCGGCGCAGCGTCTCGACCCGCAGCAGGCCGAAATGCACCGCCAGCACGATGAGCAGCGGAAACTCGAAAGCCGCCCCCACGCCCAGCACCAACCAGGTGAGCAGGGAGTAATAGCTGGCCGGGGTCCACTGGGGCTTGTAGCCCATCAGGTCGTTGATTTCCAGGGAGACGCGCAGGGTGCTGGGGGTGAGCAGGAAAAACCCGAAGGCCGCGCCGAGGCAAAATAACAGGGTCGCGCTCAGGCCGGCGGGCAGCACGAGTTTTTTTTCCCGTTCGCTCAGGGCCGGGGCGATGAATTGCCCGATAAAAAAGATCATGAACGGCGCAGCGAGGGCCAGCCCGCCAAAGCCGCAGAGTTGGATCACGACGCCGAAGCCCTCCATCACGCTCCGCGTCGTGAGTTCCAGCGCCAAGCCGTCGCGCTGGGCCTGGACATGGTGCAGGGGCCACAGGAGGGTGTGGTTGAACTCCTTGAGGAAAAAACCCACCAGACCGGCCGCCACCGCCAGCGCGATGGCGCATTTGATCAGGGTCCAGCGTAGTTCCTCGAGGTGGTCGAGAAAGCCCATCGGTTTTTCCCGCGGATCGGGCGCGCCGTCCGCACCGTCCCCATGCGGAGGCTCGGCTTCGTCGAGAGCGTCGGTGGGCGCGCGGTGGTCGTTCACAGGTCGCCGAGCAAGCCGCCCGCGCGGCGCATTTCAACCCTCCTGTTGCCCGCGCCCCGCGCCCGCGTCGTTGACACCCGCCGGCCCTCGGGTCTTGAGTCCCGCCTTTGCGCGCCCCACCCCGGGCCGTCGAAACTCCTTCCCTATACCCACCACACCACATGGCCAAAGCCACCAAGAAACCCGCCGCGAAAGCCTCCAAGGCCTCCGCTCCCGTCAAGAAGTCCGCTCCCGCCGCCAAGTCCGGCAAGAGCCCCAAATACGTCTACACCTGGGGCGCCGGCAAAGCCGACGGCGACGGCAGCATGAAAGCCCTCCTCGGAGGCAAAGGCGCCAACCTCGCCGAGATGACCCGCATCGGCCTGCCCGTGCCCCCCGGCTTTACCATCACCACCGAGGTCTGCACCTACTACTACGCGAACAAGAAGACCTACCCCGCCTCCCTCCAGGCCGAGATGGAAGCCGGCGTGAAGAACATGGAGAAGATCATGGGCACCACCTTCGGCGCCACCTCCGGCATGCCCCTGCTCGTGGCCGTGCGCTCCGGCGCCCGCGACTCCATGCCCGGCATGATGGACACCATCCTCAACCTCGGCCTCAACGACCAGACCGTCGTCGCCCTCGAGAAGGCCACCGGCAACGCCCGCTTCGCCTACGACTGTTATCGCCGTTTCATTCAGATGTATGGCGACGTCGTCATGGGCGTCCAGAAACGCGAAGGCGAGGACCACGATCCCTTCGAGCACACCATCCACACTTTTAAACACGAGACCTACCACGGTGACATCGAGGACTCCAAACTCACCGCCGCCGACCAGCAGGAGCTCATCAAACGCTTCAAGGCCCTCGTCAAAGCCCGCACCGGAAAAGCCTTCCCGAACAACGCCTGGGACCAGCTCCGCGGCGCCGCCGGCGCCGTATTCGGTTCCTGGATGAACGACCGTGCCTGCGTCTATCGCCGCAAGTATAACATCCCCACCGAGTGGGGCACCGCCGTCAACGTGCAGGCCATGGTCTTCGGCAACACCGGCGAGACCTCCGGCTCCGGCGTCGCCTTCACCCGCAATCCCGCCAACGGCGTCAACGAGTTCTACGGCGAGTTCCTGGTCAACGCCCAGGGCGAAGACGTCGTCGCCGGCGTCCGCACCCCCGAGCCCGTGCTCAAGCTCAAGGACGTCATGCCGAAATCCTACGCCGAGCTCCTCAAGGTCCGCGCCACCCTGGAAAAACACTTCAAGGA
>CAMCHD010000043.1 GCA_945874545.1 Akkermansia muciniphila | reverse complement strand
CGCTTCGAGGCCGAGGTCGCCCGCTGGGACTTCGCTCCCGGCCACACCGTGTGGCTGGCCAAACCGCTGACGTTCATGAACGAAAGCGGCCGCGCCATCCAGAAGCTGGCGGCCTTTCACAAGGTCCCGCCCGCCGCCATCACGGTCGTGTATGACGACCTCACCATCGACCTCGGCCTGCTGAAGGTCGCGGTCAAGGGCAGCGCCGGCGGCCACAACGGCGTCGCCGACCTGCTCCAGCGCATGGGCGACGGTTTTGTGCGCTACCGCCTCGGCATCGGCCCCAAGAGCCCCCCGGAAATGGACCTCAAGGACTTCGTGCTCGGACGTTTTACCTCGGATCAACAACTTCTTTTTAATCAACAACTCCCCCGTTTTATCTCCGGCCTTCGCCTCCTGCTTGCCCAGGGGCCCGATCAGGCCATGAACCAACTTAACCGCCGCACCCTCCCACCATGAGCACCACCGCCCACCGCAACTACCTCGCCTCCTTCATCCTCGATAACCGGGGCAAGGAAGAGACCGTCGAGCAGATCGTCGAAGTCGTGAAGACCGAGATCGCCGCCGTCTCCGGCGTCGTCGCCTCCGTCGAAAACGTCGGCCGCAAGGACTTCGCCCGCGTCACCGACAACAAGTTCCCCGCCGCCAGCTACGTGCAGATCCGCTTCTCCGGCCCGGCCTCCGCGCCCGCCGCCCTCACCGAGCGCCTCCGCCTGAAGCACGCCGTCTACCGCACCCTCGTCGAGAGCGCGTAAAGACTTCGCTTCGTCGTCGTTCCCGTCCACCCTCCCGCCATGGCCAACCTCAACCGCGTTCTTCTGATCGGAAACCTCACCCGTGACCCCGAGCTGCGAGTCACGCCCAAGGGCACGGCCATCTGTCAATTCGGCCTGGCCATCTCCCGCTCGTTTAAGGACGAGTCCGGCCAGACCCGCGAAGAAGCCACCTTTGTGGACATCGAGGCTTGGGGCAAACAAGGCGAGCTCATCGCCAAGTATTGCACCAAGGGCCGCCCCCTCTTTGTCGAGGGCCGGCTCCGCTTCGACCAGTGGGAGGACAAGACCACCCAGCAGAAGCGCAGCAAACTCAAGGTCGTCTTGGAAAACTTCCAGTTCCTCGGCGGCCGCGAAGGCGGCGCGCCAGGCGCCGGCGGCCCCCCTGCCGGAGCCGAGGACGCGGGTATCGACCAAACCTACGAGCGCCCGGCGGCCCCGCCGCCCCGCGCCCCCGGCGGTGGCCGGCCCGCCCCCGCCCCGCAGCACGAGATCAACGACGACGACGTCCCGTTCTAAGCCGCGCCCCCCCGCGCGTTTCCCGTCTCCTTCCCTCTCCCGTTCCCTTTTTAACCAACACAACCCATCCATTCCCATGGCCCACCATGAAATCCTCCTCCTGAAACCCGTCGCCGGCCTCGGCGGCGAAGGCGATCAGGTCCGCGTCCGCGCCGGCTACGCCCGCAACTACCTGTTGCCCCGCAAAGACGCCGTCGCCCTGACCCAGTCCAACCGCAAACGCGTCGAGTCCCTGAAGAAACAACGCGCCCAGCGCGAAGCCACCGAGCTGTCCGGCGCCCAGGAACTGGCCAAACAGATCGCCAAGGTCTCCCTCGCGTTCGCGGTGAAAACCGGCGAGGGCGGCAAGATGTTCGGCGCGATCACCGCCGCCGACCTGCACGCCAAGTTCGTCGAGGCCGGCGTCCAGATCGACAAAAAGAAGATCCACCTCCACACCCCGGTGAAGACCCTCGGTAAACACGAGGTGTCCATCAAGCTGCACGCCGAGGTGAGCGTCGATATCAGCTTCGACGTCGTGTCCGAGAACCCCATCGAGCAGGCCCCGGTGGTCGAGGAAGCCCCCGCGCCAAAGACCTACAAGTCCAAGAAAAAGGCCGAGTAAACGGCTCCCGCCGCCTCTCGTCGGTTTTTCCCGGCCGCGCCCTCCCCGGGCGCGGCTTTTTTGCGCGCCAGCCCGCTGCCGCCCGCGAATAAACCGGGAAGCCTCCGCCTTGCCCCTTGCGCCCCTCGCGCCCGCCCCCTTGCCTCGCCCCCCTACGCCCTGATGTCCGACTCCGCCAGCAGCTCCGCCGCCGCCCGCGCCCCGCGCCGCCCCCGCCCCGATTCGGCGTCACCCGCCGGCGCCCCGGGCCGCGCGCCGCCCCACTCGATCGAGGCGGAGGAACAACTGCTGTCCGCCTGCCTGCTCGATGGCGGCGACGTCGTCGCCCGCTGTCTCGAGGGCAAGATCGCCCCCGCCTCATTCTATGTGCCCGCCAACCGGGTGATTTACGAGAAACTGCTCGAACTCTACAACGCCGGCAAACCCATCGACCTCGCCGTCCTGGCCGAAGAGCTGAAGACCACCCGCCAGCTCGACGAGATCGGCGGCTACGCCTACCTGACCCGCATCAGCGGCCGCATCCCGACCACCGCCGGCGCGAGTTACTTCATCGAGAAGGTCCGCGAGCTCGCCCTGCTGCGCGACATCATCCGCGCCGCCACCGGCGCGGTGGAAAATTGCTACAACTACTCCGGCGGCATCCAGGAGTTCGTCGATAAGGTCGAACAGGACCTCTTCAAGGTCACCCAGGAACGCGTGGGCGACGGGGCCAAGCCCATGCGCGAGCCCACCCGCGAGGCCATGGTGGTCATCAACAAGATGTTGATGAAAAAGGGCGAACTCACCGGCGTGAGCACCGGCTACAAGGACATCGACCGCTACCTGTTCGGCCTGCAAAAGTCCGAGATGATCGTCCTCGCGGGCCGCCCCTCCTGCGGCAAGACCTCGCTCGCGATGAATTTCGCCGAACACGCCTCCCTGCCTCTACGCGGTCCCGGCGTCGCCACCCTGGTGTTTTCGCTCGAGATGAGCGCCGCCCAGCTCGCCCTACGCCTGCTCTGCTCCCGCTCCCGCGTGAACATGAAGCTGCTGCGCGACGGCCTGCTCTCCAAGAACGGGGAGGAACAACAGGAGTTGCTGCGGGTCGCGGACGAGTTCTCCAAGTCCCCCCTGTTCATCGACGACTCCAGCTCCCTCTCGGTCATGGAACTGCGCGCCAAGGCCCGCCGCCTGCACGCCCGTCACCCCCTCGGCTTGATCGTGGTGGATTACCTCCAGCTGATCAGCCCGACCGACGGCACCGTGCCCCGAGAACAACAGGTCGCCGAGGCTTCGCGCGGCCTGAAGTCGCTCGCCAAGGAACTGGCCGTGCCCGTGCTGGTGCTCGCCCAGCTCAACCGCTCGGCCGAAAAGGAAAATCGCGCCCCCCGCCTCTCCGACCTGCGCGAGTCCGGCTCGATCGAGCAGGATGCCGACGTCGTGCTCATGCTGAATCGCCCCAAGGAGGAGAATGACAAATTCCAAGTCGCCAGCGGCACGATGGAGCTTTTCATTTCCAAAAACCGTAACGGCGAGGTAGGCGACCTGAAGCTTACCTTCCTCAATTCGATCACCCGTTTTGAAAACTATACCCAGTAACCCCGCCGCGCGCCTGATCGCCCGGCTCCTCCTCGTCGTCGGCCTCTTTGCCGCCCCGGCGCTTTGTCGCCTCGCCGCCCAGCCCGTGGCCGGCGGCGCGGTGCCCGCCGCCGCCTCCGCCGCCCGCGTCGGCGCCATCACCGTGCGCTTCAACGGCCCGGCCAACGTCGCCGAACAGGTCGTGCGCGCCAACATGCAGCTGCAGGAGGGCTCCGCGCTGGAGGATTCCCTGATCGACCGCGACATCCGCTCCCTCTACCGCACCGGCCAGTTCGAGTTCATCGAGTTCAAACGCGGCGCGCTGGTCGACGGAAAGGTCGACCTGGTGGTCGAGGTGACCCCGAAATTCCGCGTCGATACCGTGACCTACGTCGGCAATAAAAAGGTGAAGGCAAAACGCCTCGCCAAGGAATCGAAGACCAAGGCCGGGCTCCCGCTCGACGAGCGTCAGGTGAAAGAGGACTCGGAAAAAATCCGCGAGTATTACCAAAAGTCCGGCTACAACCAGGCGAAGATCGACTACCGTATCGAGCGTGATCGCGCCACCGGTCTCGGCAAAGTCTTCTTCGACGTCTCCGAAGGCCAGAAGGTCCGGATCAAACGCGTGGTGTTCGAGGGCAATGAAAACGTCTCCACCCGCCGCCTGCGGAAAACCGTCGAGACCAAAAAATGGACCTGGTTCTCGTGGCTGACCGACACCGGTCGCTTCCGCGACGACCGCTACGAGACCGATTTTGACAAACTTCGCGACTACTACCGAGACGAGGGCTTCCTCGACGTCGAAATCGAGCCCGAGAAGGTGAAGTTCGACTACCCGAAACCGAACCGCCTCGTCCTGACTTTCGTCATCGTCGAGGGCCGCCGCTACAAACTGGGAGAAGTCAGCATCACCGGCAACAAACTGCACTCCTCGGAAAAACTGAAGAACCTCCTCAAGCTGAAGACCGGCGATACGTTTTCCCCCACCGCGATCGAGAAGGATCAGAAGAGCCTGGAGGATTTCGTCGGCCGCGACGGCTACGTCGACGCCCGGGTGCGCGTGATCCGCAAACCCAACCTGGAAACCGGCGCGATCGACCTCGAATATCAATACACCGAAGGCGAGAAGTTCTTCGTCGAGTCCATCCGCCTCGAGGGCAACACCAAGACCAAGAGCGTGGTCGTCCTGCGCGAACTCGCCCTCGGGCCGGGCGACGTGTTCAACACCGTGCGTATGCAAACCTCCAAGCTGCGCTTGGAAAACACCCGCTTTTTCGAGGAGGTGAACATGAGCCCCGAGAGCACCAACCTGCCCGGCCGCCGCAATCTGAAGATCGCGGTCAAGGAGGGCCGCACCGGCAACCTCACCTTCGGCGCCGGCTTCAGCTCGCTCGAACGCGCCATCGTGTTCGCCGAGGTCAGCCAGTCGAATTTCGATTTGTTTAACCGCAAGAGCTTCTTCCAGGGCGACGGCCAAAAGTTCCGCCTCCGCCTGCAGCTCGGCTCCCGTTCGAGCGAAGCCACCCTGAGCTTCGAGGAACCCTGGTTCCTCGAGCGCGAACTGGCCCTCGGTTTCACCCTCTACCGGACCAGCTCGGACTACTACAACAACGTCTACAGCGAGACCCGCACCGGCGCCGAGGTCTACCTCCGCAAACGCCTTTTCGAACTCGTGGAGGGCCGCCTGGGCTACACCTACGAGATCGTCGGGATCGAAGACGTGGACCGCCAGACCGCGCCCTTCCTGATCGACGAGGAAGGCAACCGCACCGTGTCCAAACTCACCTTCAAGCTCCTGCGCGACACCCGCGACCGTCTCTACAACACCACCCGCGGCAACCGCGTCGAGCTCGGCACCGAGGTGGCCGGCGGTCTGTTCTCGGGGGAAACCGACTACTATCGCGTCGAGCTGCGTGCCTCGCAATATTACACCACCTTCGAAACCCTCAGCCAGGTGGTCTCGTTCATCGGCCGCACCGGGGTGATCAACGAATACGGCGACAGCGACTCGGTCCCCTATTTCGACCGCCTCTTCCTCGGCGGCCCCAGCTCGCTCCGCGGTTTCGAATTCCGCGAGGTCGGTCCGAAGGACGAGGTCGGCCTCGTCACCGAACCCGACCCCGACGGCCCCGCCGGCGTCGAGCCCGACCCCGACGGTCCGGATGTCGCCCCCACCTACCAGCCCATCGGCGGCAAGACCTACGCCATGGGCAGCGTCGAATACACCTTCGAGGTCGTGAATCCCCTGCGGCTTGCCGTGTTTTACGACGTGGGCTTCGTCAATTCCGACGCTTGGGACTTCGACGCCTCCGGCTACAACGACAATTTCGGCTTCGGCATCCGCCTGATGGTTGGCGGCGCCCCGCTGAGCCTCGACTTCGGCATTCCCATCACGGCCGACGAGCGCAACGACGACGGCATGCAGTTTAACTTTTCCTTTGGCACCCGCTTCTGATTTCCCTGTCGTCTCCCTTTCCTCCCGCTTCAAAACTTTAAAACCCATCGCCGCATGAACAAACTCCTGTCCTCCCTCCTCGCGCTCGCCGCCTTCGCCGGCGCCGCGTCCGCCCCCGCACTCGCCGAGACCGCGCCCAAAATCGTAATCGTCGACATGGCCAAACTGCTCGACGACCACTACGAGACGGTCGAGCAAAACACCAAACTCAAGGGCGACGAAGGCAAGGCCAACGAGGAACTCGAAAAACTCAACAAGGAGGGTCAGGACCTCGTCGCCCAGTTGAAGGAACTCGAGGAAAAGGGCAAAAACCCCGCCCTCGCCACCGACGCGAAGGAAAAACTCCAGACCGAGATGCGCGCGAAGATCGAGGAGATCCAGCGCAAGCAAAACGAGGTCCAGTCCTTCCGCGGCAACACCCAGCGCTCCCTCCAGCAGCGTATTCAAAATTTCCGCAAGATCATGTTCGAGAAGATCAACGTCACCGTGACCGAAGTCGCCAAAAAGAAGGGCGCCAACCTGGTCCTCGACAAGTCCGGCTTCTCCCACATCGGCATCAGCCCGGTCGTCTACTCCGACTCCAGCTACGACATCACCGAGGACGTCCAAAAGGAAATCAACAAGGCCCGCCCCGCCGGTTCCGCCGCACCCGCCGCACCCGCCGCGACCCCGGCCCCCGCCGCCAAAACGGACGACGCCGCCAAGGTGACCTTCCCGGGCGCCAAGTAAACCCGGGCCACACGCCTCGAATCGCCCGCCAAAGGCCCCTTGCCCCGCGCATCGGGCCTTTTTCACAACTCATCCCTTTCCCTCCCTCTCCATGCGTTTCGTTTCCCTCGGCCTCGTCGCCGCCTTCTCCGCCCTTTCGCTTCCGGCCGAGACCTTCACTCACGTCTCGCAGGCCACCGCGACCCTCGCCTCGACCTACAGCCGACCCGCCGATTTTGATCCGACCGAGACCGAGCGCAGCGACGGCGATTACCGGGTGACGTTCGGCATCAGCTCCGTCCGCTTCGGCAACTCCGAACTGCTCGACGTGTTGGTCCACCGCGAGGTCATCCCCGAGAAAAAAGGCTGGGCCGTCGTCGCCGTCTGGGCCGACTGGGAAAGCGAGGGCGCCTCTTCTTACCGCTTTTTTGTGCGGAAAAAAGTCGACGGCGTTTACCAGGCCATCGCCATCCCCGAACTGCTTTCCCTCGAACTGCTTCAACCCTTCGTCAACAAAACCGTCAAATCCCGCGATGAGGTCATCGTTTCCGGCACGGATCGTTACAAGGCCTACTCCAAACTGACTCTCGGCGACGACCCTCGCGATCCCTCGGACGAGGAAAAACCCGAGGCCACGCGACGCACCAATCCCAGCTCACCCCTCGGCATGATCTCCGGCTCCGGACGCTACGGCCGGCCATCGAGCGCTCCCGCCGCGCTCTATCTTCCCAATTCGGCTGCGTTTAACGGCTACGCCATCTCCGACGATGCGGCCGACGTGGTGATCGCCAGCCTGCGCCTCGCGAAATCAAAGGCCGTTCCCGCCGCCGACTACCCGACCTTCACCGGCGAAAACCCCAGCCGCGGCCCCGACAGCACCGCCATCGCGGCGCCTTGATCCTCTCGATGCGCCACCCGCCACCCAAGCCCGCACCGCACCGTCCCGCTCCCATGCCACGCCTTCTCTTCCGCCCCCTCGCCGTCGCCCTCCTCGTCCTCGCCGGCCTCCTGCCCGCCGTCGCGCAGGATGAAACGGTCCGCTATCTCCTCCCCGTGTCCTATGACATGGTGATCACCCGCCCGGGAGTCTCCACCACTACCACCAGCAAGGGCGTGACCACCGAGAAAGTCCCCTACTCGTTCGAGGTCTTCGCCACCAGAGACCTGCTCAAACTCATCCTGGGCGTCTCGACCGACGCGGAAACCAAGGGCTGGTCGCTCTACGCCCGGAGCGACAGCGCCACCTTCACCGACCCCGATGGTTTGGAGACGCTCGAACTCATCGCCCGACGGAAAAACGACGCCGAGGAGCCGCGCACCCTTCCCGAAGGCATGAGCTTTTCCCTCCTGCTCAGCACCGTCAGCGCCTATTCTTCCTCCTCCGTGCGCGACGACGCCGCGACCGGTCCGGTGCTCTCCAAGCGGGAAGGCATCATTCAACTCGCCACCCTCACCCAGGCCCTGCCCGCCCGCGGCACCCGCTCCGCCGGCACCCTTGAGACCACCGGCTACCTGTCCCACGGCCTGGTCTACGACAAAGTGACGATCGGCGGCGAAACCACCGCCGCGGCGATCAACTTTCCCACCTCGGCCGTCTACCGCGCCTCCGGCATGTTCAAGGCCGACACCACCGCCGAGGACGGCATCGCCGAGGTCCTGATCAGCTTCGGCGCCCCCACCCTCGAATTCATCGAGACCGCCGCCGAGTAAAGCGCCTCGCCCCGGAAGGGTAGCGCCAGGCCGTTTTGTCCCTTCCAGGCTGGAGGAAACGGATTCCCTTCCCGCCCGCCGCCTCCAGGCCCGCCAATCACCGGGTCAACCCGACTATGACCCTCGCCTTTAGCGCCGCCGAACTCATCGCCCTGCTCGCCCCCCGCGCCACCCGCGGCGCCACCGCCGCGACCATCACCCAGGTCGCCGCGCTGAAGGACGCCCGCCCCGGGGACCTTTCCTTTCTCGGCAATCCCAAATACAAACCCGAGGTCGCGACCACCCGCGCCTCGGTCGTGCTCCTGCCCGCCGACTTCGCCGGCGAACCCGCCGCCGACCAACTGTTCCTGCTGGTCGAGAATCCCTCCGCCGCCCTCGCCACCCTCTGCGCCCGGATCGAGGCCAGCCTGTGGCCCCGCCCCGCCGCCGGCATCCACCCGAGCGCCGTGGTCGCCGCCGACGCCTCGATCGATCCCACCGCGACCATCGGGCCGCTGTGCGTGGTCGAGTCCGGCGCCCGCGTGGGCGCCTTCACCGTGCTGCACGCCCAGGTCTTCATCGGCCGCGAGGCCCGGGTCGGCGCCGGCTGCTGGTTCATGTCCGGCGTCCACGTGGCCACCGAGTGCGTCGTCGGCGACCGCGTGCGCCTCCACGCCGGCGTCGTCCTCGGGGCCGACGGCTTCGGCTACGAGTCCTCCACCGGCCGCCACGTGAAGATCCCGCAGATCGGCCAGGTGGTGATCGACGACGACGTGGAGATCGGCGCGAACACCACCATCGACCGCGCCCGCTTCAGCCGCACCCACATCGGCGCCGGGACCAAAATCGATAACCTCGTGATGATCGGCCACAACGTCACCGTCGGCCGCCACTGCATCCTCTGCGCCCAGGTCGGCATCTCCGGCAGCTCGACGCTGGAGGACTACGTCGTGCTCGGCGGCCAGGCCGGCGTCGCCGGCCACCTGACCATCGGCAAGGGCGCCAAGACCGACGGGCAGACCGGCATCAACACCGACCTCGCCCCCGGCACCTTCTGGAAGGGCTCGCCCTGCCTGCCCTACCAGCTGGAACAACGCATCAACGTCCTCCGCCAGCGCCTGCCCGACCTGTTCCGCAAGGTCGACTCGCTCGCCGCCGAATTGGCCGAGCTGAAAAAACACCTCCCGCCCCCCGGCGCCTAGGAAACCGCCCGCGGGCGAGTCGGCGGAGCCCGGTTTTTCCATCCCGGCCCGCGAATCCAAAAACCGGATACCATCGCCCCGGCCGGCCCCCGGGAGGTCCGGGAATCTCCGACCGGAAAACGCGCGCCCCGCGAAGGCGACCGCAAACACCCGGCCATCCCGCCGGCAAAAGCTCGCCTGAAATCCCGGCCCGGCTTCAAATCCGACCATGCTCATCGCCCCCGCCTCCACCGTTCTCTTTATCGGAGACTCCATCACCGACGCCGGCCGCGACCCCGCCGGCGAGGCCACCCCCTGGAACCCCCGCGCCGGCACCGGCCATGGTTATGTGTCTCTCGTCGAGGCTTGGTTCGGCGCCACCCGCCCCGCCGACCGCCTCCGCGTGATCAACCGCGGCACCTCCGGCCACACCGTGCGCGACCTCGCCGCGCGCTGGCAGACCGACGTGCTCGCCCCCGCGCCCGACTGGGTTTCGATCATGATCGGGATCAACGACGTGTGGCGCCAGTTCGACACTCCCCTGCGCACCGATCTGCACGTTCCGCTGGCCGAATACCGGGCCACCCTGGAAGACCTCGTGTCCCGCACCCGGCCCCGGGTGAAGGGTCTCGTCCTCGCCACGCCCTTCGTGATCGAGCCCCATCGCGCCGACCCCATGCGGGCCGCCATGGACGCCTACGGCGCGGTCATGCGGGAACTCGCCGCCGCGCACGACGCCGTCTTCGTCGACACCCAGGCGGCCTTCGACGCCATCACCCCCCACACCCACCCGATGACACTCGCCTGGGACCGCATCCACCCCAACACCACCGGCCACCTCATCCTCGCCCGCGCCTTCCTCGGCGCTCTGGGCGCGCTCTGACCTCCCCCGCCATGCCCACCCTTTTTGAACGTATAATCGCCCGCGAAATCCCGGCGAAAATCGAGCACGAGGACGACCACTGCATCGTCATCCACGACATCGCGCCGGCCGCCCCCGTCCACCTGCTCGTGATCCCGAAGATCGTGATCCCCCGCGTCGGCGAGGCCTCCCCGGAACATCAGGCCGTGCTCGGACACCTGCTGCTCACCGCCGGCCTGGTCGCGAAGAAACTCGGGCTCGCTCGCGGCTTTCGCCTCGTGATCAACCACGGCCCGGACGCCTGCGAGAGCGTCCCCCACCTGCACGTGCACCTCCTCGCCCGCCGCCAATTAAACTGGCCCCCGGGCTGAGCGTCCCATGTCCCCTCCCCCTCGCCCCGGCCCCTTCCGGCACCCGCGTCCCGCACCCGCCACACCGCCGCCCGAACCGCCGCCACCCTTCCCTCCCGCGCCACCCGAGGCCGCGCGAGGCCTGAGCCCCGACGGCCTCGCCCTCCTCGACGCCTACGGCCGTGAACTCGCCACCGGCGGCGTGATCCGCGGCCTGATCGGCCCGCGCGAGGTTCCCCGCCTGTGGGACCGGCACCTGCTCAACTGCGCCGCCCTCGGCGAGTTGATCAAACCCGGCGAACTCGTCGCCGACATCGGCACCGGCGCCGGCCTGCCCGGCCTCGTGCTCGCCCTCGCCCGGCCCGATCTGCGCGTGATCCTGGTCGAGCCGCTCCAGCGGCGCTGCGATTTCCTCGTCGAGATGATCCGACGCTTCGACCTCGGCAAACGCGTGTCCGTCCGGCGCGGCAAAGCCAACGCCGTCCCGCCCTGCCAGGCCGATGTCGTCACCTCCCGCGCCGTGGCCGCCCTCGACGAACTTGCCGCCTGGAGCCTGCCCCACGCCCGCGTCGGCGGCCGCCTGCTCGCGCTCAAGGGCCAGCGCGCGGCCGAGGAACTCGCCGCCGCCCTGCCCGTGCTGGCCCGTTGGGGCGCCGACGCCGACGCCGGCGTGGAGCCCTGCGGCGCCGCCTGGCTGGAGAGCCCCGTGCTCGTCGTCCGCGCCACCCGCCGCCGCTGAAACGGTCAACGCGCCTCGTAGGTGCCGTCGACCCGCTTCGCCACCAGCCGCTTGAGCTCGAGCATCATGAGCGCGGCCGCCAGCGCCGGACTGGCCAGACCGGTGAGGCCCACCAGCGTGTCCGCCGAGAGAATGGCCCCGCCCGCAAAACAGCCCAGCACCCGCGCCTCGTCCGCCCCCAGCCCCGCCGCCGCCGGAGCCGCCGCCTTGGCCGGAATGGGCGCCACGCCCGCCGGCCCGAATCCCTCCAGGTAGTCCAGCTCCCCCAGCACGTCGTCCACCGAGGTCAACAAGGTCGCCCCGTCGCGGATGAGCTGGTGACATCCCGCGCTGCTCGGCTGGTCGATGCGCCCGGGCACCGCAAACACCAGCCGCCCCTGCTCGCCCGCGAATTTCGCGGTGATCATCGAGCCGCCGTTGACGTCGCTCTCCACCACGATGACGGCCCGACACATGCCGGCCACGATGCGGTTGCGCATCGCGAAGGACTGCTTGTCCGCCCTCCGGCCGAAGGGAAATTCGGTCAGCACCGCGCCCCGCTCCTCGATGCGCCGGTAAAGGCCCAGGTTTTCCGGCGGATAGACGATGTCGATGCCGTTGCCGAGCACCGCCGCCGTGCGCCCGCCCGCCTCCAGCGCCCCCTCGTGGGCGAAGGTGTCGATGCCGCGCGCCAGGCCGCTGACCACGCAGAAGCCGAGCTTCGCCAGGTCGCACCCCAGTTTTTTCGCCGTCGCCTGGCCGTAGAGCGTGGTCCGCCGCGAGCCCACGATGGCCACGCAGGGCGCGTCGAAGGTGTAGTCTCCTCGCCGATACAGCCCGAGCGGCGCGTCGGGCAGTTCGCGCAGCAGCGGCGGGTAGCCCGGGTCGCGCACGCTGACAAAGGTCGCCCCGGCCGCCGCGAGCCTCGCCTCCTCGGACGCCAGGTCCACCAGCGCCCGCCAACCGCGCAGGTTGCCGCTTATCCTCGGTCCGACGCCCTTCACCGACTCGAGTTCGCGCGCCGGCGCTTCGAAGAGCCGCCGCGGGTCGTCCCCGAACTCGGCCAGCAGACGGTTGGTCGTCACCGGCCCGATGTCGGGCAGCGCGTTCAAGACCAGAAACGCCTGATTTACGCTCAACTCGCCGGCTTGCATGGCGTCCAGCGCAATGGCTTTCGCGGACCAAAACCACAGAATTTTCGCGGATCTTTCGACGCCGCGCGAACCACCCTCATCCCACCCCGCCGCGCAGGGCCGGCGCCAGATGGTCGAGCAGCTCGGTCGTGCGCACCGCCTCGGCGCCGCGCGCCCGGGCCAGGGCGTCCGCCGCCAGCCCGTGCCACACCACCCCGCGCGCGGCGGCGCCGAGCGGGTCCCCCGGCGTCCGGGCCAGACAAGCGCCGACCAGGCCAGCCAGAATATCCCCGCTGCCCCCGCGGGCCAGGACCGGTCCGCCAAAAAAACTATGGTAAACCGGTCCGCCCGCGCCCGCCGTCGCGAGACGCGTCACCGGTCCCTTGCGCACCACCACCGCGCCCGCCGGCACCGCGTCGGCGATGCGCGTCCATTCGCCGGCATGGGGAGTCAGAACCCGTGGCGCGTCCCCGCGGCCCACGATCTCCGGCCGCAACGCGTCGGCGTCGATGACCAGCGGCGGCGGCGAATCCGCCGCGATCGCCGCGGCCAGCGCGAGCGTCTCGCGCTCCCGCCCCAGGCCGGGCCCGAGGACCACGGCGTCCGATCGACCAAATGCCTCCCGCACCAAGCCCAATCCCTCCAGCGCCAACCCGCCATCCGGGGTCTCCGGCAAGGCCAGCCACATCGCCTCCGGCACCCGTGCTGCGAACGCGGCAATCAACGACTCCGGCACGGCGGCGGTCACGAGTCCCGCCCCGCCGCGCAGCGCCGCCAGGGTCGCCATCATCGCCGCCCCCGCGTAACGCCGCGATCCCGCCACGAGCAGCACATGGCCGAAGGCGCGCTTGTCCCACGCCCCCGGCCGCAACCCACGCAAGCCCCGCAGCGTTTCCTCGCCAAGCCCGAGCATTTTGTAACCAAATTGGTTACTTGTTGCGAAAAAACCGAGGTCCACCCGGCGCACCCGGCCGGCGTTGGCGAGCTCGAGCAGGGGCGCTTTGACGATTCCGGTCGCGTAGGTGAAATCGGCCCGAAAGGCGCCCGGCTCACCGAGGCCGCTCGGCAGGTCCACCGCCGCGCGCAACCGCGCGGAAACCGCGTCGGCCCACGCCAGCAGGGCGCCGACCCCGGGCGTGAGCGGCGAACGAAAGGAGGAGCCAAACACCCCGTCGATCACGACGTCGCAGGCCTCCGCCGGTCCGTCCCCGATTCGAAGCACGCGCGCCGCTCCGTCCAGCGCCCGCCACGCCCGAAGCGCGGGACCCCGGAGCGCGCGTTCGCCAAACGCGAAGACGACCGACACGCGTGTATCCGGATAAATCCGACACAATTCCGCGACGGCGAGCAACGCGTCGCCGGCGTTGCGCCCCTTGCCGAGGAGCGCCAGCACGCGCGCCGACCCGGGCCAGGCGCCGAGCTCGGCGAAATCCGCCAGGATCCCATGCGCCACGCCGCGACCGGCGCCCCGCATCGCCGCCCACACCCGCGCCTCGTCGCCGCCGAAAAAGTTGTCCTCGAAGGCGTTCGCCTCGGCGCAGCTCAGGATGGGATAGGCGCCTTGCATGGTGCGGTGGCTCAGCCCGCTTTCACCAGCGCCGCCACCGCCATCGCCATCGTTTCGGTGTGGCTCAGGGTGAGCAGCACGCCCGCCGCGCCCCGCGCCGCCAAAAGCGCCCCGCCCCGGGCGTCGAGCCTCACCGCCGGCGCGCCACGCTCGTCGTGCACGACCTCGATCGATTTCCAGCCCAGCTCGGCCCCGATGCCGGTGCCAAAGGCCTTCGCCACCGCCTCCTTGGCCGCAAAACGCGCCGCCAAAAAAGGCGCCGGATCAGGCATGCGGAGGCAGTAGGCGCGCTCCGCCTCGGTGAACGCGTGATCGAGAAACCGCTCGCCCTGCCGCTCCCAAACCCCGCGCAGGCGCGCGACGTCGCAGAGATCGCAACCCAGGCCCAGGACGTGTCCGGAGATCATCGCGCGGAACCTCAGCCGGCCGGATTCATGCGCGCCTTCATCTCCCGCACCGCCTCGTCGATACCGGTGAAAAGCGCACGGCTGATGATACTGTGGCCGATGTTGAGCTCGTGCACGCCCGGCAGGGTGCGAATCTCGGCGACGTTCACATAGTTGATCCCGTGCCCGGCGTTGACCACCAGCCCGGCCGCCCGCGCCCGGTTCGCACCCGCCACCAGCCGGGCGAACTCCTCCGCGCGGCGCGGACCGTGCCAAGCGTTCGCCCAGGCGCCGGTGTGCAGCTCGATCCACGGCGCACGCAGCTCCGCCGCCGCGTCGATCTGGGCCGGATCGGCATCGATAAAAAGGCTCACCACGATGCCCGCCGCGCGCATCGCCTCGCAGACCGCCCGCACCCGGTCGCGTTGCCCGGCCACGTCGAGCCCGCCTTCGGTGGAAATCTCCTCGCGGCTCTCCGGAACGAGGCAAACCGACTCGGGCCGCACCTTGAGGGCAAACTCGGTCATGGCCGGCGTGCAGGCCATCTCCAGGTTGATGCGCGTCCGGGCGACCTCGCGCAGGCGCCAGACATCACGCTCCTGGATGTGCCGCCGGTCCTCGCGCAGGTGGATGGTGATGCCGTCCGCCCCGGCGCGCTCGGCCAGCGAGGCCAGTTCAACCGGGTCCGGCTCCACCGACCCGCCGACGGTCGAGGCGTAGCCCCGGTAACGCGCCTGCCGCACGGTCGCACAATGATCGATGTTCACGCCAAGAAGTATCATGAGGGCCACACCCTTGCCCGGACGACCGCGGCGGGAAAGACGGGATTTCGCTTTCGCCGGGCGCGGCGGGCCCTTTGCTTGCGCGCAATGCCGCCCGCGCCCGCCCCGAAGGAAAATCTCCTGATCAATCTGGTCTGCACCATCGCGGTGCCCTCGTTGATCCTGTCCAAGCTGAGCGACCCCGCCCGCCTCGGCCCTGAGCTCGCGCTGGTCGTGGCCCTCGCCTTTCCCCTGGGCTACGGGGTTTGGGATTTCGCCAAGCGGCGAAAGTTCAACTTCGTCGCAGGCATCGGCTTCGCCAGCACCCTGCTGACCGGCGGCTTCGCCTTGGCCAAGGCCGACGGCATATGGTTCGCGGTCAAGGAAGCCTCGGTGCCGGCGGTGATCGGGTTGATGGTGCTGCTTTCGACCAAGTCCAAGCGTCCGCTGATCCGGGAGTTTATTTTCAACGACCAGGTCATCGACATCGCCCGGGTGGACGCCGCGCTGGAGGCCCACGGAGCGCGGCCGGCCTTCGAAAAACTGCTCGCCGTCGCCGGCCGACGGGTCACCGCGTCGTTTTTCCTCAGCGCGATCCTGAACTTCCTGCTCGCCCGTTGGTGCCTGACCGCGCCTGCCGGCTCGAAAGAGTTCAATCAACAGCTGGGGAGCATGAATGCATGGAGCTGGGCGGTGATCGTGATCCCCAGCACCGGCATGATGATGTGGGCGCTGTGGGGCCTGATGGCCGGAATCAAGGATCTCACCGGCCTCGGCATGGAGGACATCCTTCACTCCGCCGAGAAACCGGCCAGCCCGCCGCCCGCCGGTTGAACGAGCGCCGCGCGCACACCAAACGATGTTCTCCGACGCCGAGCTCGTCCGCTACCAGCGTCATCTTGGTCTGGAAGGCTTTGGTCCGACGGCGCAGGCGAAGTTAAAAAGCGCCTCCGTGCTCGTGGTGGGCGCGGGAGGCCTCGGCTGCCCCGCTCTGCTCTACCTCGCCGCCGCCGGGGTCGGCCGCATCGTGGTGATCGACCCCGACCGGGTGGAGTTGTCCAACCTGCAACGCCAGGTGCTTTTCACCACCGAGGACATCGACCAACCGAAGGCAGAAGTCGCCGCCCGCCGCCTGCGCGCGCTCAACCCGGAGATCCTGATCGAGGCCTTGGTCGCCCGCATGGACCGCACCAACGCCCTCGCCCTCGTCCGCGTCGTCGACGTGGTCGTGGACGGTTCGGACAATTTCGCCACGCGCTACCTGGTAAACGACGCCTGCGTGCTGGCCGACCGGCCCTTCGTGCACGCGTCGATCCAAGGTTTCGAGGGGCAGGCCAGCGTCTTTAACTGGCGCGGCGGCCCGACCTACCGGTGTCTGTTTCCCACCCCGCCGCCTCCGGGGGCCGCGCCGAATTGCGCCGAAGCCGGCGTGCTCGGGGTCTTGCCCGGACTGCTCGGGACGATCCAGGCCACCGAGACGATCAAGCTCCTCACCGGCATCGGCGAACCGCTCTCCGGCCGCGTCCTGCTCTGGGATGCCTGGAGCCTCCTGAGCCGCACCGTCGCCCTCGCGGCCGATCCGCGGGCGCGGGCGATCACCGATTTGCCGCCGGAGCCCGTCGGCGACGTTTGCGCGGTCGACGCAGGCGACGATTTCGATTCGCGGGAGGAGCTCGACGCCGAAGGCCTGCGCGCGCGGCTGGCCGACGTCCAACTGATCGACGTGCGCGAGGCCTGGGAACGCGCTATCGGCGCGATCGACGGGTCGGTGCATGTGCCGCTGGACCAGCTCGCCACCACCGATCTGACCGCGCTCGGGCTGGAACCGGGCCGCCTCACCGTGGTGTATTGCGCCGGCGGAGTGCGCAGCCGGCGCGCGGTGCCGGCCTTGCGGGAGCGACAGGGATTTAGCGACGTGCGCGGTTTGCGCGGCGGCTATCGAGCCTGGATGGTCCGGGCGGCGACGGCTTAAGCCCGGCCGCGCTCAAGCCCGTCGGTCGACCGGCACGAATTCGCGCAGCGGCTCGCCCACGTAGACCTGGCGGGGGCGGTAGATTTTCAACTTCGGGTTGGCCGCGACCTCGCGCCACTGCGCGATCCAGCCGGGCATACGGCCGAGGGCGAACATCACGGTGAACATGTTCTCCGGGATGCCGAGGGCACGCATGATCAGGCCGGAGTAGAAATCGACGTTCGGGTAGAGTTTGCGCTGCACGAAGTAGTCATCGTTCAAGGCGCACTCCTCGAGCTTCATGGCGATATTGAGCAAGGGGTCGTCCTTGATGCCTAGGGAGGCAAGGGCCTTGTAGAAGGAGGCCTTGATGATCTTCGCGCGGGGATCGTAGTTCTTGTAAACGCGGTGGCCGAAGCCCATCAGGCGGTCGCCCTTGCCGGACTTGGCCGCGGCGATGAAGCGGGTGCCGTCGTCGCCATCCGCGTGGATGTTTTTCAACATCTCGATCACGGCCATGTTGGCGCCGCCATGAAGCGGACCCCAGAGGGCGTTCACGCCGGCGGAGACCGAGGCGAAGACGTTCGCGCCGGCGGAGGCGACCATGCGCACCGTCGAGGTGGAGCAATTCTGCTCGTGGTCGGCGTGGAGAAGGAGGAACAGGTTCAGCGCGGACGCGACCTCGGGGGTGGGGACGTAGTCGGCGTAAGGGTCCGAGAACATCAGGTGCAGGAAATTCTCGCAGTAGCCGAGCCGGGGATTGGGGTGGTTAAAGGGCAGGCCGCGGGAGGCGCGATAGGAACAGGCGGCGATGGTGCGGACCTTGGAGATCGCGATGGCGGCGGCCTCGTCGAAGTGCTGGAGGTCGGCTTGGTGGTTGTTGCTCGCCAGATGCGGATGATACGCGCCGAGGGCGTTCATCGTGGCGGAGAGGATGGCCATGGGGTGGGCGCCGGTGGGGAAACCCTCGATAAAGCGGACAAGGTCCTGGCGCAGCGGGGCGTGCTTGGTCAGCAGGGCGGAGAAGGCCGAACGCTGGGCGGGCGAAGGCAGTTCGCCGTTCATCACCAGCAGGGAGGTCTCGATGAAGTTGGACTTCTCGGCCAGCTGCTCGATGGGGTAGCCGCGGTAGCGCAAAATCCCCACCTCGCCGTCGATAAAGGTGATCTTGCTCAGACAGGAGCCGGTGTTGCCGAAACCGTCGTCGTAGGTGATGCAGCCGGTGTCGCCGCGGAGCTTGCCGATATCGATGGCCTTTTCGCCTTCGGAACCGGTGATGATGGGGAGAGAAAGTTCCTTGCCGTCGATATTCAGGGTAGCGGTGTGGGCCATGGTAAGGTGAAGAGAGCAAATGGGGTGCCCCTTGCAAAGCAAAGTCGCCCGCCGACACGGATTCGATGCGACCCCATTAGCGCACGCGGCCCGGCGCGTAAGGAAATGTTTCAATAACCGCCTGCGGGCGCTCGTTTCCGACCGTCGCCCGGGCCGGGTTACTGCGGCGACGGGCTCGACCCGCGCAATTGTAGCCGCCGGGTGAGGCGCTGGACCTCCGCGATGGAGACGAGCCCCTGGCCGACCTTGCGCCAGCCCTCCTCCCGCAGCGAACGCCAGCCCTGTCTCCGTGCCAATTCCCGCAACGCCACCGAACGCAGGGGACCGCTCAGACTGTCCACCACCTCGTCGGTGACGAGAAACAGCTCGTAGATCGCCACGCGGCCGCGCTCGCCGGTGCCCCGGCAATCGGAACAACCCGCGCCGCGCATCGCACGCACCTCCTGCGGCGGAATGGCGAGAGCCGCGGCCATCTCCGCCCTCACCTCCGGAGCGATGGCCGTGTCCGGGGCGGCGCAGCGCGAGCACACCCGGCGCGCGAGCCGCTGCGCCACGCTGCACACCAGGGACGAACCGATCACCCAAGGCTCCACGCCCATGTCGATCAGGCGACTGAGCGCGCTCAGACTGTCGTTGGTGTGCAGGGTGGAAAACACCAGATGCCCGGTCTGGGCCGAGCGCATGGCGACGTCCGCCGTCTCGCGGTCGCGAATCTCCCCGATGAGAATCACGTCGGGGTCGTGCCGCAGCACGGACCGGAGGCCGGAGGCGAAGTCGAGCCCGAGCTCGGCGCGGGTCTGGATCTGCGAGACGCCGTCGAGTTTGTATTCCACCGGGTCCTCGATCGTCAC
>CAMCHD010000042.1 GCA_945874545.1 Akkermansia muciniphila | reverse complement strand
GAACACCCCGACGCCCCGCGCCAGCAGCAGAAAAAGCCCGCCTTTCCGGTCGGCGATCCGTTGCGCACCTACCTGCGCCGGACCCGGCGCGAGCGGGATCTGCCCGTCACCTACGAACGGCTGCGACGCTTCACCGACAGTGTGCCGCTCTCCGACCGGCGCGGCAAACCCTCGCTCTGGGAGAGCGTGTTCTACGACCGGCTCGACATGCAGGCCCTGCACGAGGACCTGAAACGCGTCTACGCCATCCTGCGCGTGGATGGCGACCTTTCGGTCATGCAGCACCTCTACATCGACCGCATCGATTTTTGCGCCTTCGGCAATTCCGCCCCCTTCCGCGTCCGCATCGTCAACGCCTACAACGACAATCCCGACCACTTCTACGTGAAGCGCGGCGACGCCTCGCGCATCTACGGCCTTGAGCTCGAACACCTGCTCTCGCCCAATCGGCTCAACTTCCTCACCTGCGGCGGCACCCTGGTGGAGGAACACATCGCCGGCATCCCGGGCAACGAATTCATCGACCGCTGGCTGCAAAGCCCGGAGATCCGCCCGGTGCGCCTGGCGAAGGAGTTGGTCAAATTCAACGAGCGCTGCTTTGTGCGTCTGCTCGGCGACATGCGCGCCTACAACTTCGTGGTGGTGGTGACGCCGGACTTCGAGGACGCGCAGATCCGGGTGCGCGCGATGGACTTTGACCAGCAGAGCTACGAGGGCCGGCTCAACCTCTACAAACCGCAGTTTTTCAAGGACAACGCCCCGCTTGCGCTCTTCTGCGCGAAACATCTCCGCATCGAGACCGCCCGCCAATACCAGCGCGAGGAGCAGGTGATCATCCTCCAGCGCGCGGCGATCATCGAGGATCGCCTGGCGATGCTCCTGGCGGCGATGAGCGCCGACCCCATCGCCCCGCCCGACCACGTGCGCGAACTGCGCGAGGGCCTGGCGGAATTCTACAAACGCCCGGCCTACCTGCGTTGCGAATCGATGGGCGCGCTGGTGCGCGAAAACCTCGAGAGCATCCGCCTGGCCGTCGCCGGCGCCGACGCCCCGGTGCGGTCGGGTTTGGGGGTTTGAATACAAGGTCCGCGCTGGAACTTCGCGCCGTCCCGACCCAAACTTGGTCCATGCCGTCGTCGCCTTCACCCGAAAACCCCGTCGCTTGTCATCACGACGAGGCGCGCCACCTGCTCGCCATCGGGGCTGGTTTGGACGGCGCGTTGCGCCTGCTCATGGCCCAGTTCAGCGTGCTGCAGACGCGTTCGCAGCTGCTCCTCACCGTTTCGACCCTCGCGCTCACCATCACGGGATTTTCCGGCCCGCGCATCGCGGCCGCGGGGGATTTCCAGCGTCTGGCCTTGGCCGGCGGGCTGACCCTGGTGTTGGCCTCGATGCTGTTGATTCTCGGCGGCTCCCTGAGAATCCGCTGGGTGACGCAATTCCGCCGTCCGGAGGGCGGGGACGACGGCGCGCTGCTGGCCCAGATCGTGTGCTATCGAGACCGGAAGACGCGGATGTTCTTCGTCGAGGTCTGCCTGCTTCTCGCCGGCCTGACCGCCTACGTCGCGGCCATCGTGGGCTATTTCCTCGGCGGCAAACTTTGACGTGCGGCGGGACGGCGGGCGCCATCAGCCCGTTGCGGGAGGCGTTTCTAGGGCGGTGCGGATTTTCTCCAACAGGCTTTCGTAGGTGAAGGGTTTTTGGAGGAAGCCGGCCAGGCCGCGACCGACGAAGCGGTTGACCGTGATTTGTTCGTTGAAACCGCTGGTCATCACGATGGGGAGGGCGGCGTTGATCAGGCGTAGTTCGCGCAAGGTGCCTTCGCCGTCGAGGCGCGGCATCATGAGGTCGAGCAGCACCGCGCGGAAGCGGTCCGGCTCGGCGCGCACGCGGGCGACACCCTCTTCGCCGTCCACGGCAGTCTCCACCTCGAAGCCGGCGTGTTGCAGCGAGAGCGTGGCGACCATACGAACGGCCTCGTCGTCGTCGATCACAAGGATGCACCCGTGGCCGCGCCAGCTCGAGCCTGGGGTGATGCCACGGGTGGGTGTTTCGGAACCGGCGCCGCGCGCCGAGGCGGGGAAGAGCAGCTTGAACATGGTGCCCTTGCCGGGCTCGCTGTAGATTTTGATGCCGGCCTTGTGTCCACGGAGTATGCCCATGACGGCGGCCAAGCCGAGGCCTCGACCGGTGAATTTCGTGGTGAAAAATGGATCGAAAATGCGGGCGAGGACCTCGGGCTTCATGCCGCAGCCGTTGTCCGCGATCTCTAGGGTGACGTATTCGCCGGGCTCTAGTTTGTCTTGGATGGCGAGGCGGTGGAGGTATTCCGGGGTGACGAGCGCGCGGCCGGTGGTGATAGTGATCACGCCGGCGTTTTCGCCGATCGCCTCGGCGGCGTTCAGGGTGAGGTTCATCAGCACCTGGCGGATCTGGGTGGCGTCGCCCTCGAAGGTCGGGACCGCGGCGGAGGTTTGCCGGAGCAGGGTGATGCGTCGGCCGACCGAGAGCTCCAAGAGGTGGGCGGTCTCCTCGACCAGGACGCCGAGCTGGAGGGGTTGGATCACGAAGCGGCCTTTGCCGGCGTAGGCGAGCAGTTGTTTGCACAACTCGGCGGCGCGCAGGCTGGCCCGTTCGGCGTTCACCAGCGCCTCGCGGCAGCCGTGCTGGGTGGGCGTGAGTTGCTGGCGGGCGATGCTGGTGTTGCCCAGAATGCTTGTGAGGATGTTGTTGAAATCGTGGGCGACGCCTCCGGCGAGCACGCCCAAGCCTTCGAGTCGCTGGCTCTCGAACATGCGGCGTTCGAGTTCGAGGCGGTTTTTCTCCTCGGCGCGCAGCCGGGTGACGTCGGCGAAGGTTGCCACGCAGCCCCGCGCCCGGCCATTCTCGTCGCGCAGAGGCACGGCGTTTACCACGAGTTCCAGCTGGGAGCCGTCGGCGCGCCGCAGCGTTTCCTCGAAATCGGTGACGACGCCGTTGGTCGCGGCGGCGAGCTGCATGGGCAGCTCTTCGGGGGCGAGTTGGCGGTCGCCGCGCCAGACGGTGAAGGGTAGGGCTGCGGGAGCGGGGGCAAGGCGTCCCAGGGAGACGTTTTCATCCGTCGGGGTGCCGAGGAGCTCGGAGAGGCGGCGATTGGAGCGGACGACGCGGCAGGCGGGGTCCTCGCTGATTGCGATACCGATGGGGATGAGATCGAACAGGGCTTGGAGTTCCTCCAGCCGGCGGTTCAGCGCGGTGTTTAGTGCGCGAACCGAGGCCTCGGCATCGGCGCGCTGGCGGATTTCGTTTTCGAGTCTTTCGTTCGCGGAGCTGAGTTCGGAGGTGCGTTCGCGGACCCGTTGGTCCAGTTCTAGGTTTAGTCGTTTGAGGTCTTCCGGACTGGGCAGGGTCAAGGCCGTTGGCATGACTTTTAGCAGGGCCACGGCGGTCGAAATGGAAATCACCGCCGTGATCAATTTTATGGATCCGGACAGCCAGTAATGCGGCTGCCAGATGGTCCATACATCGACCAAGTGGGTCGTGCCGCAGGCGACGATGAAAGCGCCGAACATCACGAAAACCCCCGGAAAAGGCACATCGCGGCGCCGCCGGACAAAATAGATCAGGGCCAGCGGAATCGAAAAGTAGGCCAGGGCGATCAGGCTGTCGGAGACCGCATGCAGCCAGACCATTCCGGGTTCCCAGAGGTAACATTGACCGTGGGGCATGTAGGCCGCCCCGCAAAGCTCGTTAAACCATTCGCTCATAGGTGGAAGGGAGGCGTCTGCGCGCGGTTGATCGGTTAAGGGTCAGCGCCGGCGAAATGCATAAGAAATCGTGCTCACATGGATTGCAATTCTTATGCATAAAACTTGGGGAACAGGTTTGATGGATCCCCGGGGTTCGCGGCGCGAAAGTTTGCTTTTTTGGAAACAACTTTTCTATTCCGGCGTCCTAAGACATGGTTGAGACCGTTCGGTCCTGACTCGTTTCATCCCTAACCCAAACTCAAATCCTCATGAAAAAGATCCTCCTTGTGGCGTCCGTCCTCTCCATCGCCAGCCTCGGTTATGCCGGTGAAGGCTGCGGCAGCGGCTGCGGCGATAAAAAGCCCTCCGATGCCTCCGGTCCCGCCAAGCCCGCCGACAAGGCGCCCGAAGCGCCGAAGTCCTGAGCCCAAGGCTCTGAAATCGCCGACGCGTTTTCGCCTCCGTGAAGTCAGCCGCCACCCTTTTGGGGGGCGGCTTTTTTGTGCCCCCTGCAAAAAGCCTTGAATCCTTCAGGGGTAGTTTAATAACTATAAAAATGTCCCGGTTACCCCTTCCGGTCGGTTTGTTGCTCGCCGGTTTATCGGGCGCTTCGATTTTACCCGCCCAGGTGCCGAACGGCGCCTGGGTCTATCCTTCCGCGGCCGGGGACCTGGTCTATCAGTTGGATGAACGAGGCCAGCGCATCGCCGACTACTCCGGTTGCGGTTATCGCGGCGGCGATGAACCGCTGCCGGAAGTCGTCGCCACCATACCGGCGGCGCGGTGGCTGGCGGTTTCGCCCGGCCCCGGCGACGACACCGCCCTGCTCCAGGCCGCGATCAACACCGTTTCCGCCTACACGCCCGATAACAACGGCTGGCGCGGCGTCGTCGCGCTGGCCGCCGGCGAATATCAGCTGGCTGACACGCTCAAAATCACCAGCAGCGGCGTGGTCCTGAAAGGCGCCGGCTCCGATCCCGCGACGGGCACCCGGCTGCGTGCGACCGATCCCCGCCAATACACCGTCATCCAGGTGCTCGGCTCCGGCAGCCGCAGCATCGTGAGTGGCACGACCCGCAACCTGGTCCAGACCCTGATGCCGGCCGGCGCGCGGACGTTTCAAGTGGACTCCACCACGGGTCTCGCGGTCGGCCATACGGTCATCGTGAAACGCCCCAGCCCGGCCAACTGGATCGCGGACCTCGGCATGGACCTGCTCGGCCCGGGCACCGGTGGCGACCCCGACGTCGTGCCCTGGACGGCCGGGTCCAAGGATCTGGTCTTCGACCGCGTGATCACGCGCATCGAGGGCAGGTGGATCACGGTGGATGCGCCGATTCCGCAGAGCATCGAGTCGCGCTACGGCGGCGGCCAGATCTGGCGCTACACCTGGACGGGCCGCATCCAACAGGTCGGCATCGAGGATCTGTATGGGTTCTCCGACTACGCCTCGCCGACCGACGAGGCGCACGCCTGGACCTTCATCGAGCTGGGCAAGCTCCAGCACGGCTGGGTGCGCAACATCACCGCGCAATACTTCGGCTTCTCCGCCGTTTACGCCGGTGCGGGGTGCAAATGGGTGACGGTCGCCGGCTCGCGTTGTCTCGACGCCGTGTCGATCATCACCGGCTCCCGCCGCTATTCCTTTCATATAGACGACGCCGAGCTGTGCCTGTTCGTCGACAACTTCGCGCGCAACGGTCGCCACGACTTTGTCCTCGGCTCGCAGGTCTCGGGACCCAACGCCTTCGTGCAATGCACCGCGGAATCGGCCAAGGCGGACACCGGGCCGCACCACCGCTGGGCGGTCGGCACCCTCTTCGACAACGTCACGGTCGGAGGAAACGAGATCAATATCCAGAACCGCGGCAACGCCGGCACCGGTCATGGCTGGGCCGGGGCATATTCGGTGGTCTGGAACTCGACCGCGAACGCCTTCCGCGTGCGTAACCCGCCGACGGCGCGCAACTGGCTCGTGGGCTCGACCGGAGCCATCCTCGCCAGCGCCTTTCCCGTTGGGGCCGATCCGGACGGAACCTACGACGGCTCCGGACCGGCCGGCCGGGCGGTGTATCCGCGCAGCCTATACCACGGACAGCTCCAACAGCGTCTGAAGCGCCCCCGCTCCGAGTTCCGCGAGGTCTGGCTCGGCGACATCGACCAGCACGCCAGCACCGGCGGGACGGGCGAGGCGGTGGCCTGCAATGCCACCTGGCTAACCCGCGTCGAGGCGCTGGACCCCCTGCCGGCCGCCGCTTTGTTCGACGCGCCCACCGGCCGCCGCCATACCGCGTTCAGCCTCTCCTTCACCCTGGACGCCGGCGACACCGTGGTCGCCGCCGCGCTGACGGTCGGACTGCGTGCGGTCGGCTCGACGGTCGACGCCGACGACGATATCCTTCACCTCGAAGATACCGCGACGCCGCTGCCCTATTCCGCGCTAGGCTGGTCGCCTCTTTCCCCTGACGGCTCCATCTCACGTACGATCGCGGTGGATCCCGCGCAGCTTGCCGATGGCCGCCTCGACGTGGCCCTCGGTCCCGATAGCGCCGTCGATTACGCCGTGCTACTGCTTCAGGTCGCCAAGGCCCTGCCGGCCTCGCGCACGGTGGAGCTTGCGCCTGCGGCGGACGCGTTCGTCCGCGCTGGCAGCGCCAATCAAAACATCAACTTCGGCTCCGCCCAGACGCTGGTCGCGCGGGATGTGACCCCAGGCTCGTCGAATCACGAAACCTTTCTGCGCTGGGACCTTTCCGGGCTGGAGGGCGTCGTGCTCGACGCGCGCGCGCGTCTCGCCGGCATCTCCACCGCCCAGGCGGGCAACGAAAACGGCGTCGCCTTGACCGCCACCGCCTGGGCCGAGAGCACCATCGTCTACGGCAACAAACCCGTCTCCGGAAAACTCTTCGCCCAGTGGCTCCCGGTCACCGGGGGCGCGACCGAACTCAACGTCACCGCCCCGCTCGCGGCCGCCCGTCTCCGCGACGCGCAACTGGCGCTGCGCGTTTTCGCCACCGGCGACCACGGCGCGGCCGGCGAAGTGGTCTACGCATCGCGGGAAAGCACCGGCGCGGCGGATCGTCCGCGGCTGGTCCTTACGCTTGCGGGGGCGGTCTCGTCCATCGCCGACTGGAGGGCGGCTCGTTTCGGCACTTTCGCGAGCGTGGCCGAGGCCGCCGACCTCGCCGATCCGGATGGCGACGCCTTCACCAACGTGCAGGAGTATGTCTTCGGCACCGATCCGCTCGCGCGGGAGACGGGCGGATTGCTCTCCCTCGCCTCCTCGGCGGAGGCCTTGTCCCTCGCCTTTACCGCCCGCGCCGCGACGGGGCAGGGCTACTCCGGGCTTGTCCGGCGCTACGCGGTCGAGACCAGCTCCGACCTCACCGACCCGGCCGGCTGGTCGGTCCTACCCGGCTACGCCGACATCGCGGGCGCCGACCAATCGGTCTCACTTACCGTCGCCGGACCCGCTCCGCGCGTCTTCTTTCGCCTCAAATCCTGGCTACAATAAGGTCATGCGAACGCGCACCTTTCTCGTCTGCATCTGGCTGCTTGGCCTCGGGCTCGCCGACCTCGCGCGCGCGGCGATCTACCACGTCGAGAACGCCACCCAGTTCAACGCCGGGATCGACAAGAACGGGGCGCGCTTCAGCACGCTTGCCGCCGGCGACCGGGTCTACCTGAAGGGTGGCACGTGGGGCGGATTGCAACGCACGTTGACCGGCTCGATGACCGACGCCGCGGCCCAGGCCAACCCGGCGATGATTCTGGCCTGCGACGCCGATTATAAACCCACGCCCGGCGGCGTGACGATCACGGGACTTTGCAAAATCGATCTGGCCGGACGCGGCATCGTGCTCGGCGGGCTGACCTTCGCCCCGACCAGCGGCATGTATAAAGCGGGCCTCTACACGGACTATAGCGGCGCCTCGTCCAGCGCCTATATCATCGAGCTGGATGGCGGATCCCGCTACATGCGGTTGACCCATCTGAAGTTCGACTACTGCGGCCGCGACAACACCGATTACGCCAACAACGACCACTACGGCGCCTGGGTGTCGATCAATGGCTACCGACATACCCTGGAATATTGCGAGATGGCCGGCCGGGATTTTAATCCGGCCGACATCAGCAATCCGGATCCGCTGCGGAGGACCTCCATACGGCAGGCCACGATCATCGTTTATCGTAGCAATAACGACACCGTCGACTGGGGTTACCACACGATCCGTCACAACTTTTTCGGCGAACGAAAGATTCCCTTGGGCGACGACCCCCGCTTGTATGTGGCGGAGGACGGTTCCCTGCCGGCGGATCTTTCCAACGGCTGGGAGACGCTCCGGGTCGGTAACAGCTCTCTGGCCAGCGTGGACATGAACACCACGGTCGAATACAATGTATTCTACCACGCGATTCAGGCCGTGGACGGCGGACCGAGCGACAACAGCGGCGAACCCGAGATGATATCGAACAAGTCCCGGAAAAACATCTACCGCTACAACACCATCCTGAACAATTACGGCCAGCTCTGTCTGCGCCAGGGCGACTACTGCGTGGTCCAGGGCAACGCCTTCATTGCCGGCGGCGCCTACGATGCGAACGGGGCCATCGTGCTCACCGAGCCACGCAACGACCGCATGGGCGGCGTGCGCGCCTTTGGCTACGGACACGTGATCGCGAACAACTATTTTTATAAACTCTCCGGCGAAGGCATCCACTCCGCGCTTTGCCTCGGTTCCGGCTCCACTCCGACCGGCACGCTTGAAGCCTCCTTGAACGGTGACGCCGCCGCCGGCTACGAACCGGTCAACTACGCCCATGTGTTGGGCAACACGTTTATCGATTGCACGGCGGTCACGCTGGATAATCCCAACGGACAAATCCACCCGGTGTATGGAACGCGGTTCCTGAACAATCTTTTGTATTACTCGGCCAACATCGGGGCGGTCGGCGTGACGGGGAACACCGACGCCCTCGCCAACCACGGCGGCTACGCCGCCGGCAACTGGGTGTATTCGGCGACTTCCGCCCAGCGGACCGGCGCGGTCACCATGCTGGGCACCGCCGCCAACACGATCTCGGGCAGCGCGGCCAACGACCCGTTGATGACCGGTTTGTATGACGTTTTGAGCGTCCCCGCCGCCACGAGTCCGGTCCATGGCCGGGCCGTCGCGGTGCCCCCCGCGGTGGATACCACCACCGAAAGCGCCAGTTATGATCTGGCCGCGAAGGTCGCGGCCCAGGCGAACATCGACTATCGCGGTTTGGAACGGCCCGCCGGCGCGCGCGACGTCGGCTCGTATGAAGACCTCGCCACGGGCATAGGCTTTCGCCCCTTGCGTCGAAACGAGGTGGGGATCGTGACGTCTACCTACCCGGAACTGCCGGTGGTGGCCGGCGTCGTGCTCTCCGACTTGGCGCGGGTGTATGATGGAGCGCCCAAACCGGTTACGGTGACCACCAGCCCGGCCGGGTTGTCCGTGACCCTCACCTACGACGGCTCGCCGAACGCGCCTTCGGACATCGGCAGCTACACCGTGGTCGGCACCGTGGTGGACGCGGTTTACACCGGTTCGGCCTCCGCGACCTTGGTCATCGCGCCCGCCACGACTGTTTTTAATACAGCGGGTCCGTCGACCTGGACCTGTCCGCCCGGAGTGACCAGCGTGCAGGTGGAATGCTGGGGCGGAGGTGGGGCCGGCGGCAGCGCCTCGCGCACTCCCAATTCCGGCAGCGTGCAATACGGCGGCGGCGGGGCCGGCGGCGCCTACGCCCGGGTGGCGGCCTATGCGGTCCGCCCCGGGACGGTTTACTTTATCAACGTCGGAGCCGGAGGCATCGCCGCCACCGGCACCCTGGCGGCCGGCAACACGGCGGCGGCGGCCGGCGGGGATTCCTGGTTTAACGCCACCAATTCAGTCTCAAACACCGTTCTGGCCCGGGGCGGCGCGGGCGGGACCAACGCGGTCGGCAACACCGGCACAACCGCCTTGGGCGCCGGCGGCCTCGGTTCCGCGGCGGGCAGTCTCGGGGATCTGGTTATTTCCGGAGGCTTGGGGGCGACCGGCAGTTCCACCACGGGCGCGGCTTTCGGCGGTGGCGGCGGGGGCAGCGGTGCGCCTGGCGGGCCCGGCAACGCCGCCCTCGCCGGTTCGGGTTTCGGCGCCGCGGCCGTGACCGGGGGCGGCAATGGCGGTAACCCCAACACCACCTCCGGTTCCTCCAGTCCGGGACAAACTCCCACCAGCCCGCCCGGCGGCGGGGGCGGCGGCGCCCGCGCTTCCGCGCAGCAAAGCGGAGGCAATGGCGCCGTCGGCCGCGTTGTTCTCACGGTAACCGGGGTTTCGCCCGCAGCCAGTTGGCGTCAGGCGATTTGGGGATCCACCGCCGATGTCGGCGACGCCGCCGATGTGGCGGATCCGGATGGGGACGGGCTGAACAACGCGCAGGAATACGTTCTGGGGACGCCTCCGCTGACTCCGGAAACCGGCCCGGCGCTCATCTTGTCCGCGTCCGGCCCCGCGCTCAACGCCGGGTTTGTCGCCCGCGCCGCCACAGGGATCGGATACGCGGGCTACGTTCGACGTCATACCTTGGAGGAGGCGGCTGAACCGTCCGGCCCGTGGGCGGAGGTCCCGACCTGCATCGGTGTCGTCGGCGCCGGCCAATCCGTCACCACCGTTTTGCCGGTTCCGGTCGCCAAAGCCTTTTACCGCCTTCGCGTCTGGCTGGAGTGAGGAAACGAACGAACAATACCAGAATTCCCTTTACTCAGCCTTTCTTTGATAATTATTAAAACTACCCCAATGTCTGCGTTTACCCCTTTCGTCGCGATACGTGTTCCGTTGGTTTTGTTGATGCTCGTTCTGGCCGAAGGGCCGGCCGCCCCGGTTTCAGACTATTGGAAAACCTTTGCCGCGGGTGGGGATCGTTCGTCTGCGGAGATGTTAACCGATTATTCCTATGCGGGTTACGGACACGGTGAAGAAGCGATACCCGACGTGGCGGGACCGATTTTCAAGGTCGTTGATTTTGGCGCCATCCCCGACGACGCCTTGTCGGATGAGGATGCGATACGTCGAACCATCGCGGCGGCGGAGCGGGCCGGGGGCGGCGTCGTCTTGTTTCCGCCCGGCAAGTTCCTGGTTTGGACCGAGCGAACCCAAGCCGCGTCG
Organism: Akkermansia muciniphila; assembly: GCA_945874545.1. Lineage (GTDB taxonomy): Bacteria > Verrucomicrobiota > Verrucomicrobiia > Opitutales > Opitutaceae > IMCC26134_A. Next base: position 9,527 of record CAMCHD010000042.1, on the reverse strand, counting down.
ATCCCCATCCAGAGCTCGGGCATCGTTATCCGAGGGGCCGGTTCGAGTCGCGGGGGCACTATCATTCGTGCCGTCCACTCCGGCTACGGGATCGGTCCCTACGTCGTGCCGAAAAAGGCCCAGGACTTCGAGGATATCCCCTATGTCTTTAAGTTTCAGGTGCCCGCATCAGAAACCAACTCTGTTGCCACCGAGTTAAACGGGGCGGTGAAGCGCGGCGATTTCCGTCTACCGGTCAAGACGACCGCCGGTTTCCGCGTCGGGGATTGGATCAATCTGGGTGCGAAGACCCTAAAGTTGAACGCGCAACTCCTCGCCGGCCTGACGCCTGACGTCACCTGGACCCGGCTGAACGAGGGCATGCAGATAAACGAGAAACATCGCATCGCCGCCATCGTTGACGGCGCGCTCGTCTTGCGGGAGCCGGTGTTGGTCGATCTCGGCGAAGATTACGAAGTCCGTGTGACCGGGACGCGGATGATCGAACAGGTGGGGGTGGAGGATATCGCCTTCGCCGGTGGCTGGCGGGCGGATTTCCTCCACCACCGCAACGCCCTCGATGACGAGGGCTGGGACGCCCTGGTATTTGACGGCGTCGCCGACGGCTGGGTGCGCCGCTGTGCATTTATCAACCTGAACTCGGGCATATATCTGAAGAAATCCGCCGCCTGTTCGCTTATACAAAACCGCTACGCGGGCGCCAAGGGACACTATAACGCGGCGGTCCGGGCTGACAGCAGCTTTAACCTCATGGGCTTGTCCACCGACCAAAGCGGACACCTCCACGGGGTTTCCACCGGCAACCGCTCCGCCGGCACCGTGGTCTGGCGTTGGAAGCTAGCATACAACCAATCCGTCGATTCGCATGGCAACGGCCCCTACGCCACCTTGATCGACCGGGTCGATGGCGGCTCCTTCACCAAGAGCGGCGGCCCCGCGCCCTCCTTTCCCAACCACCTCGAAGGGTTGGTCTTTTGGAATTTTAGCTACGCCGGCAAGGACGAGGAGCCGGTCAATTTATACGAGGCGAAGCGCGGCACGGCCAAGTTTGTGAAACCGCTCTTCGTCGGTCTCCACGGCGCGCCCGTCGTTTTGACGCCCGAGGCGCTGGGCGGCGACGAAAGCCGCGGGCAACCCGTGGCGCCGGAGTCCTTGTATGAAGCGCAGCTGGAACGGCGCCTCGGAAAGGCACCGGCTTGGGTGGACCACGCCCGCCGCGAGTGGGAATCCCTGCAAAGCGCCGAACTCCCGCCCGAGGCGGCGGACCGGCCTCCGCTAGCGGACCTTTACCCCGAAGAATTCGCGTTGATGGGTTTACTGCGGGACTGGGCCGGATTGATGGGCGGCCAAGAGCTGGGCTGGTCGACTCCGATCGACCTTAAAACCGACGCCAAAGCCGAAACGATTCAGGTCGTGCGTGACTATGGTTTGCTCCGCACCGTGCTGCACCAGCTCGCCACCTACGCCAGCCCCCGCCCGGTGAAGGATGAAAAGACCGGCGCGTGGGTGACGCCTCCGCCCTTGGCCGTGCGGGTGCAGGTCAACGCCAAGGATATCAGCCTCACTCTCGCCGTCGCGGCCCCGGCTTCCGACCGCGAGAAAAATCAAGGCGCCATGGACGTCGCTTCGCGTCTCGCCGCCTCCTGCCAGGCCACGCTGAGGGTCGATGAGCGGGAGCTGCGTTTGATCGTGAAACGCTGAGCCGCCCCCGCCGTCCCTCCACTCTCCATCTCCTCCCCATGCAAACGTCTCTTTTCCGATTCGCCCTGGTATCCATCGTCCTGTTGGCCGGTCCTCTGGCCGCGCAGTCTCCCGCGCCCGAGAAAAAGACCGATGTCACGCCGCTGGAGTTGCCCGGCAGCGAGCCCCGGATCTTCCGCACCGTCGGCGACGCCGAACTCCGCCTGCACATCGTCAAGCCGGCCGGCTGGTCCGCGACGGACAAACGCGCCTGCCTGGTGAGTTTCTTCGGCGGCGGCTGGGTCTCCGGGACGCCCGAGAGCAGCATCCGTTGGGCGAAGTGGGCCGCCGCAAAGGGGCTCGTTGGCATCGCGCCCGACTACCGCACCCGCACCCGCTTCCAGGGCACGCCGGAAAACTGCGTGTCGGATGGTCGCGCCGCCGTTCGCTGGGTCCAGGCCCACGCCGCCGAGCTGGGCATCGATCCGGCCAAGGTGATCGTCTCCGGCGGTTCGGCCGGCGGCCATGTCGCCGCCTGGACCGCCATCGCCGGTCCCGGCCCCGACGAGGGCGATCCGGCGCCCGAGCTCTCGCCCGCCGCCCTGATCCTGTTCAACCCCGTGACCGACACCAAGGAAGGCGGCTACGGCGGGCCCAAGCGTTTCGGCAACAAACCCGAGCGCGCCCTCGCCTGCTCCGTGCCCGACCGCATGCCGACCAAGATGCCGCCCGCGATTGTGTTTCACGGCACGGCCGACGCCACCGTGCCCTACGCCAACTCCGTCGCCTTCCGTGATAAGCTCGTCGCCACCGGCAACCGCTGCGAATTGGTGACCTTCGAGGGTCTCGGCCACTCCTACTACTCCTCCAAGTTCGGCGAGGCGGGTAAGGCCGCGTTGAAGAAGACCGAGGCCGAGGCCGCCGCGTTCCTGTCCAGCCTAGGTCTGCTCTGACTCCTCCCCTTCATCCATGAAACTACCCCTGTTGGCGCTCTCCTTCCTGTTGCTTGGCGTCCCCGTTCTGCTGTCCGCCGCGCCCGAGTCGGTCCCGGCCAAGCCCAACATCATCTTCATCCTCGCCGACGACCTCGGCGTCGCGAACGTCGGCGCCTATGGCGCGGACAACTTCAAAACCCCCAACGTCGACGCATTGGCCCGTTCTGGCGTCCGCCTCGACCGGACCTTCAGTTGCCCCAACTGCGGCCCGTCCCGCGCCGCGATCCTGACCGGTCGCTACGGTTTCCACACCGGCATGACGGGCAACGACAAGGAGAGCCAAAAGGTCCTCGAGACCGGCGGCGAAACGATGATCCCAAAGGTCCTCAAGGCCGCCGGCTACGTCACCGCCTCCGTCGGCAAGTGGAGCCAGGTCCCGCTTCTGCCGGGCGACTGGGGTTTCGACGAATACCTCTCCATCCAGGGCAGCGGTAAGTATTGGAATTCCCAGGACAACGGCGACGGCTACACCGTGAACGGGACAAAGGTGCCCCTGCTCGACGGCGAATACCTGCCCGACCAGATGCACGCGTTCGCGGTGGATTTTATCACCCGTCATCGGGACCGCCCGTTCTTCCTCTACTACCCGATGTCCCATGTGCATAACGAAATCCTGCGCACCCCCGACAGCGCGCCCGACAGCACGGACTACTTCACCGACAACGTCGTCTACATGGACAAACTCGTCGGCAGGCTCGTGGCCGAGCTCGACCGGCTGAAGTTGCGCGATAACACCCTCGTTTTCTTCGTCGGCGACAACGGCGTTTCCCCCGGCGAGGCCGAACGTTCCACCATCGGTGGCAAGCGGCTCTCCGGCCACAAGGGGACGCTGCTCGAGGGCGGCAGTCTCGTGCCGGGCATCCTCTCGTGGCCGGGGAAGATCCCGGCCGGCACCACGACTTCCGGGCTGGTGGATTTCACCGATTTTTTCCCCACCATCGCCGAGGCGGCCGGAGCCGGAATCCCCGAAGGCCTCGCCCTCGACGGCAAAAGCATCCTGGGTCACGCCCTCGGCCGGGCCCCGGCGCCGCGCGAGTGGATCTTCGTCGGCCTCGGACGCAGCTGGTATGTGCGCGACGCCCGCTGGAAGCTCACCGACAAGGGCGAGTTCTTCGACCTGCAGGGCGCCCCCTTCGTCGAGGCCGCCATCGCCGCGGACACGACCGACAAGGCCGCCATCGCCGGCCGCGAGCGTCTCGCCGCCGTGCTCGCCGCATTGAATCCCTCCGCCGGCAAGGTGAACCACGGCGACGGCACCGGCAAGTTCCCCGCCGCCCAGAAGCAGGCCAAGAAAGAGAAGGCCAAGAAGAAAAAGGCCGACGCGGCCGCGAAACCGTCGGCCGTTCCCGCCGAGTAGCTTTCCCGAGACCCATCCCCATGAACTTTCGCCCCCTCGTTCTCCTGGCCCTTGCCGCGGTCGGCGTCGCGCAGGCCGCGGCCAAACCCAACGTCCTTTTCATCGCCGTCGATGACCTGCGGCCCGAGCTGGGCTGCTACGGCAAGGACTACATCAAGTCGCCGCACATCGACGCCCTCGCCAGTTCCGGCCTCGTTTTTGAGCGCGCCTACGTGCAGCAGGCGGTCTGCTCCCCGTCGCGCACCGCCGTGATGACCGGCCTCCGCCCCGATACCACCAAGGTATGGGATCTGGTCACGAGTTTCCGCACCGCCCAGCCGAACACCATCACGCTTGGGCAGGCCTTCAAAAACGACGGCTACTTCGTCCAGGGCATGGGCAAGATCTACCACGGTAAACTCAACGACGAGCCTTCCTGGTCCGTGCCCTGGGGCACGCCCAAGGCCGACACTTACGCCGTCGCGGAAAACACCGCCGCCGGCGCATTCAAAGCCGCGGGCGAACCGGATGACACCGCGCCCGCCGCTGCGGCCAAGAACAAGAAAAAGGCCCCCGCTTCCGAAGGCGTGGACAGCGAAGGCCTGCCCAAAGCCAAAGGCGCCGCCTACGAGTGCGCCGACGTGCCCGACAACACCTACACCGACGGCAAGACCGCCGAACTCGCCGTCGCCACCCTCGGCGAACTCGCGAAAAAAGATCAGCCCTTCTTCCTCGCCGTGGGCTTCGCCAAGCCGCACCTGCCCTTCGTTTCCCCCAAGAAATACTGGGATCTCTACGACCCCGCCACTATCGCCCCGCCTGCCAATCCCTACTACCCGAAGGACGCCCCCGACTACGCCATCCGCAAGACCAACGGCGAGATCTACGCCTACAAGGGCATCCCCGCCAAGAACGAGCCGTTCCCGCCCGAACTCGTGCGCAATCTGCGCCACGGTTACTACGCCGCCGTCAGCTACACCGACGCCCAGGTCGGGAAGATTCTCGCCGAGCTGGACCGCCTCGATCTGCGGAAAAACACCATCGTGATACTCTGGGGCGACCACGGCTGGAAACTCGGCGAGCACAACGCCTGGTGCAAACACTCCAACGCCGAGAACGACACCAACACCCCGCTCATCCTCTCCGTCCCGGGCATGAAGAATCCCGGCGCCCGCACCAAGGCCCTCGTGGAGTTTGTGGACATCTATCCCACCCTCGCCGACCTCGCCGGCGTGCCCGCCCCCGCCTACCTCGAGGGCACCAGCGCCAAGCCCCTGGTGGAGAATCCCGACCGCCCCTGGAAAACCGCGGCGTTCAGCCAGTATCCCCGCAACGAAAAGGGTGGTCTGATGGGCTACTCCATGCGCACGGACCGCTACCGGTTCACCGTCTGGGTGAAGACCTCCGACCACACCCAGATCGACGCCCGCGAGCTCTACGACCACCTGGTCGACCCGCAGGAGAACGTGAACCTCGCCAGCGACCCCGCGCACGCCGCCGTGGTCGAGCGACTGATGGTCCGGTGGCGCGCCGGCTGGCAAGGCGCCCGCGCGGCGCTCTGAGCCACCGAACCTGGCTTGTTCGGGTCTAAACGTCATGAAAATCCACTACGCTGTTTGGTTCGCCGCCGTTTTCGTCATGTCCGCCATCGGGCGGGCAGCTGCTCCTTCCGCTCCGGCCCGTCCCAACATCATCTTCATCCTCGCCGACGATTACGGGGTGGGGGAGGTGGGCTGCTACGGGGCCGACCACTACCAGACCCCGCAGATCGACGCGCTCGCCGCCGGCGGCATCCGTTTCACCCACGGCTACACCGTGTCCCTCTGCGGCCCGTCGCGCGCCCAGATCCTCACCGGCCGCTACGGCTTCCGCACCGGCGGCACCAACCAGGATGCCGTCGGTCGCTTCACGCCCGCCGAGCAGAAACTCATCCCCGCCACGCTCAAGGCCGCCGGCTACGCCAGCGCGATGATCGGCAAGTGGAGCCAGTTCCCGCTCACGCCCGCCGCCTTCGGCTTCGACGACTACCTGCAATACCAGGGCAGCGGCATCTATTGGAATACCCAGAAAAAGGGCAAAACCTACGTCGTGAACGGCGAGCAGCGGGACCTGCTCGATGGCGAATACATGCCCGACCTGATGCACCGCCATCTGGTCGACTTCATCACCGCGCACCGCGACTCGCCCTTCTACGTCCACTACTCGCTTTCCCACACCCACAACGAGATTCTGCCCACCCCGGACAGCCCGCCCGACAGCGAGACGCTCTACGCCGACAACGTCGCCTACCTCGACAAACTCGTCGGCCGGCTCATGGCCGATCTCGACCGCCTGAAGCTGCGCGAGAAAACCCTCGTCATCTTCATGGGCGACAACGGCACCGCCAGCGTCCAGGCCGCCCGCGCCACCATCGGCGGCCGCCGCCTCGACGGCGCCAAGGGCTCCATGCGCGAGGGCGGCGGCCGCGTCCCGCTCATCGCCAGCTGGCCCGGCACCGTCGCCCCCGGCCAGGTCAGCGACGAACTCGTCGATTCCACCGATTTTTTCCCCACCTTCGCCGAGCTCGCCGGCGTCGCCCTGCCCTCGGATCGCGTTCTCGACGGCCGCAGTCTGGCCCCCCGGCTCAAAGGGGAGGCGCCCGCGCCCCGCACCTGGATTTTTCATCAACTCGCCCGCAACTGGTATGTCCGCGACGCCGCGTGGAAACTCGACCAGGCCGGCGAACTCTTCGACATGAGGGACGCGCCTTTCACCGAAAAACTCGTCGCCTCCGATACCGCCGATCCCGTGGCCCAGACCGCCCGTAAACGTCTGCAAGCCGTCCTTGACGAGCTGAATCCCGCCGGCGGAATCCCCGACACCGGCGACCCCTCCGGCCGTCATGCCAGCAACATCGAGAAGAAGAAAAAGGCCAAGAAGGACGCCGGCCCAACGAAGACCGAAAGCGAAGAGTGATCCGTTCATTCCCTCATTTCCGCCCCATGAAATCGCCCCTTCCCTGTCTCGCCTTACTGCTCTGCTTCTTCGTTCCGCCGTCATTTGCCGCCACTCCCGCGCCCTCCCGCCCCAACATCCTCTTCATCGCCGTCGACGACCTCCGTCCCGAGCTCGGTTGCTACGGCAAGGACTACATCAAAAGCCCCCATATCGACGCCCTCGCCCGCTCCGGCCTGCGCTTCGACCGCGCCTACGTGCAGCAAGCCGTCTGCTCGCCCTCGCGCACCAGTATCATGACCGGCGTGCGGCCCGACACCTCAAAGGTCTGGGACCTCGTCACCTCTTTCCGCGTCGCCCTGCCCGACGTCGTCACCCTCGGGCAGCATTTTAAACAAAACGGCTACTTCGTGCAGGGCATGGGGAAGATCTACCACGGCAGTCTCAACGACGAAGCCACCTGGTCCACCCCTTGGCAAAACCCCAAGGCCGCCAAATACGCGCTCCCTGAAAACCTGAAACTCGACGAGCGCCAATACGCCGTCGCCGACGCCAAGAAAAAAGCCAAGGCCGCCGGCGAACCCGATAACACGCCCTCCACCGGCCAAAACTCCCGCGGCCCCGCCTTCGAGGCGGCGGACGTGCCCGACAATGCCCTCATGGACGGCAAGGTCGCCGACCTCGCCGTCGCCACGTTGCGCGAGCTGAGCGCGAAGCCGGAGCCATTCTTCCTCGCAGTCGGCCTGGTCAAACCGCACCTGCCTTTCGTCGCCCCGAAAAAATATTGGGACCTCTACGACCCCGCCACCATCGACCTCGCGCCGAATAAATTCCGCGCCAAGGACTCGCCCGATTACGCCGTCCTGCCCGGCGCCGAGCTCCGCAACTACGACGGCATCCCGGCCGGTCCGCTGCCGGACGACCTCGCCCGTCAGCTCAAGCACGGCTACTACGCGTCGATCAGTTACATGGACGCCCAGCTTGGCCGCTTGCTGGCCGAACTCGACCGCCTCGACCTGCGGAAAAACACCATAGTCGTCCTCTGGGGCGACCACGGCTGGAAGCTCGGTGATCACGACGCCTGGTGCAAACACAGCACGACCGAAAACGACACCAACGCCCCGCTGCTCCTCTCCGTTCCGGGCATGAAGAACGCCGGCGCGAAATCGTCCGCGCTGGTCGAGATGGTGGACATTTATCCGACTCTCACGGAACTCGCCGGCCTGCCTATTCCCGCCCACCTCGAGGGTGTGAGCCTCAAGCCTCTGCTCGACGCGCCCGACCGTCCCTGGAAGTCGGCCGTCTTCAGCCAGTATCCACGATCCCAGCACGGCGGGCTGATGGGATACTCGATGCGCACCGAACGGCATCGCCTCACCGTTTGGGTGGATCGCAAGGACCACACCCGGATCGTCGCGACCGAACTCTACGACCACGAGGTCGACCCGCAGGAAAACACCAACGTCGCCGGCGATCCCGCCCAGGCCGCCACGCTCGAGCGTCTGATGGTCCGGTGGCGCGCGGGCTGGCAAGGCGCCAAGCCCCCCGTGTCCGCTCTCTGATTTTCGTATGATTCCGACTCCGTCCCCCGCGCCCTTCGCCCTGGCCCAGGCCTGCGTCGAGCCCTCCGGCCGCCGTCTCGACCGCGGCTGGGAGTTTTACCAAGGTTCGCTCGGCAGTCTGTGGGAGGTTTGGCGCGGCGCCGCCGCGACCGACAACGTCCCCTGGACCCCGGTCGAGCTACCGCACTGCTTCAACGCCCGCGACGCGGTCGATCCCGACTTGCGTTATTACCAGGGTCCCGGCTGGTATCGCCTGCGGCTGAAGTTGGATGACGCGTTCCCCACGGGCCGCGTGCTGCTCCATTTCAACGGCGCCGGCCAGCGCGCGCGGGTCTACGTCGGCCTCGAGCTCGTGGGAGAACACGTGGGCGGCTACGACGAGTGGACGGTGGACATCACCGCCGCCGCCCGCGCCGCCGCGACGCGCCCCGAAAACAGCCAGGGCCTCCCGCTGGCGGTGTGGTGCGACAACTCGCGCGACGCCGAGACCATTCCCTCCGACCTCAGCGACTTCAACCGCTACGGCGGCCTGTTTCGCCACGTGACGCTCGTGCAGGTTCCGGCGGTGGCGCTCGCCCGGGTCCATGTCGTCACGCGGATCACGCCTTCCGGCGCCGCCGTGGCTCAAGTGCGAGCCCGCCTGCACAACCCCGAGGAACACGCCGGGTCCTTGCCCTGGCGGGTCGAGCTGCGAAATCCCGACGGCGTTTTGGTTCACCACTTCGCGGGTGCCGATCCGATCTGGGATGGGTGGCGGACCTTGGCGGAGACCGAGCTGGCCGACCCCGAGCTCTGGTCGCCCGCGAATCCCGCACGTTACCGCTGCGACGTCCGGATCGAGACGCCGCACGGCGGGCACGCCTGCGCCGAACGTTTCGGCCTGCGCGCGGTCGAGTGGGTCCCGCACGGGCCGTTCAAGCTCAACGGCGAACGCCTGCTCCTGCGCGGCACCCACTACCACGAGGACCACGCCGGCTGCGCCGCCGCCGTGCCCGACGACGTGGTGCGCGCCACCATGCG
>CAMCHD010000041.1 GCA_945874545.1 Akkermansia muciniphila | reverse complement strand
GCCGCCGCCGCGCTTTCGGCTAGAGCGCGGCGCGGTTTTCGGAAAGCGTCGGGCGTTCCATGTCCACGCCCCTCGCCCAGCGCGCCGCCCACGTCATCGCCCAGGTCACGCCCGACGCTCCCGCCGATTTTGTCCTGCGCCGGGAGATCGGCACCGACCCCGACCTCGATTCGGTGGAAAAACGTGCCCTTACCGGCGCCGTCTTCGCCTTTTTCCGCTGGTTCGGCTGGCTCGACGCCACCGCCCCCCTGCCCCGCCGCGTGCTCGCCGCGCTCGACCTGCAAAAACGCTTCGACGCCGACCCCGCCGCGCTCAAACCCGAGGCCCTCGCCGCCCTCGCCCTCCCGCCCTGGGCCCTCGCCAGCCTCGATTTCCCCTCGCCCGAGGCCCGCCTCGCCTACCTCCGCCAGCTCCAGCGCCCGCCCTCCTTGTGGATCCGCCCGCAGCGCGAGTTCGCCGCCTCGATCGCCCGCGCCCTCCGCCACGCCGCCGCGCCGCAAGCGGAGGTTTCGCATTTCAAATTCCAGATCGCGCCCACCGCCCTGCGCTACACCGGCCCCAGCGATCTTTTTAAGGCGGAGGAGTTCAAAAAAGGCCTGTTCGAGATCCAGGACCTCGCCTCCCAACTCGTCGGCCACGCCTGCGCCCCGCTCCCGACCGAGACGTGGTGGGACGCCTGCTGCGGCGAGGGCGGCAAAACCCTCCACCTCTCCGACTTGATGGGCAACAAGGGCGTGATCTGGGCCACCGACCGCCACACCGGCCGCCTCGCCACCCTGCGCAAACGCGCCGGCCGCGCCCAGGCCTTCAACTACCGCACCGTCACCTGGAACGGCGGCCCCTTCCTGCCCACCAAGACCAAATTCGACGGCATCCTGGTCGACGCCCCCTGCTCCGGGGTCGGCACCTGGCAACGCAACCCCCACGCCCGCTGGACCCTGACCGAAACCGACATCCACGAGCTGTCCGCCATCCAGCTACAACTCCTCGAAAACACCCACAAGGCCCTCAAGCCCGGCGGCCGCCTCGTCTACGCCGTCTGCACCCTCACCCGCCAGGAAACGACCGACGTGGTGCGCGCCTTTTCCTCCGCCCACCCGGAGCTGGAGCCCGTCACCCTCCTCGGCCAGGCCGCGCCCACCACCGGCCCCGCCACCGGCCATTTCCTCTGGCCCCACGAGCTCGACGCCAACGGCATGTTCGTCGCCGCCTGGCGAAAAAAATAAGTCCGCCTCCTAGCTCCCCGGTCCCGCCATCCTCGCTCCTAGCTCCTCGCTCCCCGCTCACTGCTCCTCCGTGCCCTCCGTGGTTCAATCGTCCGTTTCCGCCGCCGCCTCCAACAAAGCCCAGCGCCCCGTCACCGCCGCGCAGGTGCGCCGCGATTTTAACGACCTGCGCGCCGTCGTCCATTACACGAAAGCCGCCCACGAACTCGGCCTGTGGGCCAGCGAGCGCATCATGCTGGAGCGCGTGCTCCCCCCGCCGCCCGCCACCGATTTTCCCATCCTCGAGGCCGGCTGCGGCGCCGGCCGCGTATGCGTCGCCCTGCACGGCCTCGGCTACCGCAACCTCACCGGCTTCGACTTCGCCCGCGAACTGGTGGACCAGGCCGTCTTCCTCGCCGCCGAACGCCGCGCCGACATCGTCTTCCACCACGCCGACGCCACCAAGCTGGGAGCGGAAAGCCGGGAGCGAGGAGCCGGGGACGGGGCGGTTGGAGCCAGAAATCCGGGTAACCACTCCGCCCTGGCCCGTCCGACTTCCAACTCCTCGCGCCTAGCTCCTCGCTCCTCGCTCCCAGCTCCTAGCTCCTCGCCCTTCTCCGCCTGCCTGTTTATGTTCAACGGCCTGATGCAGATCCCGCTGCGCCGCAACCGCCGCCGCGCCCTGCGCGGGCTCGCCGCGGTCTGCCGCCCCGGCGCGCCGCTGCTGTTCACCACCCACGACCGCGACCACTCCCCGGCCGAGCGCGCGAGCTGGAGGCTGGAGGCCCGCCGCTGGGCCGCGGGCAAACAAGACCCGCGCCTGCGCGAGTTCGGCGACCGCCGCTTTGAGGATCATTGTGGCGATACCTTTATGCACCTGCCCGACCGTGCCGAGATCCTCGCCGATCTGGCCGCCACCGGGTGGACCCACGTCGAGGACCACCTGCGCCGCGAACTGGCCAAGGAATCGGCGGCCGTGCGCGCGTTTTCCGACGAGTGCCGCTTCTGGGTCGCCCGTCGCCAGCCCGACCGCCCAAACACCTGACCCCACGCGGCGCACCCACGCCGCCGCCTTGTCCCGCGCCTCGGCCTCGCCGCCGGACACTCCTGCCCGTTTGCTTCCGCGCAGACCCTGCGTCCCCTGGGGCATGCGACGTTCCCTTCCCGTTCTCCTCGTCCTGCTCGCCTCGTTCGGACTCGCCGCGTGTTCCTCCATGCCCAAACCCGCTCCCACCACCGTCGCCCACGTCGACCTCGATCGTTACCTCGGCCGCTGGTATGTGATCAGCCACGTCCCCTACTTCCTGGAGAAGGGCAAGGTCGCCACCTACGATACCTACGCCCGCCGCCCCGACGGAAAGTTGGTCAACAATTTCACCTTCCGCGAAAAATCCTTCGACGCACCCGAAAAGACCTGGGAAGGCGTCGCGTGGGTGACGGACACGACGACCAACGCCACCTGGAAGGTGCGGTTCCTGTGGCCCTTTGCCGTGACTTATAAAATCTTCGCCCTCGACCCCGACTACCACTGGGCCGTCGTGGGCACGGGCGACGCCGGCCTGCTCTGGGTGCTCGCCCGCGAGACCACCCTGCCCGAGACCACCTACACCGCCATCCTCGCCGGTCTGCGCGCCAAGGGCATCGACCCGACCCCGCTGGTTTTTGTGCCCCAACCGCGTTGAGTCGCCCGCCCGGACCGCCGGGCCGACCGGCCGCCCCGACTTCAGGCGCCGCCACCGACACGCAGCGCCAGCCGCCCGTCCCGCCGCGTCAGACTCACCGCCGCGCCAAAGGTCTCCGCCAGCCGCGCCGCGGTGAGCGTTTCATCACGAGGCCCCGCGCCCGCCACCCGCCCGCCGCGAAGCAGAAGCGTGTGCGAAAAGGCCGGGGTGATCTCCTCCACGTGGTGGGTGACAAGCACGAGAACCGAGCCGCGCGGCTCGCGCGCCAACGCCTCCATCCGGGTCAAAAACTCCTCCCGCGCCACCGGGTCCAGCCCGGCGCAGGGCTCGTCGAGGATGAGGAGTTTGGGCCGCGCCAGGAGCGCCCGCGCGATGAGCACGCGTTGCCGCTCGCCTTGCGAGAGCACACCCCAGGCCCTTCGCTCCAGCCCGGCCGCACCCGCCCGGCGCAGCTGCGTCCGCGCCCGCCGCGCCTCGGCCGCCGTGGGCTCGCCCCAAAGGTCGAGCTGGGCCCGCTCGCCGCTGACCACCGTGCAGAGCGCCGGCTCGTCGGGCGGCACCGAGGCCTGCAACGCACTCGAGACGATGCCGATTTGCGACCGCAAGTCCCGCCAGTCGGTTTTGCCATACTCGCGACCCAGCAGCCGGATGCGACCCGCCGTGGGGGTGAGGTAACCGAGCAGGACCCGGAGCAGCGAGGTCTTGCCGCAGCCGTTCGGCCCCAGCAACACCCAGTGCTGGCCGCGCTCGACCCGCCAATCGACCCCGTCGAGCACCGCGACGTCGTCGCGCCGGACCAGCAGCCCGTCGATTTGCAAAAGCGGTTCGCACCCGGTTTTCATCGCCCGCGACGCTGCGCCCCGCCCCGCCGGGGTCAATCCGCCCCTCGCCCGCCCCCCGCCGCGGCGTCGCTTCGTATTCACCGGGAAACCCGCGCGCAGGCTTGGCGTCCCGGCCGAAACACCCACCCTGCCCCCATGCGCTTCCCCGCCCGCCCCGTCCGCGGCCTGCTCGCCGGCCTCGCCCTGCTCTCCGTTTTGCGCGCCCAGCCCGCCGCGCCCGCGCCCGCCGCGCCGACGCCGGACCGCAGTTTCGCCGTCGTCACCTACAACGTCGAAAACCTGCACGACGCCGACGGCACCGCCGTCTACGACGATTACCAACCCGCCAACTACACCCCCGCGCATCTCGCGGTGAAGGCGGCCAACATCGCCAAGGTCCTCGCCCGGGTCGACAAGGGCGCCGGCCCCGCCGTGATCGCGTTCAACGAGATCGAGCTCGACCAGACCCCCGCCTCCACCGTGGTCGATTACCCCGCCTGGCTCGCGTCCGTCGCCGGCCGCACCCTGCCCGAATTGCTCGCCCAGAACCCGCTGCCCGCCGAGCTCGCCGGCCTGCCCGCCGAGGCCTGGCTGCTCAAGGCCTGCGCCGACGCCGGCCTGACCGGCTACCACCTCGCCACCACCAGCGAACGCCCGTCAAACCACGAGGACGGCCGCGCCGTGGCGGTGCGCAACCTGGTGTTCTCCCGGTTTCCCATCCGGGACGTCCGCACCCACCCCACCCCGAACGCCCGCGCCATCCTCGAGGTCACGGTCGACGCCGAGGGCTCGCCCCTCACCCTTTTTGTGAACCACTGGAAATCCGGCGCCGGCGACGCCGAGCTGGAGGCCCTCCGCCGCGAGAATGCCAAAACCCTCCGTGCCCGGCTGGACGCCTTGTTCGCCGCCGACCCGAACGCCGACGTGATCGTCGCCGGCGATCTGAATTCCCACTACAACCAGAAACAGCGCTACCGCGCCATGGGCACCACCGGGATCAACGACGTGCTCGGCTCCCAGGGCAACGAACTCGCCCTGCGCGGCAAGGACCGCGATCTCTACAACCTGTGGTTCGAGCTGCCCTCCGACCAGCGCGGGTCCGATATCTACAAGGAGGAATGGGGCACCCTGATGCACCTGATCGTCTCGCGCGGCCTCTACGACCAGCATGGCGTGCAATACGTGGACAACAGCTTCGCGGTGATGAAATTCCCCGGGCTCAACGCCAACGCCCTCGGCCTGCCCAACCGCTGGTCGCGCGGCAAGGTGCCGGCCGGTTTTTCGGACCACTTTCCGGTCTACGCCCGTTTCCGCGTGGTCGGCCCCGGCCCGAAGGACAAGTGGATGCCCCTCGCCCGCGCCAGCGAGACCGCCGAGGGCCCGGGGACCCCCATCCGGGTGGAGGTCTCGACCGTCGATCTGTTCGCCACCGCCCTGAAACCGGCCGACCTGCCCCCGGGCGCCGACCTGCGCGACGGCACCTACACCGGACGCATCTTTTTTATCGAGGCGCCCGCGACCGTGAACGAGCGCGGCCACGTGAGCGTGAAGGTCGGCGGCCTGGATTACGACGTGTTCAGCCACGACAAGGACCTGCGCAACGTCTACCGCGACCGCGCCCGCGCCACCTCGAAGCTGCGCTTCTACGGCGAGCTCGGCCAATACCGCGGCAACTGGCAGTTCGTGCTCCTGGGCAAGGAATGGCTGAAGTGATCGCGGCCACCCGGCGCCGCGCGCCGTTCCGAGGTCCGGGGAGCGCCCTCCGCCCGCGGCCGTTTCACGCCACCGGCTCCACGAGCTTGAGCTGATAAAAATCCACGTCCAGCCAACGGCCGAATTTGTAGCCGACCTCGCGCAGCGTGCCCGCATGGGTGAAGCCCGCCGCCCGGTGCAGCGCCACGCTGGCGGTGTTGGCCGCGTCGATGACGCCCACCAGGACGTGCAACTCCCTCGCCCGCGCCGCCGCGACGATTTTGTTCAACAACACGCGCCCGACGCCCCGGCCCCGCCGGTCCGCCCGCACGTAGACCGAGTGCTCCATGGTGCGCCCGTAGGCCGGCCGATCACGGAAGAGGCCATAGGTGGCGAAACCCGCCAGCGTGCCGTCGGCGTCAAAGGCCCCCAGCACCGGCAGGCCGCCCCGCTCCTTGACGTCGAACCAGGCCCGCATGACCTCGGGCGTGCGCGGCTCGTAGTCGTAGATCGAGGTCGAATGCGCGATCTCGTGGTTGTAGATCGCCAGGATCTCCGGCGCGTGGTCGCGGGTGCAGGGTCCGATCAGCATGACCCGACCGGTGTGGGCGACTTCGATTCCGGCCGCAATTCCCCGTTTTCCCGCCCGGCGGGGGCCCCCGGCCCCGGCCGGCGGTGGGAACGCAGGTAAACCCACCCGCCGAGGCCGCAGACCGCCGCGTTGAGCAGGATCGTCGCCCGCGGGCCGAGCGGCGAGGCGGCGAGCGCGCCGACCGCGAGTCCACCCAGCGGATACACGCTCTGCGCGGTGCTGAAGAGCCCCATCACGCGATTGCGTTTATCCGCCTCGACCCGCAGCTGGAGCAGGGTGTTCGAACCCGCGTAGGTGAGCACGATGCCGGCGCCGAACACCGTCATGCCCACGAGGGTGAGGGCCGGCGCCGCGCTGCACGCGCACACCGCCTGCCCCGCCGCGATGGCCAGCGGCCCCCAGCCCACCCGGCGCTCCAGGTGAGCCACCGACCGGGACCGGCTGAGCACGAGCGCGCTGCCCAGCGCCCCGATGCCGACCGCGCCCTGGAGCCAGCCCAGCATCCGGGCGTCGCCGTGCAAAAACTCCCGCGCGACGAGGGGCGCGAGGGTGGCGGCCGCGAAGCCGGTGAAGGCGGTGAGGGCGACCAGAAGCAAAGGCCCGCGCAGACCGGGGCTGCGCACGACATGCCCCAGGCCCTCGGCCAGCGCCCGCAGGGGGTGCGGCCGCGGTCCGTCGGCCGGCCGGACCGCCGGAGGGCTACGACGCAGCTCCCGCAGCATGACGAGGATCACCGGCACGCAGCTCGCCGCATCCAGGACATAACACCAGCCCACCCGGGCATGGGCGATGATCAATCCCGCCCCGGCCGGGCCGAGCATGCGGGCGAGGTTGAAGAGCGAGGAGTTGAGCGCGATGGCGTTGGGCAGGCGGGCGCGGTCCCCCACCAGGTCGAGGGTGAGGGATTGGCGGGTGGGAAACTCGGCCGCGTTCACCAGCCCGCGCAGGACCGCGAGCGCGACGAGCCAGTCGTAGGTCAGGCGGCCGGAAAGACTCAGGGCCGCGAGCGCGGCGGCATGCAGGGCGCAGCCGATCTGCAAACCGACAAAAAGCCGCCGCAGGTCGAAGCGGTCGCCCAGCACCCCGGCCAGGGGCGCGAGGAGAAGCACCGGCAGCTGCTGGGCGAACACCACCAGGCCGAGCGAAAACGCGTCGCGGGTGAGCTCGTAGGCCAGCCATCCGGTCGCGGTCAGCGAGAGCCAGTTGCCGACCAAGGAGACGCCCTGGGCCAAAAAGAAGCGGCGGTAGGCCGGGACGTTCAGGGCGCGGGAGGCGGGCATGGGCGGAGCCGACAGCTCGGCGCGAGCCCGCGCCGGACGCAATCCGCCATCCTGGCGACCGCCCGCGCCCTCACCGCCGGCCTTTACCTGCGGCCCCTTTCGTCTCTGATGGAACCGGACGCCCCTCGCGCCCGCTCCCTTCGTGGCCCCCGAAAAACGCAGTTTCCACCTTCCCGCGCTTTCGCCCGACGCGTTCGCGACGGTCACCCGTCAGCTCGATCTGCTGTTGATCGCCTGCGGCTCGGTGGTGCTCGGTCTCTTTATTCTCATCCTGGGCTGGCCCCTGGAGGAGATCGAGCGCCACGCGATCGCCGACTACACCGGTAAGTTGCTCGTCATTTTCACCGCCCAGGAGCTGCTGCGCCTCGTGCTGGCCCCGCGGCGCTGGAGCCACCTACGCTCCCGCCGGGTGGAGACCTTTCTGGCCCTCGCCACCACGCTGGAGCATTTTTACGGCGCCTGGTTCATCGCCTGGCTGGAAGCCCAGCACACCGGCCTTTCGGCGTCGACCATCGCACTGCTTTTCCTCGGCGGCACCCAGGCCACCCTGCTCTTTTCCGTCGGCCTGCGCGGCCTGCGCGACAACCGCTGGCTGTGCAGCCGCCACCTCAGCCCCGGCCTGGTGTTCATCCTCAGCTTCGCCCTGCTCATCGGCCTAGGCACCCTCCTGTTGAAGGTCCCGCACGCGACAAACGGGGATCTGTCCTGGATCGACGCCCTCTTCCTCGCCACCAGCGCGGTCTGCGTGACCGGCCTCAGCCCGGTGGACATCTCCACCACGCTGACCCTGCACGGCCAGTGGGTCCTGCTCGGCCTCATCCAGGCCGGGGGACTCGGGGTCATGACCCTGACCTATTTTTTCGCCTATTTCATCGCCGGCGGCGTCTCGCTGCGCAATCGCATCGGCCTCCAGGACCTGCTGAGCGAGGATCAACTCGGGCAAATCGGAACGGTGCTCGGGCTGATCATCGGTTTTACCTTCGGGGTCGAGCTGATCGGCGCCTACCTGCTGCACACGAGCCTGGTCGACTCCGAGCCGGCGCTGCCGAATCTCGCCTTTTTCGCGCTTTTCCATTCGGTGTCGGCTTTCTGCAACGCCGGCTTTTCGACCCTCGGCGCCGGCCTGGCCGACCCGCGCATCACGCCGCACCAGGGCTCCCTCGGGGTGATCATGATCCTGATCGTGCTGGGCGGCCTCGGTTTTCCGGTGGTGAAAAATTTCTGGAGCTACCTCGTCGCCCGCCTCCGCCGCGCCCTTGGCCTGCGCGTCGCCGCGCCCCCCCGCCTCACCGCCAACAGCCGCGTCGTGCTCTGGAGCACCGTCGCGCTGCTGGTCGGCGGGGCGGTGTCGATCTGGTTCACCGAGTTTGTCTTCGGCTCCGGCCGCTCCGTCGGTTCCACCTGGTTCACCGCGCTTTTCCACTCCGTCACCGCGCGCACCGCGGGTTTCAACATCACCCCGGTCGAGTCGTTGATGCCCGCGTCCTGCGCGTTGATCATGGCGCTGATGTTTGTCGGCGGCAGCCCCTCGAGCACCGCCGGCGGCATCAAAACCTCCACCGTCGCGGTCGCCTGCCTGTCGCTGCGCCGGGTGATTCTCGGACGCCGCGACATCGAGGCCTTCGACCGCCGCTTCAGCGACGACCTCGCGAACCGCGCCCTGTCCATCGTGATCGTGGCGATCGCCTTCATCACCGTGGTCACCGTCGCCCTGTGCGCGCTGCACCCCGAGCTGCCCCCGGAGGACCTGACCTTCGAGGCGGTGAGCGCGGTCGGCACGGTGGGATTGACCCGCGCCATCACACCGCAATTGGGGGAACCCGCCAAAATCGTGCTCGTGGTCGCGATGCTGGTCGGACGCGTCGGCGTGCTCGCGTTTGTGCTCGCGTTGGTGCCCCGGCGTCCGTCGCCGCCCTGCCGCCTGCCCGAGACCAGCATCGTGCTGTCGTGACGCCGGCCGCTTCCCCCGTCCCTCCCTCCTTCCCATTTATGAAAACCCTCATCGTCGGTCTGGGCGTCTTCGGACGCAGTCTCGCCACCCACCTCACCCAGCTCGGGGCGGAGGTGATCGCCCTGGATCGCCGCGAGGAGAACGTCGCGCTGGTGAAGGACGAGGTGGATGCCGCCGCGGTGATCGATTTTTCCGATCCCTCCCCGCTGGAGCGTTTCCCGATCGAGGAAATGGATGCGGTCATTCTCGCGATCGGCGACGATTTCGAGGCGTCGCTCGCCTTCACCATGAAGGCCCGCGAGCTCGGCGCCCGGCGTCTGATCTGCCGGGTGCTCTCGCCGATGCACGAACGCCTGCTGCGCCTGCTCAAGGTCGAGCGTCTGGTCGTGCCGGAGGAATTCGCCGCGCGCGGTCTCGCGCAGTCCATGCTGATGCGCGGCGCGATCGAGGGTATAGATCTGGGCACCGGCCACGCGCTGGTGGAGGCCTCGCTTCCCCCCACCCTGGAGGGCCGCACCATCACGTCGCTCGCCGCCCACTTCCGGCAGCACGACGTGCGGCTGGTCACGATCAAGCGGCCGGATCGAAAACTCCTCACCCGCCTGCTAAAAACCGATCCCGGCGCGCCCGTCCCCACCCGCACGCTGGGCAACATCCCCCTCGACGAGCCCTTCCAGTCCGGCGACATCCTGGTGCTTTTCGGCTCGGTGAAAAACCTCCGCTCCTTCCTCGATTCGGAGAGCAACGACTGACGCGCCTCAACGCCCGCGCACCGCCCGACGGTAACGCAGGGGCGAGGTTCCGAGTTCGGCCCGAAAGGCCTGGGCCAGGTATTCCGGCGAGCCAAAACCCGCCGCCGCAGCCACCTCGGGAATCGCACGGTCGGTGCCCGCCAGGAGGGCCTTGGCCCGCTCCAGCCGCGCCCGGCGCAGGTAATCCGCCGGACTCGCCCGCAGGTGCGCCGCAAAGCGCCGCTCCAGGACCCGCCGCGACACCCCCGCCGCCAGCGCCACCTCATCGACCTGGACCGGTCGCCCCGCCGCCGCGCGGATGAATTTCAACGCCGCGACCAGCGCGGCGTCGCTCACCGCCAGGGTGTCGGTGGACTGCCGGGTGACGATGGTGAGCGGCGCCATCCACCTCGGCGCACGCGGGGCCGGCGCGCCGGCCATCAAACGATCGAGCCACTCCACCGCCTCGCCCCCGATTTGCTCCCCCGGCTGCCGCACCGCCGAGATCGGAACGTCGCATACCTCGCAGAGCAAATCATCGTCCGAGCCGCTCAACAAGGCCACCTCCTCGGGCACCGCCAGCCCCGCCTCCCGGCAGCTGTGCACCAGCTCCCGCCCGCCGCTCCAGGTGAAGACCGCCACCGGTTTCGGCAAGGTCGCCAGCCAACGGGTCAACCGCCGGTCCCGGACCATTTCGTCGTCCCTCCCGCGCCGCGGCTCGAGCGAGAGCTCCGCGCAGGCGAAACCCGACCGCGCCACCGCCTCGGCGAAGGCCCGGCGCTGCTTGGCCACATAGTCCAGGCCGATCATGCTCAGGTAGGCGAAACTCCGGAAACCGCGCTCGAGGAAATACGCCGCCGCCATGCGTCCCGCCGCCTCGACGTCGGTCGCGACCCGCGGGAATCGCGCCTCCGGCACGTTCACCGCCGAGACGTTGACCACCGGCACCTTCGCCGCCGACAACTCCGCCGCGATCCGCGCGCTGCTGACCCGCGCGATCACGCCGTCCGGCCTCCAGCCGCGGGGCAAAACCACCCGCCCTTCCGGATCCCCGTGCTCGAAGCGCAGCCGCCAGCCGGGCTTGAGCCGCGCCTGCCGGTGTATGCCGCGAATGATCTCCCGCCCCCAGCCCGAGTCGGTCTGCACCACCACGAGCACCCGCCGCTCCGCCGCGGCCCCGCCGGTTTTTGACTCATGGCGCATATTCTTATTTTTTAGACGCATCTACGTCTGTCCGGCCAGCGCGAAATCGGTTAGATTCCACCGTCGCCCCCGGCCCCGCGGGCCGGGAGCCGCCCCACTTTTCCCCATGAAGACGCTCGTTCATTCGTTCGACATCGTTGTTTGCGGCGGAGGCCTCGCCGGTTTCTGCGCCGCCGTGGCCGCCGCCCGCCAGGGCGCCAGGACCGCCCTGGTCCACAACCGCCCCGTCCTCGGCGGCAACAGTTCCTCGGAGATCGGCGTCACGCCCCACGGCGCCGCCGCCTTCCACGCCTACGCCCGCGAGACCGGCATCCTCTCCGAAGCCCTGATCGAGGAACGCGCCCGCAACCACGCCGAGATCTACGAGAACGGCTGGACCAACAGCGTGTGGGACATGGTCCTCTACGACCTGGCCCAGACCACCCCGGGCCTCACCCTGTTCCTCAACACCGATATCCAACGCGTCGAGATGCACGACCCCCGCCGCATCGCCGCCGTCTTTGCCGCCGTGCAAAACGCCGAGACCACCCTGCGTCTCGAGGCCAAAACCTTCATCGATTGCACCGGCGACGGCCTCGTCGCCGACGCCGCCGGCTGCGCCTGGCGCATGGGGTCCGAGGGCCGCGACGAGTTCCAGGAGCCCCACGCCCCGCTCCAGGCCAGCGCCGACACCATGGGCAACTCCATCCACTTCCTCGCCCGCGACACCGGCCGCCCCGCGCCGTTCGTTCCGCCGGCCTGGGCGGTGAAACACGAGGACGCCTCCTACTTTTACCAACAGGGCCGCCTGCCCAAGGACAAACGCGGCGGCTTCTGGTGGCTCGAAATCGGCGTGCCCTACCACACCATCTACGACGCCGAAACCATCCGCCACGAACTCACCCGCCACGCCCTCGGGGTCTGGGATTGGATGAAGAACAAGGACCCCAAGACCATGGATCTGGTGCGCGACTACGCCCTCGATTGGATCGGCCAGGTCCCCGGCAAACGCGAGAGCCGCCGCATCCTCGGCCGCTACCTGATGACCGAGCACGACGTGTTGAACAAAACCGTCTTCCCCGACGAGATCGCGTTCGGCGGCTGGTTCGTCGATCTCCACACCCCGGGCGGTCTGCTCGCCAAATCGTCCGAGCCCTCCGCCGCCGCCGGCGGCCACGAGGACGAATACGATACCTTCAGCGACTACTCCGCCATGTCCTACTGCGGCCCCTACGGCGTGCCGCTCCGCATCCTGCTCGCGAAGGATTGCGACAACCTGATGATGGCCGGGCGCAACGTCTCCGTGACCCACGCCGCCCTCGGCACCGTGCGCGTCATGGGCACCACCGCCCTCATGGGCGAGGCCGCCGGCATCGCCGCCGCCCTCGGCGTCCGGCGCGGCCACACCTTCGACCAACTCGTGACCGAGGACATCACCGACATCCAGCAGCGCCTGCTCGCCAACGGCTGTTTCCTGCCCAACTACGCCCACCGCGCCACCGCCGACCTCGCCCTCCGCGCTACCGCCACCGCGTCGTCCTCCGCACCCATCCACGGCGTCGCCCCGGAGACGCCCGGCTTCCACGAGGGCCTCGCCGTATGGAAGGACCAACCCCAATACAAGATCGAGCGCCTCGAAACCCGCCGCGGACAACTGATCGCCACCTCCGGCGGGCGGATCGATTTTGTCGAGCTCTGCCTCTCCCACGACTCCGCCGCCCCCGTCGTGCTCGACGTCGCGTTGCACGCCGCCGAGCACATCTGGGACTACCGCGCCGAACCGGGCGCTCCGCTCGCCACCGGCAAACTCGTCGTGCCTCCCGGTGGTCCGCACTGGATTCGCTGGGAACTCGCCTTGACCCTTCCCGCGGGCCTGCTTTCCGGATCCTTTCTGCGCGTCGACGCCCTGGCCAACAAGGCCGTCCTCTGGCACTGCGCGCAAAAGATCATCCCGGGCCACATGGCGATGTATGCCATCTCGCCCAATCGCATGCGCCGCTACGGCAACGGCCACACCCTGGCCTACCGCATCGCCCCGGCGCAGCTTCCGTTCGACGCGTCGCAGGCGCTGACCGGCGTCACCCGCCCCCATCGCCGGACCAACCTCTGGATCTCGGACCCCGCCCAGCCCCTGCCCCAGTTCCTCCAACTCGCCTGGCCGACCCCGCAATCCCTCCGCGAGGTCCAGCTCGTTTTCCCCGGTCACCTCATCCGGGAATACCACGCCTACGCACCGTTTTACCGCGACGCCCAGTGCCCCCGCGATTACCGCATCGAGGCCGAGATCGAGGGCGTGTGGCGGACCGTCGCCGAGGCCAAGGACAACTACCAGCGCCTGCGCCGCCACACGCTGGCCGCGCCGGTCACCACCACGGGCCTCCGGGTCGTGGTGACCGCGACCAACGGCGACCCCTCCGCCGCCCTCTACGAAGTCCGTTGCTCCTAAACCCTTCCCACCACCATGCGCTCCCCCCATCCCCTGCTCGCCGCCGCCGTTACCGCCCTCGCCCTCGTGATGCCGCTCACCGCCGCACCGACCCTCGGCCCGGGCGAATATGCCGTCCACCCCGACCAACCCAAACAGACCATCCTGGGCATGGGCGTGGAGATCCAGTCCGACTCCATCGGCTCCGGTAACAACGGCCTCCCCACCGAACCCATCGCCGTCCCCCACGACCTCACCCCGTCCGAACGCCAGCGCTTCGCCAAGGAGTTGATGACGGGCTTCCGCTACGTCCGCCTCGCCGGCGGGCTCTACTGGCGCGGCACCGACCCCGAGGGCAAATTCCTGCGGCCGCGCTGGCCCGAACAACTGGAGGAACTCCGCCAGATGATCGATACGGCCGGCGTCGAGGGCGTCTCGTTCGAATATTGGTCGCCCGCCCCCTTCTGGAAGGCCAACCGCTCCTACACCGCCCTGCACGAGCAGGACGGTCGCGCAAAAAACCGCCTCCGCCCCTTCGCCCCGGGCTTCGACCAGGACCCCGACTACAAGGGCGACCGCGAGCGCTTCTTCGCCGACTTCGGCCAGGCCGTCGTCACCGACATCAAGACCCTCGCCGCCGCAGGCATTCGCACCTCGATGTTCGGCCTCCAAAACGAGCCCAACGTCAACCACACCATCTACTCCACCTGCGAATACCCCAACCCCGAGGCCTACATCCCCGCCTACAAGGCCGTCGCCTCCGCCATCCGCGCCCATGATCCGTCGATCCTGCTCTTCTCCGATACCTACCACGGCTTCCCCAAACTCATCGCCCCCGCCATGACCGACCCGGAGGTCGCCAAACTCGTCGATGCCTACGTCGTCCACACCGTCGGCTGGCCCAGCGAGTCCGTCCCCAAGGTCCACAAGGACATCACCGAAAAGCTCCCACCCCGCCCGTGGTTTCAAAACGAATACGAATACCTCACCGGCGGCGCCACCCCCGACCGCTGCATGAACACGGTCGAGCACATCATCAACTCCTTCCAACTCGCCGCCAACCCCACCTGGTTCTGGCTCCACGCCCTCAAACCCATCGGCAACGCCGAGGCCAGCGGCTACTGCCTCGGTTTCTGGCAGTCGCAGATCGCCCCCATCACCGACATCCCCAGCGCCAAAAAACGCCGCTGGGTCGCCGGCCCCGAGTTCACCTCCCTCCCCGCGCAACTCGCCAACCTGGAGATCGTCTCCGCCAAACGCGGCGACCCCAAGCGCCCGGGCCTGCAATACAACTTCATCGTCAACCGCCCCGTCACCGTCTATCTGGCGGTCGAGAACCGCGGCGAGGTAAAGCTCGATGCCGCCTGGGAACCCACCGACCTCACCCTCGCCTGGGACGGCGGCTCCGACCGCGTCTTCAAACGCAGCTTCGGCCGCGGCACCGTCTCCATCCCCGCCCACTCCGGCCAGGCCGACAACCGTCACGGCGCACCCCACCTCGCCTTCATCGAAACCGACCAACCCGAGGCCCTCGACGTCCAGATCGGCGTCAACCAGCCCATCCTCGTGCGCTCCCAGGCCATCGCCCTCGAACGCAAGGCCGCCGCCGTGCCCCCCGGCCACTGGATCTACAACCCCTACAACTGGCACGCGGTCGGCAGCTTCGCCAAACGCATGCCATGGAACTCCGTCGCCCTCCATGTAGAAGAGGGTAAATTCGACCAGCGCGCCCGCATCCTCGCCTTCCGCCGCCCCGACGGCAAGGTGACCGTCGTCCTATCCAACCGCTCCGCCTCCGACTCCCGCTCCTTCAATGTGGCCACCGGGCTCCCCGCCGACTCCCGCTGGCAGGGCTTCCGCTACACCCCCGACCAGGCCGGCCCGGACAACCTGGGCGCTCCCGTCGGCACCACGTCCGGCGCAAAACTGCAACCCACCCTCCCCCCGCGTTCGTGGGAATTCTGGGACCAGCTCTGATTCGCCCCCACCTTACTCGCCTGCATTCCGGCTCCAATTTACAAATTGGAGCCGTTTTTATTGTGCCACGTCTATTGACCTGAATTACCTTATATTTATCGATAAATCCAAATGAAGCCCTACCACCCCCTTTCCATGGCCGCGTGCCTGCTGCTTTCCGCCTCCGCAGCTTCCGCCTCCCTACCGTCGGCCCAAACCGCCCCGTTCTCCGCCAAGGTCGTCATAGACGCCGACGCCTCCCTCCGCACCATGGACCACCGCATGATCGGCGGCACAAACCTCGCTCTCTGGAACGAGCAGCGACACTTCGAAGCCCCCCTCCTCCGCCAGTGGGTCTCCGAGCTCGGCACCGGCCTCATCCGCATCCCCGGCGGCTCCTGGAGCAACGCCTACTACTGGAACGGTAACGGCGTCCGCAACGCCAAGGGCGACGTGGACGCCACCAAGGTCGGGCCCGATGGGTATCCAGCAGTGGACTACAGCGGCTACAAGCCCGGCTTCATGATCGACTCGAAGACCTTGAAGCCCGGCACAGGCTTCCACGGAAACGTGGACGTCAAAACCCTCCACGACTACGTCAAGGCCACCCCCGGCGCCGTCGCCCTTCCCTCCCTGAACGCCGGCACCGCCCGCCCGATCGAGGCCGCCGAATGGGCCAGATGGGCCATCAAAAACGACTACGACTCCGCCTACTGGCACGTCGGCAACGAGCTCGGTGGCTCCTGGGAACCCGGAACTTTCCTGCCCGATGGCTCCACCATCACGCCCGAGATCTTCGTCTCTCGCTTCAACGCCATCGCCGACGCCGTCCACGCCGTCGCCCCCAAGGCAAAACTCGGCGCCTTCGCCTACGCCGAGGACACCCTGAAACACTCCGGCGATCGCGTCGCCTTTGTCTCCATCCACACCTACCCGGGCAGCACCACCCTCACCTTTCAGGAAAACCTCGCCCGCGTCCCCCAGACCGTCGCCAACGAGGTCAATCAGGTGAAGGGCTGGATCGAGAAATACCAACCCGCCCGCAAGGACCAGATCGAGATCGGCTACACCGAGTGGAACCTCTCCGGCGGCCTCAACGCCTCCGACCTTTTCAGCGGCCTCTGGACCTCCATGATGCTCGGCGAATTCGCCCGCCATGGCGTGGACTTCGCCACCAAGTGGGACACATTCACCCACGTCAGCGGCATGGCCGACGGCCACGGCCTCATCTGGACCGACGGCGACTCCTACACCCGCAAGGCCGCCTACTACGCCCTCCAGCTCTGGAACCACTACAGCGGCGATCAAGTCCTCCAGCCCGTCGTCACCGGCGAAGACACCCTTTATAGCTACGCCTCCCGCGACTCCGACGCCGTTTACATCATGCTGGTCAACCCCAGCAACGATCGCGTCGCCAAGGTCGAGCTCGAGCTCCCGGGTTTCCTCGCCGGATCCCTGGGCGAACAAGTCACCCTCTCCCATCGCGAATACTTCTGGAGCACCCAAACCCACTCCCCCGCCTGGAGCCAGGCCCCCCGTGCCACCCCCGTCGGCGTCGGCGACGCCTTCTCCGTCACCGTAGCCCCTTTCTCCGTCACCTACGTCCGGGTCCCCACCATCGGCGCCCCCGAGGAATCCAAGTTCATGCAGGCCCAAGCCCCCGCCGCCTCTCCCGCCACCCCCGCTCCACGCCTCCGCTTCATGCTCCCGCCCGAGGTCTTCGCCGGCGATCGCATCGCCGGCTACCTCCACGCCGAGGACGCCGCCACCGGCCTCCCCTACTCCGGTTCGCTGCCCGATGCAGCCCTCTCCGCCGAGGGAAATATCACCTTCGACCGCTCCGCCATCCGCCTCGCCGAGACCCTCGGCCGCTTCGAGTTCGTCGCCACCAGCACCGACCCCGTCACCCTCCGCGCCACCGTCAACGGCGTGGAAACCACCACCCGCATCGAGCCCAAATCCTCCGAGCCCCGCCCCATGCTCATCTGGGATTTCCAAAGCCAGAGTCCCTCGGATCAAAAGCTCTTCACCTCGCGCTACAAACTCACCGCCGACCTCAACCAGCGCGCCAACAAGGAGGTCGCCCGCATCGACCTCTCGCCCGATTCCATCGTTCCCGGCGACAAGGAGCACCAGACGCTCTTCCGCATCACCAGCCTCCCCGAACGCGCTACCCTCAACCGCGCCAACATCCGCGGCGTCTTTTTCGACCTAAAAACCCTCGGCCTCGTCACCGAAGACCCCAACGCCTCCGTCTCCGTCGTCATGCAGAGCCCCGCCAACTGGTGGATGGTCTTCGGCACCGTCCCCCTCGCCGGCAACCAGGACTGGAACCGCCACCAGGTCACCTTCACCCGCCAAGACTACGTCGATGCCATCGCCTCCGGCTACACAATCTGGTTCGTCCTCAATACCACCAAACCCGTGACCGGCACCATCCTGCTCGACCGCATCGGTCTCCTGGTCCGCTGACCGGACAACCACGGGAACAACCGCGCCGCACGCAGCCGGCCGTGTTTCACAGCCACATCCGGAACCCGGAGAACCAACAAAATCATTGACTGCCAACTTAGATTTAATGATAAATCCAAGTCTCGCTCGGATATCCCCCCTAGCCCCAAGCGCCTTCCCTTACCGAGTGCCGCGCATCCCGCGCCCCGCTTTCCACCCGCCTTACCCCTAGGATCGTCCATGAACTCCGCCATCCCGCGGTCATCCGTGCTTCCCGCCCTGTTTGCCGCCATTGTGCTCGCGACCGGCGGCGGTCCGCTCACGGCCGAAACAGACACCCCCGTGCCCGAGCTCCTCTACAACGAGGACTTTAATCGCGGGACCAACCTCAACAGCTGGTTCATTTTCGGCGGTGGCGACGGCTTCACCTACCGAGGCGACATCATCGCGTTCGCGGGCAACGACGGAACCAACGCCCTTGTGTTCAGCGGGAACGCCGAGAACTACCGTAACTACTGGTTCGGCGGTATCGGCCGCGCGAATCTGATCCGCAGTCCGTGGACGAGCCTCGATAAACTTTCCGTGCGTTTCGATCTGGGCTCGCTCGGGGACGACAAATCCCGTCGCGTGGCCTTCCGCCTGGTCCAGGGCGACCCGGCCAAACCGTCCTGGTCCTCGAAGTGGGTTCTCGAGGTGTCACGCACGTTGAAAACCCACACCCTCGCGCTCGACACCGGGGAACAAACCGGCGCCTTCGACCGCGAGCAGCCCATCACCCTGCACGCGATCACCTTTGGCCACGTCCACTTTGGCGCCGCGCCCGACGTCCAGATCGTGATCGACAACATACAGGCCTACGGGAGCGATCGCACACCGCCCCCGCGCTGAGCGCGCCGCGTCGCCTCATTGGGCCGGGCCGGCCGCCAGCACCTCGTAACCGGTCGGGGAAACCAGGGTCACGCCCGCCAGTCCGACCGTTTCGACCGTAAACTCGCGCTCGCCCGCCCCCGGCGCCAGATCGGGCAGCTCGATCACCCCGCTCCGGGCCTTGGAGCCCGCCTCCGCCCGCTCCGTCCAGCGCAGCGTATAGCCCTTGAGCGTGTAACTCGGCAGCGCGTCCACCCCGCGCGGCGCCAGCTTGATTTTCGCTCCCGAAAAACTCAGCGCCCCCACCGGCGCGAAGGCCCGCTGCACCTCGGCGTAGGCGGGCTTCACGTTGCGCGCCACATCCACGACGCCCCACTCCCGGTTACCCGAGGCCGGCGTGCCATGGTAGTCGCTGCGGTAGTCGTTAAAGGTCCAGAGCGCCCCGCCGATCACGTAGGGCTCCTGGCCGATCGCCGACCAGATCGCCCCGAAATTCGGCACCCGCGCCGCGTCTCCGACCCCGATTTGCCCAACTCCGAACTCGGACAGGAAAATTGGCTTCTCCGGCCAGCGCCGACGGACGGTATGGATGAGATTGAGAAAGTCCTGCGCCTTGCCCGAATAGATGTTCAACATCGCCAGATCGCTGTGCGTCACGCCGTCCGTGGCGGGCGATACCCCGCCCCGGAACGCGGTGTAGCTCGCGTAGCCCACGAAGCGGTGCGGATCGAGCTCGCGGCGCACGGCGTCGTTCATGGTGCGCACGTAGTCGGTGTGCCGCACGATTTCGTTGCCGGTGCTCCAACCAACCACGCAAGGGTGGTTGTAGTCGCGTTCGATCATCTCGCGCAGCCATTGCCGGGTCAGCGGATTGTCCGAGAAGACCTGCGGGTCGCCCTCACCCCAGACCGGGATCTCGGCCACGGTCATCAACCCGCGTTCGTCCATGTAGTCCTGAAGGTTCGGCGCCTGCGGGCTGTGCATCAGGCGGGAAAAAACCGCGCTCGCGCTCTTCATCAGATCCACGTCGCGGCGCACCAGCTCGTCCGGCTCCGTGTTGCCGGTCGTGTTGCTGTCGCTCACCCGATTAAACCCTGGGACGCGCACCCGCTCGCCGTTCAGGTAAAAACCGTCGGGCATTATATCCACTTTACGGATACCAAAGCGGTCGCGCCGCGCGTGGTGCGCCTCGCCGTCCACCTCCAGCGTCATCCGCGAGGCATAGAGGTGCGGATGGTCGAAATGCCAGAGCCGCACCTGCGCCGCATCGAGCTCCAAAGTCGTTTCGGCCTCGATCACTCCGCCCGCCGGCACCACCACTTCCACCGCCCCGCCGTTCAGAGCCAGAGGGCGCTCGACCACCGCCGCCCGGTCCAGCACCACGCCCAGCGCGCTGATCGCCGGCGTCAGCCGGGCGTTCACCGCCTGCGCCCCGGAGTTGTCCAGCTTGGTGGTGATAAAGAGCCGCGCCGTCCCGTTAACGAGATCGGGCTCGCTGCGGATGTGTTGGTAAACGATGCGCACGTCCCGGTTCGCCTTCAGGCTCACGCTCCGGCTGATGCCTCCCCACGCCCACCACGCTCCGCGTCGGTAGGTGTTGTCCGCCCGCACCGTCAGGATGTTCGGTTTGTCGCGCATCACCGCCTCCGTGACGTCGAATTCAAACGGCGTGTAGCCGCCGATGTGGCTGCCGACGAAGCGTCCGTTGAGCGACACCTCCGCCTCGTGATAAACCGCCTCGAAACGCAGCCGCAAACGCCGCTGCTTCGGCCAGTCGGCCGGCACGGTGAACTCGCGCTGATACCATCCTTTGCC
>CAMCHD010000040.1 GCA_945874545.1 Akkermansia muciniphila | reverse complement strand
GGCCGGCGAGCGCGCAGGGGAGGAGGAAAACGAGGCGAAGGAAACGGGGCACGGGGGGCGGGCGACGAGAACGAGAACGCGGGGTTGGGGACGGCAGGCTAGGGGAGGCGGCGGGGGGCGACACCGTCGGGTGTTCAGACAGTATGAATGCGCCCGCGGACGACGGTTTTTCCCCCGGGCGGACGCGGGGCGCGCGCCGGGTTTTTCCCCTCCCATTTCCCGGACCCGAGTCTCGGCCCGGAGGCTCAGGCGGGGTTGACGCCGGCGGAGGGGTTGGGGAAGGGCAGTTCGAGGGGCTCGAGATTATCGGCGGTGTCGCTCGACTCATCCTCCAGCGGGTATTCTTTCCGGAAATCGGCGAAATCGATCAGCTCCATGCGGCCGTCGAAGTGCTCCACGATGGCGGTGAGGCTCTCGACCCAGTCGCCGCTGTTCAGGTAATGCACGTCGCCCATCATGCGGTCGGCGGCGGTGTGGATGTGGCCGCACATCACGCCGGTGCAATCGCGGCTCTTGGCGAGATCGGAAATGTGTTCCTCGAAGTGAGATACGTGGCTGACGGCTTGTTTCACCCGGGCCTTCACCGCCTTGGAAATCGAGTAGTATTCCTTGCCCCGCCAGGCCCGGTAATTGTTGTAGAGGCGGTTGATGCGCATGAGCACGCGGTAACCCCAGTCGCCGGCGTAGGCGAGGAAGACAAAGTTTTTGGTCACGGTGTCGAACACGTCGCCGTGGAGCACGAGGTAGCGGCGGCCGTTGGCGCCCTCGTGGATATGGTCCTCGGCGATTTCGAGGTTCTCGAAGGTGACCGGGATGAACTTCGACAGGATGTCGTCGTGGTTCCCGCGCAGGTAGATCACCTGCGTGCCGCGTTTCTCCAGTTTTTTCAGCACCAGCCGGATAAAGCGGCTGTGGGTCTTGGGCCAGAAGGTGGCCTGCTTCAGGCGCCAGCCGTCGATGATGTCGCCGTTGAGAATCAACTTCTCGCAGCGGGTGTATTTGAGGAAATGATTCACCTCGCGCGCCTTGCAGTCGTGGGTGCCCAGGTGGACGTCGGAAATGATCACGGTGCGGACCTTGAGCGTGCGTTTATCCATCGCGGAGTGGGTCTAGCGGGAGGGGGGGGTGGTGCCTAGGGCGGAAGTGGTTCCGTTGCCGAAAAGTCACGGAACCGCGGCGGGTCGGAGCCGGGAGAGGGCGTGGGCGGAGGTTTCGGCCGGGGCGGGGTGGGCGGGGACGGGCACGGCGATGCGCAGGCTGGCGGGCAGGACTTTTACCTCGATGCGGGCGCCGCAGGGGCGGACCTCGCCGTCGGTGTGGATAAAGCCGGGGGTGTCGCGCTCTATCGAGAAGCCGGCGGCGCGGAGGCGGGTGACGCTGGGTGAGCCGTCCAGGCGTTTGGTGAACAGGCGTTCCGCGAGGGGCAGGACGTTGAACGGGGTGAGCCGGCGGATGATGGTCAGGTCGAGCAGGCCGTCATCGACCCGGGCGCCGGGGGCGATGAAGCAATCGTTGCCGTATTGGTCGGAATTGGCCACCGCCACGATGAAGCCGGGGGAGCGCAGCACCTGGTCGCCGCAGCGGACCACGTAATCGCCTGGCCGGTAACCGAAGAGGGTGCGCCAGGTGGTGCGGGCGTAGGCGGTGAAACCGCGCGAGGTCAGGGCGTTGAATCGGGCGCTGATCTCGGCGTCGAAGCCGAGGCCCATGGCGTTGAAAAAGGGGTGGCCGTCGGCCACGCCGGTATCGATGGTGCGGATATGGCCGGCGAGCAGGGCGCGGAAGGCGCCTTTCCCGGGGCCGGGCAGGCCGAGGTGGCGCCCGAGGCCGTTGCCCGAGCCGCAGGGGATGAGGCCGAGGGCGGCGGGGGTGCCGACGAGGGCGGCGGCGACCTCGTTCATGGTGCCGTCGCCGCCGATCGCCACCACCAGATCGCAGCCGTCGTCGAGCGCGCGGCGGGCGAGCTCGGTGGCGTGCAGGGGGTGTTCGGTCGGGACGACGGTGGCGTCGAGCCGGTGTTCGGCGATAAAATCACGCGCGCGCTGGAGCAGCCAGGGGTTGCGGGCGTTGTGGCCGGAGTGCGGGTTAAAAATGAAGCGGGCGCGGGTGTGCATCCGGGCGATCAGGCGGCGGCGGGCTGGGCGGGGGTCGGGGACGGAAGGGAGCCGGGCGGGTTGTCGCCGGCGACCTCGCGCAGGTCGCGGGCAAAACCGTCGATCACGCGACCCCAGGGGATGTTTTCGGCGGTGGCACGGGCTACGAGGCCGAGGCTGCGGCGGAGGCGGGCGTCGCGCGCCAGCTCGATCGAGCGGGCGATGAAGTCGGTCTCGTCCCCCAGCGGCACCAGCAGGCCGTTTTCCCCGTGGCGCAGGTAGCGGGCGGCGGCGGCGTAGTTGTAGGCGCACACCGCCAGTCCGGAGGCCATGCTCTCGGTCACCACGTTGCCGAAGGTCTCGGTCAGGCTGGGGTAGAGGAAGGCATCGGCCGAGGCGTAGTGGCGGGCGAGATCCTCGCGGCCGAGGAAGCCGGTGAACACCGCCCAGGGGTGGCGGCGCTGGAGTTTTTTGCGCAGCGGGCCGTCGCTGACCAACACGAAGCGGGCGCGGGGCTGGACCGAGCGGATGGCGTCCCAGGCGCGAAAAAGCAGGGCGTAGTTTTTCTCGGCGGCGAGGCGGCTGACGTGGATGAACACGGGGTCGTCCGGGCCGGCGTTCCAGGCCTGGCGGAGCGCGGGGTCGCGGCGGGCGGGGGAGAACAGGTCGGTATCGACCCCGCGGGACAGCAGTTTCATGCCCTTGAAGCCGTCGCGGGTCAGCTCCTGGTTGAGCTCGTCGGTGGGCGAGAGGGTGATGCGGGTGCGGTTGTGGAACCAGCGCAGGTAGGCGAGGGCGGGGCGGGTGAGGAAATCGAAACCGTAGTGTTTCGAGTAGCTGTGGAAATTGGTGTGGAACGACGACGCCAGGGGGATGCCGAGGGCGTCGGCGGCGGACAGGGCGGACCAGCCCAGCGGGCCCTCGGTGGCGACGTGCACCACGTCGGGGCGCTCGGCGCGCCAGGCCCGGAGCAGGGCGCCGCGGGCGGGCAGGCCGGCGCGGAGCAACGGGTAGCCGGGGATGGGCACGCCGGGATACAGCACCTCGGCGTAGGGGCGGGGGCCGGCGGCGTGGGCGGCGTTTTCGGCCTCGCCCTGGCGCGGGCGGTGCACGGTGACGGCAAAGCCCCGCCGGGTGAGGCCGGCGGCGAGATGCCCGAGGGTCATGGCGACGCCGTTGATCTCGGGGGGGAAGGTTTCGGTGACGAGGGCGAGTTTCACGCTTGCGACCGGGTGTCGTCATGCGTGCTTGGATACGCAATCGGAAACCCTTCCCGGACCGACCCTATCACCCCGCCGTAACCTATGTGTCGTTTACTTTACGTCCTCACCGGTCCGACCGCCGCGGGCAAGACCGCGCTGGCCCTCGACTGGGCGGAAACGAACGGGGCGGAGGTCGTCTCCTGCGATGCGAGTTTGTTCTACCGGGGCATGGATATCGGCACGGCCAAGCCCACGGCGGCGGAGCGGGCTCGGGTGCGGCACTGGCTGGTCGACATCCGCTCGGTGCGGGAGCGCATGGACGTGGCGCGCTACGTCGAGGCGGCGCGGGCGGCCTGCGCGGACATCGTCGGTCGGGGGCGGAAGGTGTTGGTCACGGGCGGCAGCGGTTTTTACCTCAAGGCCTTTTTCGGGCCGGTGGCGGATACGATCGAGATCCCCGACGCGCTGCGGACCGAGGTGGCGGAGCTGGAGCGCGGGGCCGGGCTGGCGGGGCTGGTCGGGCGTTTGCGGCAGCTCAATCCCGGTGCGGACGATTTGGCGGGCGTCGATCTGGCCAATCCGCGGCGGGTGGCGCGGGCCCTCGAGCGGTGTCTGGCGACCGGGCGCACGGCGGCGGCGCTGGCGGCGGAGTTTTACGCGCGGCCGGGGCCTTTCGCGGACTGGGGGGTGCGGGCGGTGGTCCTGACCCGGCCGGACGCGGACTTGCGGGAGCGGATCGCGGCGCGGGCGGCGGCGATGTTGCGCGCGGGGCTGGTCGACGAGGTGCGGCGGCTGCGGGCGGAGGGCCTGGAGGAAAATCCCAGCGCGGCGAGCGCGATCGGCTACCGGGAGACGCTGGCGGTGTTGCGGGCCGAGGCGGCGGGGGCGGGGCGGGTCGACGAGGCGCGGCTGGCGGAGGAAATCGCGGGCAACACCTGGCGCCTGGTGCGCAAACAGAAGACCTGGTTTCGCACCCAGTTGCCCGCCGGGGCGGCGCGCGAGGTCGCGGCGGCGGAGGCGCGGGCGGAGGGTTTGTTTTAACCGGACCGGGCGGGTCAGCCCGGGGCGGCGGGGTCGCGGTGGGCGAACTGGCGCTGGATGCTGGCGGCGATGTCGGGGAGTTTCACCGGCTTGGTGATGTAGTCGTCCATGCCGGCGGCCAGGCAGGCCTCGCGGTCGCCCTGGAGGGCGTTGGCGGTGAGGGCGATGATGCGCGGCTGGCGGTCGGCCGGGAGGGTGTTGCGGATCTCGCGGGAAGCCTCGAACCCGTCCATCTCGGGCATCTGCAGGTCCATGAACACCAGGTCGTAGGGGCGGGCCTCGAGGGCGCGCAGAGACTCGAGGCCGTTGGCCACGGCGTCGGCGCGGTAACCGAGGCGCTCGAGGAAACGGAGGGCCACTTTCTGGTTAACCAGATTGTCCTCCACCAGGAGGATGGACAGCGGGATGGTTTCGCCCAGCGGGGTGACGTCGAGGGTCGGCGCGGTTTGGTGGCGGGTGGTCTCGAGGCCGAGGTGGCGGCGCAGGGCGGCGAGCACGAAGCCGGTGCGCGCGGGGCGGGCGAGCTTCGCGTGGACGGGGCCGAGCAGGGCGGGGTCGGCGGGCGGGTGGCCGATGGGGTGCAGCCACACCACGGGCGCGGCGAGCGCGCGCAGGGCGGGCGGCAGGGCGCCGGTCGGGTCGAGGGCGAGGAAGGCCGGGTCGGCGAGGATCAGGGTGGGGCGGAGGCCGGATTCGGCGAGCGTGGCGCCGAGCTGGGCCGGTTCGGCCGGGGCGAGGGCGGGGCCGAGCTGGGCGGTGATCTGCTCCACCAGGCGGCGGCGGTTCAGCGGCTGGGCCTCGAGCACCAGCACGACGGGCCGGACGGCGGGGGCGGGCGCCGGCGGCTCCGTGGTGGCCGGGGTGGCGGGGCGCAGGGGGATGGCGAAGCGGAACACGGAGCCCTCGCCGACCACGCTCTCGACGATGATCTGGCCGCCCATCAGGGCGGTCAGGCGCTGGCAGATCACGAGGCCGAGGCCGGTGCCGCCGTATTTGCGGGTGGTGGACGAATCGACCTGCGAAAAGGCTTTGAACAGGCGGCCGATGCGATCGGGCGGGATGCCGATGCCGGTGTCGCGCACGCGGAACTCGATGGTGTGGCCCGGGGCGGAGGCGATCTCGATGGACACGGAGCCGGACGGGGTGAACTTGACCGCGTTGTTCACCAGATTGGCCAGGATCTGGCGCAGGCGGGTGGGGTCGGTCTCGATCCAGGCGGGGACCGCGGGGTCGACGCGGTAGGCGAGATCGAGGCCGCGGGACGAGGCGACGGGGGCGAAAAGATCGAGGGTTTCCTCGACCAGGGCGGTGAGGTCGAAGGGGATGGTCTCGAGCTCGAGGTGGCCGGACTCGATCTTGGAGAAATCGAGGATGTCGTTGATGATCGCCAGCAGGGTCTCGCCGGACTGGCGGATGGTGTTCACCGAATCGCGCTGATCATGGTTCAGCGGGGTGTGCAGCAGGAGGCTGGTCATCCCGATCACGCCGTTCATCGGGGTGCGTATCTCGTGCGACATCGACGCCAGAAAATCGCTTTTGGCGCGGGACGCGGCGTCGGCCTCGATCTTGGCCCGGCGCAGCTCGCGCTCGGTCTCGACGCGCTGGGTGATGTCGGCGGCGAGCAGGATAAAATTCTCCAGCCGGCCGTCGGCGGCGTAGACGGGCTGGAGGTCGAGGGAGAGTTCGTAGGGGCGGCCGGAGGCGGAGCGGCTGGAAACGTCGGTGGAGAGGGGGTCGCCGGAGCCCAGGGCGGAGCGGAGCCGGAAGGCGGCCTCGGGATCGGCGGAGGCGAGGATATCCACGGCGGGGCGGCCGGCGACCTCGGCGAGAGGGCGGCCGAGCAGGCGGGTGAAGGCGTCGTTCACCCAGTCGACCGCGCCGTCGGGGCGGGCGATGACCACGATGTTGTCGGTGCGGGCGGCCACGAGGCCGAGTTTGCGTTCGGCCAGCTGGGAGGCGCGCAGGGCGGCCTCGGCCTGGCGGCGTTCCTCGATCTCGCCGCGGAGCTGGGTGTTGGCCTGTTCGGTCAGGCGTTGTCCGGCGCGGGCGACGCGGGCGAGGTGGACGGACAGGCCGAGCAGGAAGGTGATGCCGAGGCCGGTCAGGAGGGCCACCTCGGGCAGGCGGCGGCGGGACAGCGCGTCGGCGCCGCTGGCGGGGGAAAAAGCGATGCGCACGCGGCGGTCGAGGATGATGAGGCTGGACTCGATCGCCTCGGCGATCGGCTCGTCGCGCCTCACGGCGTCGCGGGTGTCGAACACCGGCACGCCCCCGACCTGGATCGAATAGTCGTGGGATTCGCCGTAGCGCAGGCGGGCCTCGAGGGACTCGAAAAGACGGGCGTAGGTGTAGTCGGCGGTGGCGTAGCCGGTGGAGCCGCCGACGGTCAGGATCGGGGCGTAGACGGCGAAGCCGGCGCCGCGGCCGGGCACGATCAGGGTGCCGGACACGGCGGGCAGGCCGGTGCCGCGGGCCCGCAGCATGGCCTCGGCCCGCAGCGGTTCGCGCGAGTGGTCGAAGCCGGTCAGGCCCTCGTTGCCTTCCGGCGGGTAGAACCAGCGCACACGACCGTCGTTGCCCAACCACGCGACCGAATGGGCGCCCGGCGCGGCGTCGGCCCGGGCCTCGGAGGACCGGCGTTCGCTGATGAAACCGCGGGCGTCCGCCTCGCGCACGATCTCGCTCGGGCCCTCCAGCAGGCTCCAGCGGCGGGCGATGCGTTCGAGCTCGGCCGATTCGCGCTCAATCTCCAGCACGATGGCGGAAGCGAGGTTGTTGAGGTTGTTGCGCGCGGTGTCGGCGGAAAAAAAGCGCTCCCGTTCGCGCAGGCCGGTGTAGAGGATCACGGTGAGGGCGACCGACGCGACGATGACGGGCAGGGGCATCCAGCCGGGGGGGGCGTCGGTGCTGGTTTCGTGGATACGCCAGGCGGCGGCGAGCAGGGCGAGACCGACGAGCAGGGCGAGGGCCCCCGCGTAGGGGGATAGGCCGCCGCCCCCGGCCCAGCCGTAGCCGCCGGGCAGACTGAGCAGGTGGCCGAGGATGCCGGCGCTGCCGATCGAGGCGTAGAGCGAGCCGGCGAGCCCGAGGCCGAGGGCGCGGCGGGCCGGCCGCGAGCCGAAGAGGGGTGTCACCGCCAGGCCGGCCGCGACCAGGCAGAGGGCGGAGACCGGGGCCATGCGTCCCGGGTGGAGGGTGGCGGGTCCGGCGAGGTAGTCGCGGGCCAGCAGCTGGTCGATGCCGAGATCGACGCCGGCGAGGTGCTCGATCAGGGTGAGCAGACCGAGGCCGGCGGGCACGAGCCCCAGCCAGGTGAGTTTCTGCGGTCCGCCGATGAGAAAAAACAGCGCCGCGCCGAGGCAGGCCACGCCGAGGCCGGTGTTGACTTTGACCGCCTCGAACTCCGCCCCGGCCTGGACCAGCGAATCCACCCGCAACCACCAGCCGACCACGACGATCAGGCCGCCGAGGGCGACGGCGAGGCCCAGCCCGGACGCGAGCAGGCGCACCCAGGAGTTCGGGGGCGCGAGCGGTTGGTGGGCGGGCTTCATGCGACGGGCGAGGCTACGTAGCACCCGCGGCCGGATGCGAGGGGAAACACCCGCGCCGGGTTCATGGGGCGGGCGGCGGCGAAACCGGGGCCGGCGCCGGGCGGGAGGAACCGCCGCCGATCATGCGGCGAAACAGCCGGGTGGGGCCGTAGGTGAAGGTCCATTCGGGCTCCTCCAGCGTGCCCGAGAGCTCGACCTCCAGGACGCTGGACAGCGGGCTGAGCACAAAACCGGCGGTCGAGGACAGGAGTCCGCCGCGTTGCTCGAAGGGCCGCACCCGGGCGTTGAAGGCCAGGGTGCCGGCGTCGAGGGCGTAGTCGCCCTTCGCCTCGACCAGGGCGGATGGACCGGTGAGGTCGAGCGAGGCGAACCTGAGGCGGGTGCGGTCGAGCACAAAATCCGCCCGGGCGTCGGTCAGGCGGACGGTGCCGAGGCCGATGCCGATTTCCGAGAGCAGACCCGAAAAGCCGCCCAGCAGGCGGATGCGGGCGAGCTCGGCTCCGGCGACCGAGCCTTCGCCGCGCCCGGACAGGCCGAGCGGGTCGTCGAGCGGGCCGGTGGCCCGCAGGGCAAGCGCGAGGGTGCCTCCGAGGGGGCGATTTTTTTCGGTCTCGGGGTGGGACGGGGATTTGCCGGACGGGGAGCCGGGGGCGACGGCGGGCGGGGCGGGTCGGGTGGCCTGGAACTCGCGCCAGCGGGTGATGGCGAGGTCGAGGCCGGCGTCCTGCAGACGGACGTCGAGGGCGAGCCAGCGTTCCGTCTCCGGGCCGGAGAGGGCGGCGTGGCCGGTGGCGAGGCCGCCGGCGAAACCGGCGCGGATATCCTGGAGCAGAAGCTCCCTGTCCCGGCGTTCGACGCGAAGCGCGAGGTGATCGAGGGGAAAGCCGCGGTAGTGGAGCGGGGCCTCGGCGGCGACCTCCAGCACGTAGTCCTGGCGGTTGCCCATTTCGGGCCGGCCCGGGCCGAAGAGCTCGCCCACGAGGTGGATGTCCGGCGGTGCGGTAAGGGCGAGGGGCTCGACCAGGGCGGGTCCCTCGGCGGGGAACACCAGGGGGATCGATTCCACGGGTAGATCGGAGCGGACGTCGAAGGCCATGCGGGACCAGGCGTCGAGCGCGGGATTGTAGACCCGGGTGAAGGTGCCGGTCGCGGTTCGTCCGGCGGCGACGGCGCGAAAGCCCTGCACCTCGACCCGGTGGTCGTGGGTGCGCAGGCGGGTCGCGAGCGAGTCCACCGGCAGCCCGCGGAGGCGCATCGGGCCGGACTTCACGCCGATAAAGACGTCGCTGCGGTCGGGCTTTCCCCAGACCCCCTGGATATCGATCTCGGCCTCGGGCGGGCGTGGGCCGAAGCTGAAGTTTTCCCAAAGGCGGTCCCACCAGCCGGTGAACCAGCCTTCGATCAACATCGGGCGCAGGCTGCCCTCGAGCAGGAAGCGGTAGGCGAGGGTGTCGATGTCCATCTCGTAGGTGCCGGCGGCCCCGCAATCGGCGAGTTCCATGCGCGCGGGATCGGCGATCACCCGGCGGGTGGCGGCGTCGTAGCTCACGCGGGCCGAGGCGCGATCCCACGCCACCCCCCGGGCGTCGGCCCGGCCGGTGGCGAAGCGCAGGGTGGCGTGGTCCGGCCGGCCGCCGGGGCCGAGGCGGGCGGTGGCGGCGAGCGTGATGGGATCGGCGATGGTGAACAGCGCCCGGGCCTTGGCGGGGAAAAAGGGGCGTGCGACTTCCAGAAGGGCGGGGGTCAGGGTGCCGTGTGCCGCGGCCTCACCGGAAAGGGCGACCGGATCGCCGGCGAATTCGAGCGACCAGGCGGCGTCGGCCAGGCGGGTGGACACCTCGGCGTCGAGGCGGGGCGCGGTCGCGGTCCGGTCGTAGCGGGCGGTGGCGACGAGAGGGGCGGGCGGCAGCGCCCGGTCGGTTTTGTCGATCCGGGCCACCGCCAGTTCCGCGCTGTAGACGGCGGGGGCGGTCTCGCGCCCGCGGAGGCTGAGCCGGTGTCCGGTCAGGGCCAGCGCGGCCGGCGCGGCGAAGGTTTCCGCCTCGAGGCGAAGCGCGGGCGCCGCCTCCGGGGCGGGCCGGGGCCCGAGGGGCAGGCTGAGGGCGAGGCGGACCTGCTCCAAGGTCGTGCCGACCAAGGCGGCGGGCAGGGCGGGATGGGCGGGGGCGACGAGCGACGGCACCTCCGCGGCGACGGTCAGCTCCTCGGGCGCGAGGTCGATGCGCAGCATGCGGATCGAAGCGAGCGGGAGCGCCGCGAGCGCCGGGTAGACATCGGCGGCACGGGCGAGGGCGGCGCGCAGGCGCTCGGCGGCGGGCGGGGAAGGCGCGCCGGACGCGGGGGGGGTCGGCGGGTCGCCGGTGAAGCTGGTCGGCACGCCCAGCAGGCGGGCGCTGGCCTGGGTGAGGTCCCAGCCCGAGCCCTCGGGGCGACGGGCGAGGCGAAACTCGCCGTCGGTCAGCAGGGGTGCCTCCACGCCCGAGGGCGACACCTGCGCGGGCAGCGCCAGGCGCAGACCGGAGATTTCCAGGCCGAGCGGGATGAACTGGCGGCGCAGCAGCTCGCGGCGGCGGAAGCGGACCGAGAGGGTTTCAGCCTCCGCGCAGGGACCGCTCTGGCCGGCCAGGCCCAGCCGGGCGTCGTGCACCAGCACGCGGCCGCGCGGATCGAGCCAGACATCCCCGAGCGAGAGGGTCAGGCCCTCCCGGGCGATCCGGGTTTCCAGCCAGGTCAGGGCCGGGCGCGGGACACGCACACCGCCGTCGCGCAGAATGCCGATTTGAAACGCCAGCGTGGCGGACAGCGCGAGCCAAAGCACGGCGCACAACAACCACCCGCAGGCGCGGCAGGAGCGGGAAACGAGCCGGGATAAACGCGAGGCCACGGGCGGACGGAAGGGCGGGGAGCGCGGGTTTTTGGCTCAAGGCCCCGGGTTCGGCTGGAGCAGGGTCCACAGGGCGTCGAGCACCGGTTGCTCGAGGGTGAAGACCAGGCCGAGGCGCTCGCTACCCGCCAGCTGGGTGCCGCCGCCGGCGCGTTCGGCGATGGACAGCACGAGCGGGCCGTCGCCTGGCGGGGACAGCGTCGCCTCGAGCTGGAAGGCCCAGGTTTTTTCCACGCCGTCGACCGGGACGGTCGCGGGGAAACCCTCGCGCACGATGCGTCCGGCGCGCAACTCGCGCAGGCCCGCGAGCAGGGTGGTGATGGCGGGCGGCGGCGGCTCCTCGCCGACCGTGTGGTCGAGCAGCGGGGGGGCGGCGGGATCGGTGGTGGTGCGCACCACCAGCCGGGTGATGCGCACCGACTCCGGCAGGCGGGCGAGTTCGCGGTCGCGGTAGGACAGCGGCGCCACGTCGAGCAGCAGGAGCGTCTCGGGCGGGACGGCGTAGATGAAGGGCTGGCCGGCCACCCGGGCGTAGAGTTCGGCGCCCCCCGCGACGGGCTGGGCCAACTCCAGCACGAGGGTGGAGGGGCCTTCCGGCGCGGCGTTGGCGGAGGGTTCGGGGGCGGCGAGCTCCAGGGTCACGGTGCGTTCCGGCCGGTTGAAGCCGAGATTCTCCAACTCCACCCGCGAGGGGGCGTCGGACACGAAGGGGGACGCCTTCGGCCGGGGCGGGGCGGCCTCGATCAGCTGGAGATTGCCCAGCAGACGCGCCACCAGCGCGGGGTCGGCGCGGGCGGGGCCGGCGAGGGCGGGGGAGGCGAGCCGCCAGGCGGCGGGCACG
This sequence comes from Akkermansia muciniphila, assembly GCA_945874545.1. Taxonomy (GTDB): domain Bacteria; phylum Verrucomicrobiota; class Verrucomicrobiia; order Opitutales; family Opitutaceae; genus IMCC26134_A. The sequence goes on along the minus strand of CAMCHD010000040.1, from coordinate 9,046 downwards.
CCGGCGGCGGCATCGAGTTTCTGGATACGCAGCGCGCCGGGGGCGGCACCCTCCGGAGGGGCGACGACCAAGGCGGCGACGCGGGCGGGGTCGAAGGCGAGCACGCGGCGGTCGCGCAGCTCCGTCTGGGCCTGGTCGAGGGTGCGGAGCACGGCGGCCGGCACCTCCACCGTGAACGCGGTGGGGCGGTCGTCGAGCCGGGCGTGCAGCTCGATGCTCTCGGCGCCGGCGGGCGGCGGCGCGACCGGCAGGCCGAGGAGCAGGGTTTCGCGCCGGGCGTTGCCCTCCAGGGTGAGGCGCAGGCGCGGGGTGGCGAGTCCGGTCGCCTCGGGCGTGGGCTCGGCGGCCAGGAAACGGGCGACGCGGAGGGCGTTGAGATCGTTGATCAGCAACTCGACCGGGGTCTTGGCCGCGCGGGTGGTGATCGGGGCCTCGAAGGCCCAGCGGGTCTGGTCGCGGCGGAGGCGGGTGCGGACCGACGCGGCGCCGGCCTGCAGGGTGAGGGCGCGGGCCTCGAACACGGGGATGTTGAAAAGCTGGTCGGAGCGCAGACCGGCGAGCAGGGCGGCGGGGTCGGTCCCGAAGGTGGCGCCGAAGGACGGCGGCACCACGTGCACCCGGGTGCCGTCGGGCGACAAAACGTAGAGGCGGTTGCCGACGGCGGCGGCGGCACCGACGCAAAGGGTGAACGCGGACGCGGGGGGAGGGGCGCCGGCCGGGCCGGGCGCGGGGGTGGCGGTGATCTCCAGGCGCGGCCGGTCGAGGCCGTAGTCGGCGAGGGTCTGGCCGTTGCGGGCGAGGTCGGCGACGGGGAAGCTGGTCTCGTGTTCGAGGAACTGCAGTTCGTTCAGGATGCGGCGGACGGCAAAATCGTTGGCCGGCCAGTCCAGCGGGGCGGCCAGGAACCAGGCCTCGCCCCGGCGTTCCAGGCGCACGGTGGACGAGGCGGTCCCGGGGGGCGCGTCCGGGGCGGGGCGGAGGGTGAGGGTGAGGCCGGACAGGTTGGCGGCCTCGGGGCCCAGCACGCGGCGGCGGTTCTCCTCGATGCGCCCGGTGGCGGACCAAGGGCGCTCGGAGAGCAGCAGGTAGCCGAACAGCACCAGGTTCAGCGCGAGGAGGAGAAAGGTGACTTTGGAGCGCACGACTTGAAGATTAAGATGAAAGATGAGGTTGAAGCGAGGTGAGGCCGGGGGCGGGGAGGGCGGGGTCTTGAACTTGAACTTTAGACTTCATCCGCGCGCCTGAGGCGCGTTAGCGCCGCCGGTTCCAGTAGACGAGGAGGCCGACGAGTCCGGTCAGCGAGGGCAGCACGAGCAGGAGGGCGAGGCGCAGGCGGGTGAGTTCGGAGGTGGAGAGCGAGAGCTGGAAACGGTCCACCGGGCGGGGCGGGAGTTGCAGCTGGGTGTCGCGATCGACGAGCCAGTTCACCGCCGCCAGGGCGAGGGAAAGGTTGCCGCCGGCGGCGAGGCGGGCGTTGCCGGTCCAATCGCCGCCGCCGAACACCACCAGGCGGCCGCCGCGCACGCTGAAAGGCAGTTTGCCCTTGGGTGTGACGCGTTCGGAGGCGGTGCCGACCGCGAGGCGGGGAGGGAGGTCGGTGCCGGGGTCGAAAGCGACCGGCCCCCGGTCGCGGTAGGCGCGTTCCCCCCAGGCCTCGGCGGAGGCGCCGAGCAGGGGCACGACTTTCAAGGCCGGATCGAGGGCGCGGCCGGGATCGGCCCGGACCGAGCGGGAGGGCCCGAAGCGGAGGGCGATTTTGTTGTCGAAAAGGAAACCCACCACCGGATGGCCGGAGTCGGAGGGGGTGAGCACCAGATCGCCGGTATCGGAGCTGCCCTCGGCGCTGCGGTCCGCGATCAAAACGTCGTCGGCCAGCACGCCCCAGTCGAAAAGGAGGTCGTCCAGCCCGTGGGGGCGGCCGGGGTCGAGCAGCACGAGCAGGCGGCCGGCGTTGGTGGCGAGGTGCCGGCGCAGGAACTCCTGCTCGTCGGGGCTGTAGCGGCCCTGGGGAGCGGCGACGACCAGCAGGGCGGCCTGGGCGGCGAGGGCGCGTTGCTCCGGCTGGGCGAGGTCGAGCACGGCGAGGTCGAAATTGCGCAGGCGGAGCTCGTCGCGGAGCACCGAGAGACCGCGGCCGGGATCGGTGTCGGTCGGGTCCATCTCGCCGTGGCCGGACAAAAACGCGACCAGCGGGCGGTTGGGGCGGGATACGTCGAGGATGGCGGCGGTGAAGGCCTGTTCGCCGAGGAAGGCGACCTTCTCGCGGTCCTTCATGCGGTAGAGTTCGCTGAACTCGACCACGCGGCGCTTGTCGCCGGAGAGCACCAGCAGCGTGTTGGGATTTTCGATACCGTATTTCTGGGCGGCGGCCCGGTCGCGGTAGACGTCGATGAACTCGGCGGTGACGGGCGCGCGCGGGTTGGCGGCCGACGCCTCGGCGTAGTCGCGCAGGAGGGTGCGGATGTCGCGGTAGGCCTGGTGCAGCGCTTCGTCCTCCACGTCCTCGGAGAGGGTGACGACGACCTTCACCGGGGCGGGCAGTTCGCGCAGGTAGGAGAGGGTCTCGGCGGAAAGCGAGTGGCGGGCGTGGCGGGACAGGTCGAGGCGCCACGAATGGCGGGTCGCGACATAGTTCAGCCCGGCGACCAGGGTGAGCACCAGAAAGCCCTGGGCGAGCAGATGCAGGGTGCGGCGGCGGCGGGCGGAGGCGAAGGACACGGACATGGACGGAAAATTTTGAAACGCGGAAACGCGGAAAAATTGAAAGAGGCGGCGGAGGCGGGTGTTTTTTTAGCGTTTCAGGATTTCAGTGTTTTCCGCGTTTGGTTCCCGTCAGCCGTGCAGTTGCTTGGCCTCGACGCCGAGGATGGCGAGGATGAGGGCGAGGGCGGAGCCGCTCAGGTAGTAAAGCACCTGGCGGGTGTCGACCACGCCGCGGGTGAAGTCTTCCAGGTGGGTGAACACCTGGATATAATCAACGGTGGCGCGCAGGCCGGCGAGGGAATCGAGTTTCAGCACGGCCAGGGTGCCGGCGAAGCGGGTGCCGATGACCAGGGTCAGCAGCAGCACAAAGGCGAGGATGCCGGCCACGGCCTGGTTGCGGGTCACCGAGCTGGCGAGGATGCCGAGGGAGACAAAAAGCGTGCCGGACACGGCGATGAACAGGTAGCCGCCGAGCAAGGGTCCGAGGTCGATGGGCTGGGATTGGCCGCCGAAGCGAACCAGGATGTAGAAAAAGCCCCCGGTGGCGGCCCAGAGCGCCAGGTAGAGCGAGTAGGCGGCGCCGAACTTGGCCAGCACGACCTCCGGGGTGGTCACGGGTGTGGTGAGCAGGGTCTCCAGGGTGCCGAGGCGGCGCTCCTCGGCGAGGCTCTTCATGGTCAGGAGCGGCACCATAAAAAACACCGGCAGCCAGAAGAGTTGAAAAAACACCGCGGCGGGCGCGGCTTCCTGCGGGCCGGCGGTGAAGGTCTCCAGAATGCCCGCGAACACGAAACCCATCACGAGCAGGAACAGGGTCGCGGCGATGTAGGAGGCGGGGCTGACCAGCAGCATGCGGAGTTCGTGGGCGAGAAGGATGCGGAAGAGGCGCATGGGAGCGAGGAGCGGGTAGCGGGGAGCGAGGAGCGGAGGGCGGGGAGCTTGGAGATAGGAGCGAGGAGTTGGGAGCGGTGGGGAGTCGGGAGTGGGGTGAGGGTGGGAGGTGGGTCGGGGGGCGATTGTAGCTTCTAGATTCTAGCTCCTCGCTTCTTTTGCGTTTCCTCGCTCAGGCGGCCTTCGGGCGGGTGGCGGCGAGGAAAACGTCCTCCAGGGTCTGGCGGGTGCGGGTGAGGCTGCGCAGACGGAAACGCGGGTCGTGGGCGAGGGCGTTGACCAGGGCTTCGCGCAGATCCGGGGCGTCGGGGGCGGCGACCAGGCGCAGGGCGGTGAACTCGCCGGGGGCGGCGGCGGCGAGGGGTGCGGCGGGGCCGAGGGTAGGATGGAGGGCGGCGAGCAGGGCGGGCAGGGCGTCGAGGGGACCGGCCAGCTCGAGTTCGTAGGCGGCGGGCCCGATCCATTCCTGGCGGAGGTCGGCGGGGGTGCCGGCGGCGACCACGCGGCCCTGGTTCATGATCACCACGCGGTCGCAGGTGGCCTCGATCTCGGGCAGGATGTGGGAGCTGATCAGCACGGTCATGCGTCCGCGCAGGCCGGCGATGAGATCGCGCACCGCGAGGATCTGGTGGGGATCGAGGCCGATGGTCGGTTCGTCCATGATGATCACCGGGGGTTCGGCGAGGATGGCGTCGGCGATGCCCACGCGCTGGCGGTAGCCTTTGGAGAGTTTGCCGATGATACGGTCGCGCACGCGGCCGAGGTCGCAGAGGTGGACGACCTCGTCGAGGCGGGGGGCTAGGTTGCGGCGGGTGAGTCCCTTCAGGCGGGCGCGAAAGTGCAGATACTCGCGGACGCGCATGTCGTCCGGCAGGGGATTGTTCTCCGGCATGTAGCCGATCAGGTTTTTTACGTCGCCGGGGGCGGCGGCCACGTCCACGCCGCACACCGCGACTTCACCGGAGGTGGCGGGCAAAAACCCGGTGAGGACGCGCAGGGTGGTGGATTTGCCGGCGCCGTTGGGCCCGAGCAGGCCGATGATCTCGCCGCGGGACACCGCAAAACTCACTCCGCGCACGGCGGGATGGCCGGAGTAGGTTTTGACGAGATCGCGGACAAGGATGGCGGGAACGGCGGACATGGGCGGAGAGGACGGGAGTGAAGGACTCCCATGACCAATGGCCAATGACCAATGTTGCCCGGCGGCGAGGGGAATGTGCGGGATGGAAGGCTCCGGTGCCGAAAAAGGCGCCGCCTGGCCGTTGTTCTCGGGGCACTTGCTTCGACGGCGTTTTCGGATCTCCGACTACGCCGTCCCACGCCTTCACCGACCCCGGCCGAGAGGCCGGCGGCCGGGGAGGCCCGGTTCAGGGCAGGGTGATCTGGACGCGGCCGAAGAAGGTCGCGGGCAGCGGCAGGCCGAGGGGCTCGTCCACGGTGACCAGTTCCCACTCGGCGTCGATGGGCGTGACCACCTGCGTGGCGAGCATGGGGGTGAACGGTGCGGTGAGGCTGGTGCTGCGTTGCGGCACGTAGTTCAGGCCGCTGTTCTTCCGGCGGAGGAACTGGGCGCGGAAGGTGGGGTTGGGCCCGGTGAGCTGCGGGGTGAAGACAGGCAGACCGTTGGCGCCGGGACCTGCGGTGGGGTTGAGCGCGTTGGAACGAGGGCCGTCGAGCGGCATGTTGAAGGCGTATTTCAGCAGGTTGGGCACGCCGTCGCCGAAGGGCTGGGCGGTGGCCAGGGCGTCGGCGCCGGAGAGCCCCTGGCTGGCGGACCAGTCGGCAAACGTGATGGCGGGGGGCGTCAGGGTGGTAAAGGTCGCCACATCGCTGTAGCTAACGCCTTGGCTGTTTGTGGCGTAAGCTCTGTAGGAGTAACCGGTCAGGCTAGCGAGACCACCGAGATTGGCGGTAAACACTCCGGTGGTGCCGTCAATGGCCACAAGGGTCACCCCGGTGCCGAAGATGACGGGGTTGGCGTTGGTGGTGGTTATGGAATAAACGACGCCTCGTGAGAGGATCGCCGCACCACCGTCGCCGGCTACGGTTCCGCCTATGGTCGCCGTGGTTGCGGTGATGTTGGCACTGGTGGGCGAGTTGACGGTCGGCGCCGCGACCACAGGGGCGATCACCTCGACCGCGACCGCCAAGGTGACATCCGTGCCGTTGTTGTCCGTCGACGTTGAGTCCCAGTTGCCGAGGCGCAGCACACCGGTTTCGGATGCCACGAAGGTCGTGCGGGTGGCGGTAAGGCTGCTGGCCACGGAGTAGCAGTTGGTTCCGTTGAGGGTGTAAACGAGCGCGCCGAACTGGGCGTTTGGCGGACCGTAGGTCGGACTGTCGTAGAAATTGCTACCACCAAAAGACGAAGGGAAGCCGGAGGCGTTTCCTGGACGCCCGTTAAGGCTCCAGAGGTCTGCCGGGTGGACGGCGATGGTCACGGTCGAACCGGCGAGAATGGTCAGGCCCGTATTCAACATGTTTTCGGGCCCGGGCTCCACGCCATGAGTGTTTGAGCGCACGTCGAACACCGGCGCCGCCACATAGGTGAAAAGGGAATTCGGCGTATTGAGACCGATGGGAGAGCTGACGAGCACGTTGGCCGATCCCGCGGTTCCAGGCGGGACGGTGCAAGTTATGCTCGTGGCGCTAACCACCACGAAATTGGTTGCCGCTGCTCCGCCGATAGTCGCGCCGGTGGCTCCGGTGAAATTTCTTCCGGTTATCGTGAGCGTCGTGCCACCAACCGTGAAGTCCGAGGCGGGAAGGATGCCGGTGATGGTCGGGAGCGGTATCGGCGTCACCGAAGCCGAAGCGGCGGAGACGGCGCCGGTGCCTATCGCGTTCGTGGCTGTGACGGTGAAGGTGTAGGCGGTGCCGTTGGTGAGCCCGGTGACGATGAGGGGTGAAGCCGAACCGGTGGCGGTGAAACCGCCGGGGCTGGACGTGACCGTGTAGCTCGTGATGGCAGAGCCGCCGTCGCTGGCTGGAGCGCTGAAGGCCACACTGACCGAAGTGTCGAGAGGTGTGACGGTTTCAATGGTCGGAGCGCCGGGAGCGGACGGAACCGAAGCCAGGGCCAAGCTGTGGGTGTTTCCTCCACCGACCTTTTGCACGAATGCGTTGGCGAGAACCCCACTTGAATCCACGGCTACGGGAACGTTGCTGAAATTGGAAGTCGGGGTTCCGATTCCGAGTTGGCCGTAAAGGTTCGTGCCGAATCCGTAAGTCTTTCCGTCGGTGGCTAAAACAAAGGAGGTGCCGCCGGAAAGGCTGATAGCGGAAGGCGTCTTACCAAGAAGGACCCCGGACATGTCCACGGCCACGGGACTTAGGCTGGTCAGCACCGTCGTTCCGTCGCCGAGTTGGCCAAAATCATTACGGCCCCAAGTGTAGAGTTTGGCTTCATTCGTTATCACGATAGTGCCGCCTTCACCCATGCTTAGCGCGGTGATAAATTTCCCGGCCAACACCCCAGTCGTGTCTATTTCCCCGGGCAGAGAGCGGTTACTCGTGCTTCCAGTTCCCAAGCGGCCGTTACCGCCGAAACCCCAGGTGTAAACCTTGCCGTCTGCGGTCAAGGCGGCCGAGCTGCCACCGTTACCGCCACCAAGGTCGATGATCGTTTTGCCAAGCAGAACCCCCGTCGTATTTACCTCAACGGGGGTTGTGATATCAGCCGACGTTGTTCCAATGCCGAGCTGACCCGCATTATTGCTCCCCCAGCCGTATAATTTACCGTCAGTAGTAAGAACGAGAGTATGTTTACCGTTGAGGGCGGTATAGACTTCGGTGACGGATTTCCCTGCTAAAACGCCGGTCATATCGACCTCTACGGGGAGATTGCGCCAGATTTTGGTGCCATCGCCAAGCTGACCGCCGTCGTTCAGGCCCCAGCCATAGACTTTACCATCGGACGTGACGGCGATGGTGGAATCGCTCGCACTGACCGCCACCACGGTCTTGCCGGCCAGAACTCCACTCATGTCCACGGCCACGGGCGCCAGTCGATTAGTATTTGTTCCGTCGCCAAGCTGTCCGTAGCTGTTGGCACCCCAGGCATAGAGTTTTCCCTCAGTAGTTAAGGCGACGCTGTGACCTCCGCCAACAACGACGTCCACAATCGTCTTACCCGCGAGAGCCCCCATGTTGGTAGCCACCGGGACGGTGCGTCGAGTGGTCGTCCCGTCGCCCACCTGGCCATTGGAATTGAGTCCCCAGGAGAAAATCCGCATCTCGCCGGCGCGGCCGGTGCCGCTGATCGCGAAGGTAAAGGGAGCCTCGTTGGGGTCGTCGTTAGCCACGCTCAAGATTGCGGAGCGGAGGCCGGTGGCGGAGGGGTCGAATCTTACCTTAAAGGTGGTGCTGCGCGTCGGAGCGAGGGATGCCGCGGGCTGGCGCGTGATAATAAAATCGGCCGCGTGCGCCCCGCCAATGGTGACACTCCCAAGATTAAGCGAGGTGACGCCGCTATTCGTGATGATAAAGGTGCGAGTCAGCGTGCCACCGGTCTCTGCGGTGCTGCCAAAGTCGGTATGGTCAGCCAGGTCGGGGGTCGTATCTGCGTGGACGATATCTATGCCGTTGCCCAGAACCGTGATATCGGGGTCACCAAAGGTGAATAGGGTGTTTGCGGGATTTGTATCTATCGCCGTGGTAACAAGCACGCTCGCCGAGCCGGCAGTGCCGGGCGGAGTGATGGCGGTGATGGTGGTGGCATTGACCACGGAGACACCGGTCGCCGGATTACCGCCGATAGTCACGGTAGCGGGAGCGATGAAGTTTGTGCCTGTGATCGTAACGGGGGTGCCGCCGAGTGGGGGGCCCGCGTTAGGGGAGATACTGGTGACGGTCGGGGGCGGAAAAGGCGTCACGGAATTGGACGCCGCCGAGGGCGAGCCCGTGCCGACGGCATTGGTCGCGGTGACGGTGAAGGTGTAAGCGGTGCCGTTGGTCAGGCCGGTGACGGTGATCGGGGAGGCCGAGCCGGTGGCGGTGAGGCCGCCGGGGCTGGAGGTCACGGTGTAGCTGGTGACGGCGGAGCCGCCGTTGTTGGCCGGTGCGGTGAAGGCAACGCTGGCCGAGGCATTGCCACGTGTGGCGGTGCCGATGGTGGGTGCGCCGGGCACGGTGGCGGGAGTGACGGAACTCGAAGCGGAAGAAGCGGAGCCGGCGCCGACGACATTGGTCGCGGTGACGGTGAAGGTGTAAGCGGTGCCGTTGGTGAGGCCGGTGACGGTGATCGGGGAGGCCGAGCCGGTGGCGGTGAGGCCGCCGGGGCTGGAGCTCACGGTGTAGCTGGTGATGGCCGAGCCGCCGTTGCTGGCCGGGGCGGAGAAGGCCACGCTGGCCGAGGCATTGCCGCGTGTGGCGGTGCCGATGGTGGGTGCGCCGGGCACGGTGGCGGGAGTGACGGAATTCGAAGCGGTGGAAGCAGCGCTGGCGCCGACGG
>CAMCHD010000039.1 GCA_945874545.1 Akkermansia muciniphila | reverse complement strand
GAGGGCCGCAAGGGCGGCGGAGACGAAGAGGGAGGATTTCATGGTGAAACCGGAACTGACCAAGAATGAGAAGATTAGGGTGAACGGTCCTTGGACCGGGACCGGAAAGGTCCGTTTTATCGCGCCTTCAGGCGGCGAAAGGCCGTCCTGATGTCGTGCGTATCCCGCGGCGTCGGCGCGGACGAACGGGGTGTGAAAGGCCGCGTCAAAAAGGTCCGGAATCCGGTGGATTCAGGACGGGCGCGACCTGCTCAGGGTGTGGTCTCAGACCGCGCGTGGCGGCTCGGTGGGCGGCGCCGGACGCGCGCAGGCGTCGGCCAAAAAATGCTCCGCCGGCCACGAGGGCGCGGGCGCGGGGCCGCAAACAAAAACGTGCTCCGGGGCGGTGGCGAAGAACAGCTTGCCCTTGGCGGAATCCGGCGCGGGTGGCGTGTCGGTCGCGGACGAGCCACCGGCGTCCGCGCGGGTCTTGCCCTCGGCGACAAATTCGCACACCCCGCACAGATTCTCCGGAGAGAAGGTGAGGCGCACGGCCTCCTGCAGCGGCATGGTGCGGCTGTAGTTCACGACCATGCGGGCCCAGCCAAAACCCTGCGCGAGGTCCCAATGCGCGCCGCTGGCCAGCAGCCAGGCGCAGAGCACAAAGAGGGTGGACAAACGACGCATCGGGGAGAACCGGCGGAGCGAAGGCCCCGGCTCGCGACGGTGGCAAGCGCAATTTATGCGCGGCCTCCCGGCGCGGGACGGGCGCGGGGATTGCAAAATCGCGCGGGCCCGTTTCGCATGTTTTGAACGCATGGCCTCCGTCGTCCCCACTTCCGGCACCGCGTCGTTTCTCTCCCGCGTGCCGTGGTGGCGGCAGATCCGGGTGCGGGTGACCGCGACCTTGGTCGGTCTCGTCCTGCTGGTCGCGGGGGCGCTTTTCCTGACCAACTGGCAGGTGCGCCGGGCCGCCTTGCTGGCCGAGTTTCAGCGCTGGGTCTCGGCGGTGGGCGGCACCGGGGCGGTCGCGCTCGACGGCGACGCCATCGCCCGCATCGAGGTGGAGGCGGACGCGTTGACCACGGAATTCGCCGAGGCGCGCGAGGTGCTCGACACCATCCGGCGCCGGGTCGGCCTCACCCCTGCGGAAATCTACGTGCTGCGACCCGTCGTGGACGGCGCCGATCCCTTCGAGGCGGAATTCGTGGTCATGACCCACGACGAGCCCTTCGTGGGCAACCGATACATCATCCGCCCGGAAAACCGGGCCGCCTTTTCCGCCAGCATGCGCGGCGGGGCGGTGGCCTTCACCGGGATCTACGGGGACGAGCACGGCCGCTGGATCAGCGCCTACGCGCCGGTGGTGGACTCCACCGGACGCTCGGTCGCCCTGCTCGAGGTCGACGCCGAGATCGGGCGTTATGAGGAAAAGCTGCGCGAGGAATTGACGCTCGAGGCCTTGGTGACGCTGGCGGCCACCCTGCTGGTGGTGGGCCCGGCGTTTTATTTTGGCAACCGTCTGACCCAGGGCGCGCGGGCGCTGGCGCGGGCGATGGGACGCTTCGAAAGCGGGCAGATGGATGCGCGGGTGGAGCTGAGCTCGCGGGATGAAATCGCGGCCATGGCGGACGGTTTTAACCGCATGGCGCAATCGGTCGGCGAGCGGCTGCGCCTCCTGCCCTTCGTGTCGCGCTTCACCGCCCAGGCGGTCGAAAAGAGCCGCATGGTGGAAAACTGGCTGGAGGGCGTGGAGCGCGAGGTCGTCATCCTCATCACCGACGTGCGGGGCTTCACCGCCGCGTCGCGGCAGATGAAGCCGGCCGATCTCATCGAGGCGCTCAATCACCTGCTCGCCATGCAGACCGAGGTCATCACGGCCCACGGCGGCGACATCGACAAATTCATGGGCGACGCGGTGCTCGCGGTGTGGCCGGCGGAGGGCGACGGCCCCGCGCAGGCGGCCCGCTGCGCCCTCGCCCTGCAGGCGAAGATGCGCGAGACGCGACCGGCCTGGGCGCGACGCGACGCGGCCGAGCAGGTGCGCGGCGAGGTGGCGCTGGGCGCGGCCCTGCATGTCGGGCCGGTGGTGACGGGCGCGGTGGGCTCGGAGGCGCGGCGGGACTTCACCGTCATCGGGCACACGGTCAACTTCACCGCCCACCTCTGCGCCACCGCCGGGCGGGGCCAGGTGCTGGTCACCGACGCGCTCTGGGCCCGGCTGCCGGAGGAGCTGCGGAAACGCTTCGGGCACGTGACCGAGGTGCGGCTCAAACACGCGGCCGAACTCACCGTGGTCCGCGCGCAGGCGGCGGCGGGGGCGGTGTGAACGACTCGAACCGGCGGCTGGCGGCGGCGGCGGGGCTGGCCTTCGCGGGCTACGCGGTGCTGGGCTGGCGCGCGGGCGTCGGCGGCGGCTCGGGCACGGGCTGGCTCCTGGCCGCCCAGGCGGCGGGCTGGATCGCGCTGGCGCTCGCCTGGGCGGGTCTGGACAAGACGGCCGCGGGGACGGACGGCGCACCCGTCACGCGGCTGTTGGTGGCGGGCGCGCTGGTTTTCCGGCTCTGCGGACTGACCGTCGCACCGGGCTGGGAGGACGACTACCACAGGCATCTCTGGGATGGATGGCTCACCCTGCGCACCGGCTCGCCCTACGGCATCGCGCCGCTCGACTGGTTCGGTTCCGACGCGGTGCCGGAGCGAATGCAGGCGGTGTTGGACGGTATCAACCATCCGGATACTCCGACGCCCTACGGTCCGGTGGCGCAGGCCTGGAGCGCGGGCGCGGCGATCCTCGGAGCGGGCAAACTCTGGGTCTTTAAGGCGGGCCTGGTTCTGGCGGAAATCGCGGCCTGGCGGGTGGCGTGGCGGCTGGGAGGAGACCGGGCCCTGCTGTTGTTGTCCTGGTGTCCGCTGGCGGTCACGGAGATCGCCTTCGCCGGCCACGTGGACGCCCTGGTTTTGGCGGCGGTCATGGCGGCGCTCGGAGGGGCGGCCAAGGCACGACCGGGGGCCGTCGGCGCCTGGCTCGCGCTGGCGGTCGCGACCAAAGCCTACGCCCTCCTGCTCGCGCCCTTTTTTCTCTGGCGCGGCGGCCGGCGAAGCATGGTCGTCTTTGGCGCGACGCTCCTCCTGGCCTACGCACCCTGGATCGCGACCACGGTGGCGGCGGGCCGGCCGGCCGGGGCGGTCGGGGGCGGCGAGGGAGTGACCGCGATGGCGGCCGGCTTCGAATTCAACTCCACCGGCTTCGCGCTCGCGGCCCGGCTGTTTGGCGACGGCCCGGCCCGGTGGGTGGCGGGCGGGTGCCTGCTGGCGGGCTGGGCCGGCCTCGCGTGGAGGTGGCGGGGGCGGGGCGACGACGCGCCGATCCCCGGGGCGGCGCTGGTGGGCTGGTGGGCGCTGTGGTCGCCCGTGTTTCACCCCTGGTATGCCTTGCTCGCCGTGCCCTTTTGGGTCCTGCGACCGAGCGGCTGGGCGACCGGTCTGCTGATCGCGCTGCCCCTCAGCTACCAACACGGGCTGGCGCTGGGCGGGGCGGACTTTCGCCATCCCGCCTGGGTGCGTCCGGCGGAACTCGCGGTCGTGGCGGCGGGGGCGTTGATTTCGCGTTGGAAACGGCGCGTGGTTTGACAGCGGCGGCGCGGCGGGCAGGGTTCGTCACAAAAACATGGCTTACACGGAAGATCGCGCCGTCTGGTTCGAGGGGCAGGGACTCTGGCAGCACGTGCCCGCGAGCGAGTGGAACGACTGGGTCTGGCAGCTGAAGAACCGCATCACCACCCTGGCCGAGCTCGAGCGCTACATGACCCTCACGGCCGACGAGCGGGCCGGGGTGCTCTTCGCCAGCCAGAAGCTGGCCCTCGCGATCACGCCCTACTTTTTTAACCTCATCGACCGCGACGATCCGAACTGCCCCATCCGCCTCCAGATGATCCCGCGCAGCGGGGAAACCCAGCTTCACTCCGAGGAGATGCTGGACTCGCTGGGCGAGGACGAGCACTCGCCGGTGCCCGGGCTGGTGCACCGTTACCCGGACCGGGTGCTGTTTCTGGTCACCGACCGCTGCGCGGCCTACTGCCGGTATTGCACCCGCAGCCGCCTCGTTTCCAACGCGCAGGACTACAACTTCCACCCGGAATACGAACAGGGTCTGCGCTACATCGAGAGCCACCCCGAGGTGCGCGACGTGCTGCTCTCGGGTGGCGATCCGCTGCTCCTGAGCGACCGCAAACTCGACCACCTGCTCGGCCGCCTGCGCGCCATCCCGCACGTGGAGTTCATCCGCATCGGGTCGCGCATCCCGGTGTTCCTGCCCCAGCGCATCACGCCGGAGCTCTGCGAGATCTTCAAAAAACACGGGCCGATCTGGATGAGCATCCACGTCAACCACCCGCGCGAAGCCACGGCGGAGCTGAAGGCCGCCTGCGAGCGCCTGAGTTTTGCCGGCGTGCCGCTGGGCAACCAGTCGGTGCTCCTGCGCGGAGTGAACGACGACGGGGACGTCATGAAGGCCCTGGTCCACCGCCTCCTGCGCATGCGGGTGCGGCCCTACTACCTTTACCAGATGGACCTCATCACCGGCGGCGCGCACTTCAAAGTCGATGTGCGCAAGGGGCTGGAGATCATCCGCGCGCTGCGCGGCCACACCACCGGCTACGCCATCCCGCAGTATGTCATCGACGCGCCGGGCGGTGGCGGGAAGGTGCCGATGAATCCCGAATACCTGGAAAAACTCGACGCCGACGCGGCGGTTTTCCGCAACTACGAGGGACTGACCTTCCGTTATCCCCTCACCGCCACGCCGGTGGCGGCGGACGAGGCGGCGACGCCCCCGGTTCCCGGCGCGTTGCGGCCCCACGACCTCGGGGCTTGAACACGGGCGGCGGCGGGCCGCGGTCCCGGAGGTGGCTTTTGACTTGGACGCGGCGCGGGCGGGCCGCACGGTGCGCGCATGTTGAGAATTCTATTTGTCGGCGACATCGTGGGGCGGCCGGGACGCGAGATGCTGATGGAGCGCCTGCCCCGCCTGCGCTCCGAGCTCAAGCTGGACGCGGTCATCGCCAACGGGGAGAACGCCGCCGCCGGCGCGGGTATCAACGGCGGCATCGCCAAGGGACTGCTGCAAAGCGGGGTCGACGCCATCACCCTAGGCGACCATGTGTGGGACCAGCGGGGCTGGGAGGTGGAGATCGACGATTTCCCCAAGGTGTGCCGCCCGGCCAACCTGCCCGGCGCCTGCCCGGGGGCGGATCACGTCATCGTCCACGTGAAGGGCTTTCGCCTCGCGGTGTTCACCGTGCTCGGCCGCACCTTCATGGGGCTGAAGGCGGAATGTCCGTTTATCGGCGCGGATACGATGCTGCGGAAACTCGCGACGGAGGCGGACGGTTTCCTGGTCGAGGCGCACATGGAGGCGACGAGCGAAAAAATCGCGCTCGGCTGGCACCTCGATGGGCGCGCGGTGGCGGTGCTCGGCACCCACACCCACGTGCCGACGGCGGACGCGGGCGTGTTGCCGGGCGGCACGGGTTTTATGTGCGACGTGGGCATGACCGGACCCTACGCCTCCGTGCTGGGACGTGAGATCAAGCCGGTGGTCGAGCGTTTCCTCGACGGCATGCCGCGCAAGCTGGAGGTCGCGGAGGGCGACGTGCGCATCTCGGGCGCGGTGGTGGACTACGACGAGGTCGAGAAACGCACGCGCAAGGTGGAGCTGCTCCACCTCCGGCGCGGGCGGTAGGCGGGACCGGGCCGGGCTCAGGACTTCTGCCGGGGGCAGGTGCTGAGCCCGAACGGCGCGTAGGCCGGGCAGAAGCGGAAGACGGCGGTGAGCAGCGGCACCAGGCCGATCAGACCGAACCAGGATTTGAAATACACCCCGGCACCCAGGAGGGCGAGGCCGGCGAGGATGCGGAGGATACGGTCGAGGGAGCCAACGTTGGGTTTCATGGGAGCGAGGGACGAGCGGTATGGATGGAGCGGACGGTGGTGCGGACGGCGCGCGGAGGCGGGCCAAGGAAAAATCAGGTGGCGGGCGGCGGGACGACCGGCCAGCCGGCGGCGCGCCAGTCCGCGAGACCGCCGGTATTGGCCACCTGGTAGCCCTCGGCGGCGAGGAGCTTGGCGGCGAGTCCGGCCCGGCCGCCGACGGCGCAGTAAAGCAAAAGTTCGCGACGCCCCGCGCGGGCGAGGAAGGGTGCCCACCGGGTGCGTGGTCCGCGCAGCTCGCCGAGCGAAAGCAGCGCGGCGTGTTGGGCGACGCCGCCGGTCCATTCGCCGGGCTCACGCACATCGATCAGCAGCGCCTCACCGGCCCGCACGCGGGCGGCACACTCGGCGGGCGAGCGCCGGGGGGCGGAGGTGAAGAGGACCTTAAGGAGTTTGAGCGGGTTCATGGAGCGTGCGGAGCGGCTTTGGCGGCGGTCTTGGCGTTGGCCATGTAGTAGAGCACGGGCACCGCCATGCGGCTGATGAGCAGGGAGGCGATCTCGCCGGCCATGAGGCTGATGGCGAGGCCCTGGAAGATCGGGTCGGCGAGGATCACGCTCGCGCCGATCACCACCGCCAGCGCGGTGAGCAGCATGGGACGGAAACGCACCGCGCCGGCCTCGACCACCGCATCGCGCAGGGACAGGCCGTGGGCGCGGCGGAGCTCGATGAAGTCCACAAGGATGATGGAGTTGCGCACCACTATGCCCGCGCCGGCCATGAAACCGATCATCGAGGTGGCGGTGAAAAACGCGCCCATCGCCCAATGCGCGGGCAGTATCCCGATGAGGGAAAACGGGATCGCGGCCATCACCACCAGCGGGGTGACGTAGCTCTTGAACCAGCCCACCATCAGCAGGGCGATGAGCACCAACACCGCCGCGAAGGCGAGGCCGAGGTCACGAAACACCTCCAGCGTGATGTGCCACTCGCCGTCCCACTTGAGGGCAGGGGCGAGATCGTCGAAGGGCTGGTTGAGGTGGAAAATCGGCAGCTCGGCCTCGGTGCCGCCAAAGGCGCGGGCGTCGAGTTTCCGGATCTCGCGATGCATCGTGAACAAGGCGTAGGCCGGGCTCTCCACCACCCCGGCGACGTCGGCGGTGACGTAGGTGACGGGCTTGAGGTTTTTGCGATAGAGGTGGCGCTCCCCGACGGTTTGCTCGATGCGCACCAACTCGGACAGCGGCACGGACAGCGCGGCCGGATTCTGGTCGGCACGGACCTGGAGCGCGAGCACGGCGGACGGCTGCGCGCGATCGGCGACGGGAACGTCGACGATGATGGTCAGGTCCTCGCGCTCGCCGGGCAGGCGGAGCAGATCGACCGCCCCGCCTTGGGTCGCCAGGGCGAGGGTCTGGTTGATGGCGGCGACGCTCACGCCGTGCAGCGCGGCTTTTTCCCGGTCGATGACATAGCGGAGTTTCGGCTGCTCGGCCTCGACAAACCAATCGACGTCCACCGCGCCCGGAGTGCGCTCGATGATCTCGCGCACCGCGGTGGCGAGGGCGAGGCGCTGCGGCTCCGAGGGGCCGTAGATCTCGGCGACGATGGATTGCAGGACGGGCGGGCCGGGCGGCACCTCGGAGACCGCGACGGCCGCGCCATGTTTTTCCGCGATGGCGGCGACGAGGGGGCGCAGACGTTTGGCGATGGCGTGGCTTTGGTCCGGGCGTTCGTCCTTGCCGACCAGGTTGACCTGGATGTCGGCGACGTTCGGTCCGCGCCGGAGGAAGGAGTGGCGCACCAGGCCGTTGAAGTTGAACGGCGCGGAGGTGCCGGCGTAGATCTGGTAGTCGCGCACCGCGGGGTCGTCGCGGATCGCGGCGGCCATCTCGGTGGCGATCCGCGTCGTCTGCTCCAGCGTGGTCCCCTCGGGGGTGTTGAGCACGATCTGGAACTCAGACTTGTTGTCGAACGGCAGCATCTTGATCGTCACCGCCCCGAAGAGCACAAAGCCGGCGGAGGCGAGCAGCAGGCCCACGATCCCGGCGAGAAAACTCCAGCGCCAGACGGGGCGGTCGAGCAAAGGATCCATCACCCGGTGATAGAGCCGGGTAAACCAATCGTCCGGCGCGTGGTCGGGATCGTGGGCGTCGCCCGCGAGCGAGGCGGCGCGGCGGCGCAGCACGCGGATCGCGGCCCAAGGGGTGACGGTGAAAGCGATCACGATGGAAAACAGCATCGCGGCGGTGGAGCCGATCGGAATCGGGCGCATGTAGGGTCCCATCAGCCCGCCGACAAAAGCCATGGGCAGGATCGCGGCGATGACGGCCCAGGTGGCGAGGATGGTCGGATTGCCCACCTCGTCCACCGCCTCCAGTGCGAGCTGGCCGAGGGATTTTTTCTCCGCGCCGGGCAGGCGAGTATGGCGGACTATGTTCTCCACCACCACGATGGCGTCGTCCACCAGGATGCCGATGGAGAAGATCAGCGCAAAAAGGGTGATGCGGTTGAGGGTGTATCCGTAAAGGTAGAACACCAGCAGGGTGAGCGCGAGGGTGGCGGGAATGGCGAGCAACACGACAAGCGACTCGCGCCAGCCGAGGAAGAGCAGGATGAGCACGGCGACGCCAAACACCGCGATGCCCATGTGGAGCAGCAGCTCGTCGCTCTTCTCGGCGGCGGTGTGGCCGTAGTCGCGGGTGATCGTGACCGTGACGTCGGCGGGGAGGAGCGTGCCGCGCAGGGTGTCGACCTTGGCGAGGCACGCGTCGACCACGTCGATGGCGTTCGCCCCGGGTCGCTTGGCGAGGCTGAGGGTGACGGCGGGCTGGAGGTCGGTGCGGACGGAGCCATGCAGCACATAGTCGGCGGGCTCGGTGGAGGCGTCGGAGATGGTGGCGACGTCGCGGAGATACACCGGCGCGCCGCCGGCGTCGCCGACCACGACCGAACCGACGTCGGAGGCGTCGCGCAGGAAGGAACCGGTTTCGAGCAAAAACTCGGTGTTGGCGAAGGGCCGGGAGCCGGTGTGCAGAGAGCGGTTGGCGGCCTGGAGCGCGGGCGCGATCTGCGCGGCGGTGATCCCCCGGGCGTCGAGGGCGGCGGGATCCAGTTGCACGCGGAGGGCGCGGCGGACGCCCCCGATCACCGTGGTCTCGGCGACCTGCGGAATGGTCTTCAGCGCGTCGTCCACCTGGTTGGCCAGACGGCGCAGCGCGAGGTGGTCGAGGGTCGAGCTGGACAGGGTGAGGGCGAGGATGGGGACGTCGTCGATGGTGCGCGGCTTGACCAGCGGGGCGGCGACGCCCGGCGGGAGGCGGTCGAGGTTGGCCTGAAGACGCTGGTTAAGCCGCACCAAGGCCGGCTCGATCTCGGTGCCGACCTTGTAGCGCACGATGATGGTGCTGTTTCCCGGGCTGGAGGTGGAGTAGAGGTATTCGACGCCGGGAATCTCCCAGAGCAGTTTTTCGAGCGGGCGGGTGAGCCGGTTTTCGATCTCGGCCGGCGTGGCGCCGGGCATGGCGCCGAACACATCGATCATCGGCACGTTGATCTGCGGCTCCTCCTCGCGAGGGAGCATCAGCACGGCGAAGACACCGAGGAGGATCGAGGCCAGGACCACGATGGGCGTGAGCTTCGACATCGCGAACACGGCCGCGAGCCGGCCGGCGATGCCGTAGGTCGCGGGCGCGGGTTGGGAATTCACCGGGGAGCTCACGGCTGGATGGAGACAGGCTGGCCGTCGCGGAGGGTGGCGGAGGGCGCGAGGACAACGGTCTCATCGGCACCGAGTCCGGCCAGGATGGCCACGCGGTCGCCGGGAGCAGGGGCGGACTTGACCAGACGAAGCTGGGCGCGCCCCTCGGGCGTCACGACAAACACCCGCTCCATCTGGCCAAGCATCGAGAGAGCGGAGGCCGGAATCAACAGGGCGGCGCTTTCACCGGCCGGCCAGAGCACGCGGCCAAACTGGCCCGAGCGAGCGGGGGCGTCGGCGGGCAGGGCTAGTTTCGCGAGACGGGTGCGGGTGCCGGGCGCGGTGGCGGCGGAGAGCTCGACCAAGGTGGCCGACACCGGTGGCGCATCGGGGGCGAGGCGCACCGCGAGGATCGAGCCGAGCGGCGGGGCGGGAAGCGTTTCCGGCACCTGGACCTCCGCGCGGAGTCGATCGGTGGCCTCGACCACCAGAAGCGGCGTGCCGGGAGCGGCGAGGTCGCCGGAGTTGACCAGTTTTTCGGTGATCGTGCCCGAAAAAGGGGCGGTCACGCGGGTGTAGGCGAGGAGGGCCTCGGCCTCGCTCACGGCGGCGGCGGCGATGCGGCGGCGATCCTCGGCGGCGAGGGCGATGTCGGCGGCGGTGGCGTTTTGTTTGGCCAGCGCGCCCTCGCGGATCGCGTCACGCTCGGCCTGGGCCAGCGCGGCGCGGGCCTGGGCGAGGCGGGCGGGAAGCTCCGCCGCGGTGAGGGTGAGCAACAATTCCCCCGAGCGGACCGCCTGGCCGACAATCACGTCCGCATCGGTCACGGTGCCCATGACGCGGGCCGCCAGGGTGGCGCGCTCCAGCGGCCGCACCGTCGCGGTCAGCGTCTGGGTAAACGGCATGGACACCGCGTCCACCCGGGCGGTCCGCACCGGGACCGGAGCGAGGGCCGCAACGGCGGGCGGGGGCTCGTGCCGGCCGCAGGCGGCGAGGAGCAGCGCGGCGGCGCAAAGAGGGATCAGGGAGGCGGGGAACGACGAACGCATGGGGCGGGGTGTTCAGTTGCGCGGCGCGCCGCCGAAACGAATCAAGCCGGAGGCGTCGAGCCAGCCGAGTTTGCGGAGCACAAAGGTCGGCGGGCAGAAGCCGGTCAGCGCCGACTGGATCAAATTGAGCCCGATGAAGGCGGTGAAAAACCACCAGCGGACATCGACGAGTTGGGTCAGGGCCACGCTCAAAAGGATCATGGAGCCGGCAAGGATGCGGATAAAGGCCTCGGATTTCATAATTGACTATGTGCGCATAGACGCAGATACTTGAATTTATGTCAAGCGCCTGTTTTCTCTTCGCCATGGCCAAAAAGAACCACCCCTTGAGCGAAGAAGCCCTCGTTTTGGTGGCGCGGCGTTTCGCGGTGCTGGCGGAGCCGATGCGGCTGCGCTTGTTGCAGGCCTTGATCGCCGGGGAGAAGTCGGTCGGCGCGTTGGCCGAGGCGACCGGCGGCACGCAGGCGAACGTGTCGCGGCACCTGCAAACCCTGGCGGAGGCGGGTCTGGTGAGCCGGCGCAAGGAGGGTCTGCTGGTGTTTTACGCGATCGCGGATCCGACGATTTTCGAGCTGTGCGAGCTGGTGTGCGGAAGCATCGACCAGCAGATGCAGGCGCGGGCGAAGGCGTTTCGCTGAAATCGGAGACCGTGCTCCGCGTGCGACGCGAGGACCGCCGGGGCCGGCCCGGAGCCCCGGTCAAAGCCCGAAGGCGCGGTTGATCAGGCGGGTGATCTGGCCGGTGCCGATGGCCTTGGGGGTGCCGTCGAGCACGATGGGTTCCACCAGCGGAAGAAAACCGTTCGCGGCCGGAGCGGCCGAGGAGTCGAGGAGGCCGAGCACGCCGAGATTACGCGCGGTCTCACCGCCGGCGGCGAGTTCGAGCCGCAGGGAGAGCGCCTGGTCCGCCCACCCGCGTTCCGGGGCGTGGCCGAGGGATCCCGCACCCTTTAGGCGGAGTTCGGTCGCGGCCAAATCGAGGGTTTCGATGGCGATCGCGCCATCCGTGCCCCGGCGGGCGTGGAAGTTGAACTCGTCGTAGGTGAGGTTCGAAAGGGTGCGGGCGAAGCTGTTCACCGCGGCCACCTGCTGGGCGCGCCGCCCGAGCTCGTTGTTCCCCGCCACCGCGCCGAGCAGTCCGGCGAGGGCGCCGAGTTCCTTCGAGCCGCCGAGCTTGGCGTAGCGGTTGGTATCCAGATTTATCGCACGGATCACGCCTTGGCGGCCGGAGACCTTCACCTCGGCGGCGGCTCCCGCGGCGGCGGCGGCGGGATCGGCCCCGGCCCCGGTCACGCTGGCGGTCAGGCCGAAGGTGCCCTCGACCGGCACGCCGGCGGCGGGGTTGAGCGCCTTCAGCAGCGGACCGGCGGCGAGGCCCACCGCGCCGACCTCGGCGCCGAGCTGGTAGGACCGGCCGGCCTCCAGCCAGCGCAACAGCCCGCCGAGTTGCAGGCGGCCGCCGGTGCCGAGCACGGTCTGGAGTTTTTCGAGGCTCGCCTCGTCGCGGGTGAGACCGACGCGGCCGGTGGTGTTGGTGATCTCCAGACCCGGGGCGTAGACGATACGGGCGAGGGACAGCTCCAGCCAGCCCTGCACGCCCGCCCAAAGCGGACCGCTCGCCGCGGGCGCGGAGGCGGGAGGCGGGGTGGCCGGCTTGGCGTCCGGAGCGCTCACGCTCGCGGGCGCCGGGGCGAGGGCGGCGAAGGCCTGAAGGTCGGGGACGTGCAGGTTCTGGCTGGTCAGGCGCGCGGCGATCTGGAGGTCGGGATTCGTGGCCGAGGGCGGCGTCGCGGTGACCGCGAGTTCAAGATCCGAGGTGCGGGCGGGAGCGGGTAGCCGCACCGCGAGCGGGAGTTTCGCGGTGACGATGCCGGCCGCGTCGCGGTTGACCGCGGCCAGCAGCGTGACCTCGGGAAGCTCCGCCGCGGGAGCGGCCCCGGGCGCGACGAGGGAGCGCAGGCCGGTGAGACGGAGGTCGGCGGTGAATTTTTGCGCGTCGCCGGCCGAACCTTCGACCACGAGCAAGGCCTTGCCGGAGCCGAGGCGGGTAAGCCCCTCGAGCGCGGGTTGGGCGACGAGGGCACCGAGCAGGGCCCGGAGCTCGAGGCGCGCGTCGAGGTCCGCGCCGGTTTTCCGCGCGGCGGTGAGCTGCAGGCTCAACACATCCTCGGCGCCGACGATAAAGCGCAGGCGGGGCAACTCGGCATCGAAGCCGGCGGGACCGGCGGTGGCGCGCAGGCCCTCGACCCGGACCGCGTCAAACGCCACGAGCGGATCGGTCTTCGGGCCGTATCGCAGACCGGGCAACACGAGGGGCTCGGTGGTGGCGAGGGCCACGCCGTCGCCCACCGGGCGAAGGCTCCAGGCGCCGGTGACCGGACCGGAAAGAGATAGCTCGGGCGCGAAAAGGGCCAGCCAAGGCGCGGGCAAACCGTGCAGGCGGACTTCCACGAGCTCGTCCTCCGGGCGGACGGGCGTGAGCTTGAGGCCGGCGGTGGCGAAAGCGAAGGCCTGGCGGGCGGCGACGCTCAGGACGGGCGCGGTGCCGGAGGCGACATCGAGTTGAAAGGTGCGCACGCGGGTCTCGGCCGCGTCGGCGTCGAGGTCGAAACGGGTGTCGAGTTGCATGGCGCCGAGGGCGGGCAGACCGAGGGTGTCAAGGGCGTCGACCGCGAGCCGCAGCGCGCCGCCGAGCCGGACGCGCGGCCCCTCGCCCACCGCGAGCTCGCCCTCGCCGGAGAGCTGGATGGTCGGAAGCACGGGCAGAGGGGAAAAGGGGGCGAGGTCGGCGTCGGTCAGGGCGATTTTCCAACGGCCGGGCAGATCGGTCGCGCCGGGCGTCCAGCGGGTGTCGAGTTCGAGCAGATTCTTGTCCGCCGCGACGATCCGGAGGGCCCAGGTCTCGCCGGCGCCCTCACGGGCGAGGGCCAGATCGGTGCGGAGGCTGGCGGGGCGGCCGAGCGGACCACCGGCGACGCGGGCATCGATGCGGGCGGCAAGGGCGGAGAGTTGACCGGAGGGATCCAGGGTGGGTTCCAGCCGGAGGGTGGTGGCGAGATCGGTCGCGGCGTCGGGTTTGACTTGGACCTTGAGCTCGAAGGCGCCCTGCCGGCCGGCGGCGACTTCGCCGCCGGTCAGGGAGAACACCACCTCCACCGGCTTGACCCCGGCGATGCGCAGCACCCCGGCGATATCGACGCCGTCGACGGAGAGTTGCTCCGGCAGGGCCAGGGCGGAAAGCAGGCCGGAAAAGGGTTTGGCCGGGGTCGCCGGGGCATCGGGCGCGGCGTCCGGATTCGCCTGCGCGTGGGCGGCGGCGGCGGCGGGGTCGAAGTCGATCACCAAATCGCGGGCGACCAGGCGGCGGACCTGTATCCGGCCGCCGGCGAGATCGAGCAGAGGGATGTCGGCGTCGAACGCCGGCGCGCTGACTTTCAGACCGGGCTGGTCGAGACGCAGCCCGCGGAGCGAGGCGCCGCCCAGGCCGACGGAGACTTTTTCCACCTCGCCCTTGCCGGCGAGGGCGCGGCGGGCGGCGGCGGTCTGGACGACCGAGGTGAAAAGGGCTCCGATCAACAAGCCCACGACGGCGATCGGGACGACGATCAGGGCGATAATGATTTTGCGGCGGCGGGAGAAGGGCATGGCGGAAAGGGTGAAAACGAAAGGGATGGCCACAGAAAGGGCGGTCGGCGGCAAAAGAAAAGACCCCGGCGTTGTGCGCGGGGTCCGGGGAAAGGATCGGCTGCGGACGCCGGATCAGGGCGTGGCGGAGGCCGCGACCGGATCCGACTCGCCCACCGCCTTGCGCACCGAAGCCAGCGCGATGGTGTGGCGGTAATTCGCCTCCAGGCGGTTCAGGCTGGCCTCGGTGAGGGCCTGCCGGGCCTGCAGCACGTCCAGCTGGGTGGCGGCGCCGTTGCGGTAACGCACGTCGGCGAGGCGAAGGGCCTCCTCGGCCTGGCCGACGACCTTGCCGGCGGCCTCGGCGAGTTCGGCGGCCTCCTGCAGGGTGGAAAGCGCGCGGCGGACCTCCACCTCGATGGCAAGGGTCTGCTCGGCGAGGCTAAGGCGGGCCTGGTTGAGTTGGGCGCGGGCCTGGGCGACCCGGCCGCGGGTGCGGGCGCCGTCGAAGATGGCCCAGCTCGCCTCGATGCCGGCGGTCCAGCCGTCGAGCGAATCGTCGAGCGAGTTCGACGTGCTGCGTTTCACCCCCTGGTAGCCGCCGGTCACGTAGATCTCGGGCAGGTAATCGGCCTTCGACACGGTCACGCCCGACTCGCGGGCGCGTTGGATCTGGGCCAGGCGCAGCAGCTCGGGGCGGCGGGCCTTGGCGGCGGCCAGGGAGGCCTCGAGGTCGTAGGCCACCGGCTGATACTCCAGCGTGCCGGTGAACTCGGGCACCTTCTGCAGGTCGGCCCCGAAGCCGCCCTGGTAACCGAGCGCGGCGCGCAGTTCGTCGATCGCCACGCGGAAACCGTTTCGGGCGCTGATCAGTTCCGGCTGGGCGTTGGCGAGGGCGACCTCGGCGGTGAGCACCTCGAACTGCGACACGCTGCCGGCCTCGAAACGGTTCTTCGCGGTCTGGAGCTGTTCCTTCAACAGCGCCACGCTCTGCTCCTGGACCAGGATGCGCTCGCGGTTGAGCAGCACGTCGGCGAAGCGGGTGCGGACCAGGAGGAGGACCTCGTTCACCACCGCCTCGATGTCGAGCACGGCGGCGGTGCGGGTGGTCTTGGCCGCGTCGAGCGCGGCGCGGACGCCGCCGCCGCTGTAGATCAGCTGGCGGACCGTGATCGCCGCGCGCCAGTTCTGGTAGTTTGCCGGCGCGCCGTCGCGCGACTCGGAGAGGCTCTTGGCGTCGCGGGTGTAGCCGGCGGTGGCGGAGACGTTCGGGATGGCCTGGGCGCGCACCTCGACGATCAGCCCCTCCTGCTCGCGCAGGCGCTCGCGGGCCTGGCGGATGCTGAAGTTGTTCTCCAAGGCAAAAATCAGCGCCTGGTCGAGGGTGAGGAGGTCGGGCACGGCGGGCACGACCGGGGCCGGGGCGGGCGGCGGCTCGGGCTTGAGGGCCTCGGCGAAAGGCAGCACCTGCGCGGGGGCGCTGGCGGCGAGAAGGGTGGCGGCGATGAGGGCGGTGCGTTGCATGGCGGCGAGAGGGGTTTAGGCGGCGGGGGCGGCGACTTCGGCGGTCGGACCGGGTTCGTTCGCGCGATCATGGGAATGATCCTTGGCGATGAGCATATAGAGCGAGGGCACGACCAACAAGGTAAACACCGTGCCGATCGCCATGCCGCCGACCAGCACGAGGCCGATGGAATTGCGCGCCTCGGCGCCGGGGCCGGAGACCAGGGTCAAGGGGAAGTGTCCCGCGACGGTCGCGACCGAGGTCATCAACACCGGGCGCAGGCGGGTGAGCGCGGACTCGCGCACGGCGGCGAGCTTCGAGCGGCCCTGCTCCTGGAGCACGTTGGCGAACTCCACGATCAGGATGCCGTTCTTCGCCACCAGGCCGACCAGCGTCACCAGACCGACCTGGGAGTAGATGTTGAGCGTGGTGGTCCAACCCTCGGTGAAGGGGAAACTCCAACCCGGCGGTCCGGCCGCCTTCAACACGGTGAAGATCAACGCGCCGAACATCGCGAGCGGGACGGAGCCGAGCAGGATGATGAACGGGTCGCGGAACGAGTTGAACTGGGCGGCGAGCACGAGGAAAATCAACACCAGCGCGAGCATCATCGCGGGCAGGAACTTGCCCGCCTCCTGGCGAAGCTGGCGGGATTGGCCGGCGTAATCGATGCGGGTGCCGGCGGGCAGGATACGGGCGGCGGCGGCCTCGAGCGCCTTCAGGCCGGCGTCGAGCGACTGGGGGGCGACACCGGAGATTTTCACCGAATTGAGCTGATTGAAGCGATTCAGGCTGCGCGCCTCGACCTGGCGCTCGATCCGGGCGAAGGTCGAGAGTGGCACCAAACGGTCCTCCGGACCCCGCACATAGATCTGATCCAGCTGCTCCGGATTCAGGCGGCCGGCGCGCTCGATCTGCGGGATCACCTTGTAGCTGCGGCCGTCGATGCTGAAGCGGTTCACGTAGGCGCCGCCGAGTGCCGCGCCGAGATCGGCACCGACCTGCTGGAGGCTGACCCCGAGCGCGGCGGCCTTGTCGCGATCGATCACGATCTCGGCCTTCGCCTGGTCGAACTTCACGTCGCTGTCCATGAAGGCGAACTGTCCGCTCTTCATGCCCTCGGCCATGATCTCCTGGGCGAGCCGGAGCAACTCCTGGTGGCTCTGGGTGCCGGCGATCACGAACTCGACCGGCAAATTCCCCGCACTGGGAAGGGCGTCGGGCAGGAAGGCGGGGTGCTGGATACCGGTGATTTTCGCCAGCTGGGCCGACACCTCGGGATAAATCTCAAAGACGCTGCGATCCCGCTCCTCCCAAGACTTGGTCAGCATGCCGCCGAAACCGCCGCCGGGAAAAGTGATTTGGAAAACGTGCTCGCGTTCGGGCGGGGCCATGAAGGCCTCGGTGGCCTTTTCAGCAAAATAGGAGGCCTGCTCGAGGGTGGCGTTGGCGGGCGGCGCGATGATGCCGAAAATCACTCCCTGGTCCTCCTGCGGCGCCAACTCGGGCGGGGAGAACATATACATCGGCACGCAAAAGAGGCTCAGCACGATCCAGATCGTGTAGACAAAAGGCCGGGAAGAAAGCGTGGCATCGAGCACGCCCGCGTAGCGGTCGCGCAGGCCCTCGAAGCGGCGGGTCACCCAGCCGGCGAATCCCTTCTCCGATTCGCCCTTGCGCAGCAGGCGCGAGCCGAGCATCGGCGAGAGGGTCAGCGCGACGACGCCGGAGATGCCGACCGCGCCGGCGAGGGTGAAGGCAAATTCGCGAAAGAGCGCGCCGGTGAGCCCGCTTTGGAACCCGATGGGCGCGTAGACCGCGACAAGGGTGATCGTCATCGCGACGACCGGTCCCACCAATTCGCGCGCGCCGATCAAGGCGGCGTCGATCGGCGTGCGGCCCTCGCCGAGGTGGCGCTCGATGTTCTCCACCACCACGATGGCGTCGTCCACCACCAGACCGACGGCCAGCACGATGGCGAGCAGGGTCAGCAGGTTGAGCGAAAAACCGAGCACCTGCATGAGGAACACCGCACCGATCAGGGAGACCGGGATGGCGATGAGCGGGACCAGGGCGGAACGAACCGAGCCGAGGAAAAGGAAAATCACCACGCCCACGATAATCACGGTCTCAAGCAGGGTCTTGCGCACCTCCTTGATCGCGCTGTCGATGTAGGAGGTCGAATCGTAGGCGATGCGGGCGTTCATCCCGGTGGGCAGTTCGTTGCGGATCGTATCCATGGCGGCGCGGACCTCGGCGATGACGTCGAGGGAATTCGCGTTGGGCATCACCCAGATGCCCATGAACACGGCCTTCTCGCCGGAGAAACGGATATCCTGCTCGTAGTTCTCCGAACCGAGCACCACGTCGGCCACGTCGGAGAGCCTCACGATCGTGTCGCCGGTCTGTTTCACCGGCAGTTGTTTAAACTCGTCCAGCGAGCGCAGGTCGGTGTTGGCGGTGAGATTCAGCTGGACCAGGCCGCCCTTGGTGGAGCCGATGGCGGAGAGGTAGTTGTTGGCCGCGAGGCGCTCGCGCACGTCGGAGGGCGAGAGGTTGTAGGCGGCGAGCCGTTCGGGTTTCAGCCAGGCGCGGATGGCGAAGGTCTGGTTATCGAGGATGTCCGCGCGTTGCACCCCGGACAGGGCGGACAGGCGGGGCTGCACCACGCGGATGAGGTAGTCGCTCACCTGGTTGGCGGCGAGCAGATCGGAGCCGAAGCTGAGATACATCGCCGCGATCTGGGCGTCGGCCGGTTCGATGTTGATCACCGGCACCTCGGACTCGGGCGGCAGGTCGCCGCGCACCTGATCCACCTTCGAACTGATCTCTGCGAGGGCCTGGTTGGCGTTGTGGTTGAGCTTCAGGATGACACTGATGGACGAGAGCCCTTGGGTCGAGGAGGAGTCGATGTAGTCGATGCCGTCGGCGGCCGCGATGACGCGCTCCAGAGGGGTCGTGATAAAGCCGCGCACCAGGTCGGCGTCGGCGCCGATGTAGGCGGTCTTGACCGTGATCGTCGCGCGCTCGAGCCGCGGATACTGGCGCACGGTGAGGGAGTTCACCGCCTGGAGACCACCGATGATGATGATCAGATTGACCACGATGGCCAGGACCGGGCGGCGGATGAAGATGTCGGTGAATTTCATGCGGGGGGCGCGCTGGGCGCGACGGGCGAAAGAGGGACGGAGGAAGGGCGCGGCGGGCGCGTTACGAGTTGCGGGGCTTGGGGGCGAGCGAGACCTCGGGTTGCATGGTGTCGTCGATGATCACGGCGGCGTTGTTCATCAGCTTGAACGCACCCGCGCTGACCACCCGGGCGCCGGCGGTGATGCCGTCGGCGATCGCGACGAAGTCGCCCCGTGCGCCGCCGAGGCGCACGAACTGCTGCCGGGCGATGGTTTTGCCGTCCTTTTCCTCGACCACATACACGGAGTCGCCGAAAGGCGCGTAGACGATGGCGGTGACCGGCACGGCCAGGACCTTGCGCACGGTGGGGCGGACCACCGTGACCTCGGCGAACATGCCCGGGCGGAGCAGTTCTTCGGCATTGGCCAGAGTGCCCTGCACGCGAACGTTGCGGGTGACGGGATCGACCTCGGGGTTGATGGCGGTGACGAGGCCGGTGAACGCGGTATCGAAGCCGTCGATCTTCACCCGCAGGGCCTGTCCGGCCGCGAGGGTGGCGAGTTGTTGTTGGGGCAGGCTGAAGTCGATGTAGATCGGGTCGAGGGCCTGCAGTGGAATCACCGACGCGCCGGCGGCGAGGGTCTGGCCGAGATTCACGGTGCGGATGCCCACCCGTCCGGCGAACGGGGCCCGGAGGGTCTTTTTGGCCAGCTGCGCGGAGATGTTGGCCACCTCGGCGGCGGCGGCCTTGGCGGTGGCGTCGGCGGCGTCGAACTCGGACTGCGAAATCGTGTTCTGGGCGAGCAGGCTCTTGGAACGATCGAGCTGAAGGGTGGCCAATTTGAGGTTGGCCTCGGCGGCGGCCAGCTGGGCCTGCTCGACGGACGTGTCCAGACGCACGAGGAGGTCGTCCTTCGCGACGCGCGCGCCGTTTTCCACAGCGATCTCGACGACCGTGCCGCCGAGCTCGGCGGCGAGGTTGACGCCCTGCACGGCTTGCAGCGAACCGACCGCGACCAGCGTTTCCTCCCACTCTTGTTCGGCGGCGACATAGGTCGCCACCGGGGCGGGCGGCATGCCGGATGCCTCCATCGCCTTGCCCATGGCGATGAGCGAGCTGATCTGAAGGAATTTGATCAGGATGATCGGACCGAGCAGGGCGACGAGGAGAAGGCCGGTGAGGCTGAGTTTCTTGAACATGACGGGTGATGGGTGAGTAAAAGATTCAGGAAGCGAGAACGGCCGCGCCGGCCGGGGAAACCGCCGGGAAACTCAGGGAGGCCTGGGCGGCGACCTTGCCGAGAAGGCGCACCAGGGTCCGGCGTTCCGCCTCGGTGAGCGCCGCCATGAGCACGCTGATCCGGCGAAAGTGCTCGGGCATGATCCGGGCCAGAAACTCGTGCCCGCCCGGGGTGAGCTCGACCAGCAGCATACGCCGGTCCGCCGGGTCGGGTTTGCGCGTGACCATGCCGTCGCGTTCCAAGGTATCCACCAGGCCGGTCATGGTCGCGCGGGTCACCCCGGCCATCTCGGCGAGTTGGGCCGGCGTGAAAGCGTGAGACTGGCCGCCGGCCTTGTCGGCCAGGAGCATGAGCACGGTGAACCGCCCCTGACTCAGCCCATGGCTGTGAAAATGCGCGTCAACCACCCGAAACGCTTCGTCGCCGGTCCGCAAAAGATGGAGAAACGCCTCGCAAGCGGAGGGATCCAATTCCGGAAACCTCTGGGCGCACTCCATCAGGCACTCGTAACGGGGAAGATCTTTAAGCAGAAGATGGGGCATGGGGCGATGATTACGAAGCTAATTATCAGCCACCTTACAATTAGGCCCCTAATCAAATCAAGACAACAG
>CAMCHD010000038.1 GCA_945874545.1 Akkermansia muciniphila | reverse complement strand
AACCACCGGGTGGTGGACCTGGACAAGACCGCGGCCGGCTGGGACGTCGCCATCCGTGATCTCGCCACCGGGCAAATCCGCCGCAACCGGGCGAAGTTTGTCTTTGTCGGCGCGGGCGGCGGCAGCCTGCACCTGCTCCAAAAGGCCGGTATTCCCGAGAGCAAGGGGTTGGGTGGCTTTCCGATCGGCGGGCAGTGGCTGGTGTGCGACAAACCCGAGATCGTCGGCCGCCATCAGGCCAAGGTTTACGGCCAGCCGCTCGATGCCGCTCCCACCATGGCGGTGCCGCACCTCGACACCCGTATCCTGGATGGAAAAAAGACGCTCCTCTTCGGCCCCTTCGCCGCCTGGACCACGAAGTTCCTCCATCGCAAGGGTAGCGTGTGGGACCTGCCCGGCTCGGTGAAGCCGCACAACCTGCTCACGCTCCTGAAAATCGGCGCGACCAACATCGACCTCGTCAAATACCTCGTGCAGCAGGGCACGCAGAGCATGGAGGACCGGCTCGAGGTCCTGCGGGTGTTTTATCCCGCCGCGAAAAAGGAAGACTGGAAACTGGTCGACGGCGGCATCCGGGTGCAGGCGATCAAAAAGACCGACGGCGAGGCCGGCATCGTCCACTACGGCACGGAGGTCATCACCAACCAGGACCGCACCATCTCGGCCCTGCTCGGCGCCTCGCCCGGCGCTTCGACCTCGGTCCACATCGTGCTCGAGGTGATCAAGCTGTGTTTCCCCGGCCTCATCGCCTCGGCCGACGGCCAGGCCCGCCTCAAGGCGATGATCCCGACCTGGGACGTCGACATCAAGGCGTCGGACAACGTCGCGTTTTTCCGGGCCAACGCCCGGCGCGCCTCGGAGGTCCTTCAGCTCGTGTAAGGTTCCCCCCCGCGCCATGCCCCCCGCCTCCCGCCCCCTCCACCTCGCCGCGGTCGACCTCGGCGCGACCAGCGGCCGTGTCATCCTCGGCACCTGGAAAAACCAACGCCTCGAACTGCGCGAGGTGCACCGTTTCCCCAACGCCTTTCGCAGCCTCGGCGCGCACGACTACTGGGACGTGCCCGGGCTCTGGGGGCAGATCCAGGCGGGGCTGCGCGCGGCGGCGGCGGCCTTGCCGAAGGGCGCGACGCTCGCGTCCGTCGGCGTCGATTGCTGGGGCGTCGACCACGTGCTGCTGGATCGCGCCGGGCGGCTGGTGTTTCCCACCCACGCCTATCGCGACGCCCGCACCCAGCCGGGCCTGAAAAAACTCGCCCGCAACCGCGCCGATCTCGGCCGCATCTACGCCGCGACCGGCATTCCGAACGTTTTCTACAACACCTCCCTGCAGCTGGCCGAGACGGTGGCGTCCCAGCCGTGGATCGTCGACGCGGCCGAGCGCTGCCTTTTCCTTCCCGACTACTTCAACCACCTCCTCGGCGGGCGCGCCGCCAACGAGCTCACCATCGCCAGCACCTCGCAGCTCCTCTCCGTGCGGGGCCGCGCCTGGTCGGCCGAGGCGCTGGCGCACTTCGGCGTGCCGGCGAAGTGGTTCGGCCGGCCGGTCGCGCCCGGCGCGGACCTGGGCGGTATCAAAAACGCAGATACCCTCGGCGGGGCCGCGCTGGCCGGCGCCCGGGTGATCGCGGTGCCCGGGCACGACACCGCCTGCGCCTACGACGCCATGCCGGCGGCACCCGGCGGCGGCGACCTTTTCCTCAGCTCCGGCACCTGGTCGCTGGTCGGTTTCGAGAGCGCGGCGCCCCTGCTCGGCGCGGACGCGCTGGACGCCCGGGTGGCCAACGAGCGCACCGGCGACGGCGCCTACCGGCCCCTGACCAACGTGATCGGCCTGTGGCTGCTCGAGGGGGTGATGAAGGACTTCGCCTCCCGCCCGGAGACGCCCGAGGCCTGGGCCGCGCTGATCGCGGCGGCCGAGGCCCTGCCCGCCCCCGGGGGACTGCTCGACGTGGCGGATCCCGCGTTCACCAGTCCGCCCTCGATGAAGGCGGCCATCGACGCCCACCTGGCCGCGCGCGGCCTGCCGCGGCCGGGCGATCTCGCCGGCTACACCCGCTTGATCTGCGACTCGCTCGGGCGCGGTCACGCCGACGCGATGCGGCGTTTCGAGGCGATGGCGGGGCGGAGCTTCAAACGTATCCTGATCGTCGGCGGAGGCTCCCGCAACCGGCTGCTTTGCCAGGCCACGGCCGACGCGGCGGGCGTGCCGGTGGTTTCCTTCGCGCTGGAAGGCACGGCGGTGGGCAACCTCGCCCGCCAGCTCATCGCGTT
This sequence comes from Akkermansia muciniphila, assembly GCA_945874545.1. Lineage (GTDB taxonomy): Bacteria > Verrucomicrobiota > Verrucomicrobiia > Opitutales > Opitutaceae > IMCC26134_A. Next base: position 18,546 of record CAMCHD010000038.1, on the reverse strand, counting down.
GGGCGCGGTCCCGGACCTGGCCGCGTTTCGCGTCCTGCTCGGCCGCCGGCTCGAGCAAACCGTATACACCCCGCGCGGCTGATTTTCGCCGGGACGTCTACGTGTTTGAGCGTCGTCCGGATCGACGCTTGCCGCTCGCCTTCCGGCGCGGGCGGTGAGTGTGTGCGGTATTCATGGCTCCCTACCTCTACCTCGCCTTGGCTTTGCCCCTGCTCTTCGCGCCCCTGTGGATCTGGCGGGATAAGGGCGCGCGGCTCGGCGGCTTTGATCAGCGGGCCTGGCCGCGCGGGCGTAATCGATGGATCAACGTGGCCGACCTCGCGCGCGGCGCCCTGGGCGGCTGGGCCCTGGCGCGGGGTGCGGCCTTGTTGCCGGCGATTCCGGGCGCGCCGGCGGATTGGATGCCCCACGTCTGGGTGGCGGTGGGCGCGGGCGCGGCGCTGGCGCTGCAGGCGGGCACGTGGACCGACGAGGACCATTTTCACGCGCCGATGGCCTTTCTGGTCGGGCTGTGCCTGGTGCTGGTTCATCCCCTGGTGCTCGCCCTTCTCCTCCCGTTGGCCATCGGCTCGGCCCTCGCGGTCCGGGCCTGGTCCGCGTGTATCCTCAGTGTGGGTCTGGGCATGGCGGCCATCGGTCTGGCGGTGGAGCAACAGGACTGGCGGCGCACGCTTTTGCTCGGTGTGGCGATCAACGCGCCGGTGCTGCTCACCGTGATGGCGGGCCGGCATCTGGGGTCCGCGCGCAAGTAAACCCGGATACCGCGGTTACCCCGGCGGCCAACAGATTGGGCGAGACGGCCCGCGATAAGCGCGGTATCCGGGGTAAATTCCCTTGTCCGCAAGGGCTTGCCCACGTCGGTGATTAGCTAGGTGTTTTTACAAGGCGCAGGGTGTGGACAGACCTAGTTTTGCCCCCCAAGGCATGAACTGTTTCGATGATCATAACCTGGTATCAACTTCTCCTCGGTCTGGCTCTTGGCTTGGTGGCTCCGCAGCTGCTCCTGCAGGCGGACTGTCGTTATCTCTCCTTTGAGGACTTGTGGACTCGCGTGGTTCGCCGCGAACCCACCATGACCCGCCGAAAAATCCGCTGGTGGCGCACGCCGCTGGTGTGGATCGATCCGCTGCGGGGATACCTGGTGGCCTCGCTGGTGGCGGATGGCCTGCAGTTGGTGCCTGAGGCCACGGCGGAGCAGAAATTGGGGGAGCTGAGCCTGACCACCTTGATTTACGTGGCGGCGGTCTGGGTGCAGTCCGCCGTGCGGGTCAAGGACCGCGAGACGCTTTCGCCCGTCCTGTTTCTGGCCGGCATGTTCGTCGCCTTGTTTCCCTGGACGGTCTGGGGACCGGCGCTCCTGCTCGGCGCGGCCTCGGCGGTCGCGATGAACGGGTTTGTCGCCGGCTATTTTGTCACGGCCTTGGCGACGCTCGGGGCCGGCTACCTTTTCACCGGCAATCTTCCCGCGCTCGCCACCGCCCTGGCGATGCTGTCTGTGCCGGTCATGCTGAACTGGATGCGTTCCACCCGTCTGGTGATGCCGATCCGTTACTAGAGGCTATCCCAAGACCTAAAGCACACGGGACGGAGTGAGAAAAAGCACCGAGGCCAAGGCGACCCACCCCGTGGCGTGCCTGAAAGGCCCGCGAGGGGCGGGGCAACGCCGGCCCCGGTGCTTTTCTCGCCCGCCCGGAGGGAAAGGTCCGGAACCACGCCCCCGCCGCGTTGGTCCCGGCCGTATGTATCTTCCAGATACACCTCGGCCGGGACCGCCTTGCGGTTGGTGTGGTTGCGGACCTTTTCCCGTGTGCTTCAGGTTTTGGGATAGCCTCCAGGCCCCGTTCGCGGAAAGGGTTGTGCGCGGCGTCCGGCCGGTCAGCTTCGTCGGCGCCTTCTCGGCTGCCCATCCGTTTCCCACCCATGTCCCACTGGCTCTACTTCCTGATCGCCCTCGTCGCCGGAGGCGTGCCTTCCCGTTGGCTTTGGGACGGGCGTATGCTCTTCGTCAACGGCACCCAGTTGCGCACCCGCCTGCTCATGACCAATCCGGGCGACAACCGTCGCCGGCGGCGCTGGTGGAAATCGAAGGCGCTGTGGTTGGATCCGGTCCGGGGCGCGGCGACGGGTTGGTGTCTCATGACCGGCGAGTGGAAGTTTCTGGCCACGTTGGAGTCCCCGACCGCGCGGTTGGCGTATTTTGCGTTTTTGCTGGTGCCGCTCGGCATGGTGTTCTGGCAGACCTTCGGGCGTGAAAAGGAGAAGGAGTGCATCGTCCCGCTGTTGTTCACGGTGGGTCTGATCGCGGGTATCTACCACCCCGTGGGGGGCGGTTTTGGGTGGGTGCTCGGGCTCTCGTGTCTCGCGGTCGGTGCGCTCGTGCTCATGGCGATGCAATCGGTGGAGATCATGCTTTTCGGCATGGCCGCGACCCTCGTGTTCATGGGCTGGTTTCTGGTCGGCCTGGGCGCCGATCTGCTCCTCCTGCCCGCCATCTGCCTTTTGCCCTTCGCGCGGTCCCAGGTGTTTAAGGAAAAACTCGTCCTCGCCTTCCGCGGCTAGGCGTCGCGCTTGCGGTCGGCCCGCGAATCCCTTTCGGTCCGGCTCACCTACGCATCCATGAGCCCGACCAAGACCCTCCTCGTCACCGGCTCCTCCGGCCTGATCGGGTCCGAGGTGGCCGGGTATTTTGGGCGCGAGCTCGGCTTTCACGTCCACGGGGTGGACAACAACCAACGGGCGGTGTTTTTCGGTCCGGCCGGCGACACCCGCTGGAACCAGCGGCGCCTCCAGGCCGAGCTGCCGGCCTTCACCCACCACGAGCTGGATATCCGGGACCGCGCCGGAGTGCTCGCGCTTTTCCGCACGGTGCGGCCCGACGTGGTGGTGCACACCGCCGCGCAGCCTTCCCACGACCGGGCGGCGGCCATCCCTTTCGACGATTTTGATGTCAACGCGGGCGGCACGCTCAACCTCCTCGAGGCGGCCCGCCAGGTCCGCCCCGAGTCGCCCTTCGTGCACATGAGCACCAACAAGGTCTACGGCGACGCCCCGAACCGGCTCGCGCTGGCCGAGGGCGAGACCCGTTGGGATTTTGCCGATCCGGCCTACGCCGGAGGCATTCCCGAGACCTTCACCATCGACCAGAGCACCCACTCGCTTTTTGGCGTCTCGAAGCTGGCGGCCGACCTCGCGGTGCAGGAATACGGCCGCTACTTCGGCCTGCCCACCTGTTGCCTCCGCGGCGGCTGCCTCACCGGCCCGAACCACGCCGGGGTGGAGCTGCACGGGTTTCTCAGCTACCTGGTGAAGTGCAACCTCGAGGGCCGCGAGTATAAGATTTTTGGTTACAAAGGAAAACAGGTGCGGGACAACATCCACTCCCTCGACGTGGCCCGCTTCATGGCGGCCTTCGTGGCCGCGCCACGAGCGGGCGAGGTTTACAACCTGGGCGGGGGCAAGGCCAACAGCGCGAGCATCCTCGAGGCGTTCGCCCTGGCGGAGAAACACACCGGGCGGGCGCAGGTCTACCGTTACCTCGATCAGAACCGCGTCGGGGACCACATCTGCTATTACAGCGACCTGCGGAAAATGCGCGCGCACTACCCGGCCTGGGACATCACCCGGACCCTGGATGACACCATCGCCGAGATCGTCACGGCCTGGCGCGAGCGGCCCGCCGTGTCATGAGCACCGGCGCGGCGCCCGGACCGGCCCCGGCGGCGGGCGATTACCGGACCATCCTCGGGGTTCGTTTTTTTGTCGGTCCCATCGAGACCGGGACCGACCTCGCCCTGGCGGGCGGGTTGGTGGTCGCGCCGTCCGGCCCCGGGCTCGCGTTTGATCTGGTGCACTCGCCCGCCTACCGCGAGGCCCTGACCACCGCCGACCTGGCGATCACCGATTCGGGTTGGATGGTGCTGCTCTGGCGCCTTTTCACCGGGGAGACGCTGGCGCGTAATTCCGGCTTAAAGCTCATCCGGGCGGTGCTCGCGCGCGAGGACCTGAAGCGTCCGGGGGCGATTTTTTGGGTCATGCCGTCCGCCGAGGAGGATGCCCGCAACCGCGCCTGGCTGCGCGAGCGGGGTTTCGCGGTCACGGAGGAGGACGTGTATATCGCTCCCCACTACGCTCCGGGTCCCATCCATGACGAGACGCTGGTGGGGCGGATCGAGGCCCGGGCGCCGCGCGTGGTCATGCTGGCCATCGGAGGCGGCGTGCAGGAGCGGCTCGGGCTGGGGCTGCGCGCGCGTCTGGCGGGCCGGCCGAGCATCCTTTGCCTGGGCGCGGCGATCGCGTTTCTCACCGGCGGGCAAGTGGCCATCCCGGTCTGGGCGGACCGGTTTTTTCTCGGCTGGCTGTTTCGGCTGGCGTCGGACCCGCGCAAGTTTTGGCGACGCTACTGGATCGCCCTGCGGCTCGCGCCCTTGCTCTGGCGCTGGCGGGAGCGCTTGCCCACGGCGGCCCGGGCCTGAGGTTTTGGCCCGGCGGGCCGGGCGGATTTTTGGCGCGGGGCGCGCGGGATTTTCGTGGCGGAACCCGCCGCTCGCCGGCAGGGTTCCGGCTCCATGCCCACGATCTACGAGACCCTGCGCGCCGACATCATCGCCGCGATGAAAGCCAAGGACACCCCGCGCGCCACCATCCTGCGCACCGCCGACGCCGCCATCCAGCGAGCCTCGATGGACCTGGCCAAGCCGATCGACGAGGCCCTCTCGCTCGCGACCCTGCGCAAGGCGGTGAAAAACCTCCAGGACGCCATCGTCGAGTTCGAGAAGGGCGGCCGGGCCGATCTGGTGGCCGCGAATCGCGCCGAGATCACGGTCCTCGAAAAATATCTGCCGGCCGGGTTGGACGACGCCCGGGTCGACGCGCTGATCGCCGACGCCATCGCCGCCACGGGGGCGACCACCAAGAAGGAAATGGGCAAGGTCATCGCCGCGCTCAAGCAGCTCCCCGAGGCCGGCCTGATCGATTTTGGCGCGGTCAGCAAACGGGTGCAGGCCCGGCTGGCCTGAGCTACGCCGCCGCGGGCGGATGGCTTCCCGCCCTTTAAGCCCGGATACCGCGATGATCGCGGGTCGTCTCGCGCAACCGGTTGGCCGCCGACTGACCGCGTCACCCGCGACCAGCACTTTCCATCTGCAGGCCGGGGATTCCGCACCGACTCCTCGGCTCAACATCTTCACCTTTCGTTATACTCCGCCGGGACAATCGCGGCATCCGGGTTTATGCGAATCCCACAAATTCCCGCTTGCGCCTGTGGCCAATTTGGCCACAAGTAGTCCCTTCATCCGGTCATGCGCATAATCACCCGCAAGCGATTGGATGCCGCCGCCCAAAAACACGCCAAAGCCGCGCCACCTATTCACCACTGGCACACTATCGCCAGCAAAGCCCGCTGGACCAGTCTGGTGGACGTTCGTAAAACGTTCCCGCACGCCGACCAAGTTAAAGTAGCCAGCGGGCGCACCGTCACGGTTTTCAACCTCACCAACGCCTACCGCCTGATCACCGCCATCCACTACAACCGCCAATGCGTTTACATCCTGCACGTGCTTACCCACCCCGAGTATGACCGCAACGCTTGGAAAACGACCCTATGAAGACGACCAAATCAAAGCCCCTCTCGCTCCCCGCCGAGCTGCCCGCCCGCTATGCCGAGCTGGTCGCCCTGCACATGCCCCGTCCGATCCATGACCGCGTCGCCTACGACAATACCGTGGAAGTGATCGACGCCTTGGCCGGTCACAAACTCAACGCCGACCAGGAAGACTACCTCGAACTCCTCAGCCAGTTGGTGGAGACCTACGAAGCCGCCCACCTGACACCTTATCCGAAGGTCAAGGGCATTGATGCGCTCAAGTTCCTTATGTCCGAAAACCAGCTCACCGGCGACGATTTGGCCAAGCTGTTGTCGGTGGATCGCTCGACCGCTTATAAAATTCTCAAGGGCACCCGTAATCTGACCACCGAGCACATTCGTAGTCTGTGCGATCGGTTCAGTGTAGGCCCCGAGCTATTCATTGCGTGAGGCATGCGTTTTCTAATCGCTAATCCACAAAACACGCCCTGACCCCATTTTCCGGACCGCGTGTCGCGGTCTATGTTTACGAATTTTGCCATATTTACCTGCATAGCAGATATTAGGCCAATTTTATAACTAAGTCCGACAGGCTGCTAGGCTGGAGAACGGTGGCGGGGCGTAAGAGCTTCGCCTCCGAAGGATCATTCCGGGGTGACGGGGACGGGTGCTTCGGGCTCGGTGATTTCGAAGCGACCGGATTGGAGAACGCCCTTGGCGTCGGGAAGCAGGAAGTAGCCGCCGATCACGTCCTCGCCGTCGCCAATGGGGTCTTTGACCAGGATACCGCGGAAGTTGACGGTGCGGACGGTTTTTTTCCCGAGGGCATCGAGGACGGCGGCGGAGCCGGTGACGGTGCCGGTGGCGGAATCGAGTTTCACCGCGACGCGGTTTGGGTTGGCGGGAGTGCCGGCCTTGGGGACGGTGAAGCCGGTCGGGGCGGGCGTGATGGTTTGCGCGATGGGTTTGGAGAGGCGCGCGAGGCCACCGTCGGCGAGGAAGAAGTCGGCGGTTCCGGCGGGGTTGGCGAGCGGCGAGAGGGGCGGGAGGTTTTTGCCGGTGACGGGGAGTGGTGCGCCGAGGACGAGGAGTTCCTGCTCGAAGCCGGCGCGGTAGGCGGCGGCTTTGGGATTGGTGTATTTGGCCCAGGCGAGGGCTCCCTCGAGGCGGGGGCCGGAGGGGGGCGCGGTGGCGATGCCCATGCCGCCGATGGTGAGGCTGTCGCTCCTGTTGTAGTGGAAAAAGGGCAGGGAGTGATCGTCCGCGAGGTGGGTTGCGAGGGTAAGCTTCTGGCCCAGCGCGTTCTCGCCGGTGAGGGAGACGGCGCCGTCGGCCGTGATGTTGAGGGTGAGATTGCCATAGCCGTCGGGGCGGGGGTTCTCGCCCTCGCCGGGGGTGAGGAGGGCGGTGTAGCGGGCGGCGTGGGGATACGGAAGGCCCTTCGCCGACCAGTGGGAGGCAAGGCCGGTGTCCTCGGTGGTTCGGAAGGAGAACCCTTCCACGGCATTCTCGGTGTAACCGCGGAGCGCGAGCGTATCGGTGGTTTGTTCCCACGTCGCGCTCAGGTTGATGGTGACGCCTTGGTAGGAGATGTAGGTGTAGCCGCTGTTTTCCAGTGGCTTGCGAAAGCTCGGCTCTTTGAGGTAGATTTGGAATGGGCGGGTAAAGATCGCGGATTGGTAGCTACCGGTGACGATGAAACCGCTGCGGGTGGCGCTCCAACGTCCGACCAGCGGACCGGCGAGTTCGGTTAAATCGATCAGTCCGGTGTAGCGGGCGGTGGGAGTGAGGGAGGAGGGTTTTTGAATGACAACGACGAGTTCGACCGTAAAGGAGCCCGAGCTATTTTCCGCGCGCACGGAGATCGTATGCCGCCCGGCGGACGCCGTGCCCGAAAGAGTCCGGGTGGCGGGATCGAAGGCGAGACCCGCGGGCAGACCGTTCACCTCCAGGGTGAGTTCCGAGCCTCCCACGGGCAGGGTATAGGTGAAGGCGGCGCCGGCTACGCCGACGGGCGGTTTGGCCTGGACCTCGGCATCGCGCCAGGTGGGAGGCGCGATGGCGGTGGTTATCGAGACAGGTTCGCTCCAGTTGCTCAGGATGCCCGCGATGAGGTAGCTGACGCGGAATTCGTAGGCGGTGGAGGCCTGGAGCCCCCCGATACCAACGATGGTCTGACTGCCGTAAACACCGGTCGTGCTCCAGGTCTCGGATCCGGCCGTCCGGTATTGCACGCGGTATGCGACGGAGTCGGGGTCGGAAGCGTTCCGCAGCGTGACGCGATCGTGGGTAATGGTGTCGACGGCCACCGGCGGGGTGGGGAGCGGCGAAAGCTGGTGCCAACCGCGGAAATTCAGGCTGCGTTGGTCGGGGTTGGTGAAAACGAAGACGCCGGTGGCGGGGTTGAGGGCTTTGGGGCTCGAGGCGGGGGCCACGGAGCGACCGGCGGCGGGCGTGTTCAAATCGTAGGCCTGGGTGGTGGCGAGGCGCAGGGAGCCTGAGGCACCGCGGGTGATGGGCTCGGGGAATAGAGGCGCGAGGGCGGTGAGCGGGCGGAGATCGAGGTCGAATTCCTTTTCGTTGAAAGCGACCCGGTCCGGTCCCGGCAGAGTGGGCGCTTCGTTATGGTCGAAACCGTTCCCGGTCAGATCCGCGCTGGCCACCACCGGAAATCCCGGCGCGGTGAGCGAGACCTTTTCCAGCAAGAGGCGTGCGGGTTGCGAGGCGGTTGGCCGGCGAAAGACCCGGTAGAAGGCGGAACCGTCGGGCGACGGGACGCCCCGGCCAAAGAGCGCGGCCGGGCCGGGTAAAACCGCACCGGTGCGGGTATCCAGCAACGAGGCGGAATCCGGGGCCTCGTAGGTCCAGGAAGGCAGGAAGAGGCGTCCGGAGCCGGCGGCGGCGAGCGGGGTGAAGTTCGGAATGGTCCCGATGGTGCGGAAGCGAAAATCCGCGAGGGAGATGGTGTGGAACTCGACGACGTCGTCTCGAAAGATGACGTCGCGGGGAAAGCCGCGGAAGAAGAGCGCGTCGTCCTGTGGGTGGACGAGCATTTGCGCCATCCGGCGGGGCAAGGGGGTGCCACGGGTCAGCCGTCGGGTGGCGGTGTCGATCTCCACCGCCCAAGAGGGGGAGGTGGGGGAGACGTAGTCGGTGAGCGCGAAGCAGCGCGGGTCGGATGGGTGCGCGATGAGCTCCAGGATGCGCGGTTGCACGACGGTGAGGTTGACCGGGATGGCGAGGGTGGTGGTGGAAGTGGCGAGGGTGAGGGTCGCGGTGTGGTTGGCATCGGCGGGCAGGGTGGTGGCGTCGAAACGCAAAACGACCTCGGCCGGGCCGACCCCGGAGCCGACCTGCGGTTGGAGCCAGGCCTGGTCGGAACGGAGAGTCCAGGCGGTGGCGGGCGTCGCGGTGTCGAGCGTGATCCGGTGATCGTAGGCGGCGAGACCGGCGAGGGTTTGGAGGTCGAGCCGGGTCTGGTCGGGGACGAGGTCGGTGACGGTGAAGTCGCCGGTGAAGTCGGCCCCCAGCGCGGTGACATCCGCAGGCGTCAACGCGGGGAAATCACGCGGGGCGAGGCGCCATTCGTAGGTGGAGTTGATCTGGAGGGGGTAAGGCAGGAAAACCTCGGGGGCGTCGATTTCCGCGTCGAGCAGGGGGATCTTGGGATTGAGCGGGACGCCCTCGCGGAGGGTTTCCCAAAGCTGGATGCGGTAGCGGGTGGCGCCGGGGAACCGCGGCCAGGCCAGCCTGGCGGTGGGAAACACCAGGCGCTTGTCGCCGGGCTCGAAGCGGTTCGCGAGCACGTGGGCGCGGTAGGCGTCGCGCAGATGCATCGCGGGATTTACGCGGGTCAGGTAGGTGTCGCCCAGAAAGTAGAAGGGCGGAGCGCTCGTGTAGATATTGATCCGAGGCACGGGCAACTCGATGTCTGCGGCCAAGTCGAGAACCGCGCCGTCGAGGGCGAGGAGGGTGCCGCCAGGGGCGAGCACCCGGGCGACGGCGGAGAGTTCGCGCCGCAGTTGGGGGACGCCCGAGGGGGCGATGTCGTAGAGCTGGCGGTCGATGGCGAGGAGGCGGCCGTCGCCGGTTAGCAGGATGCGGGGAGAGGGGTTGAAGCGGCGGGTCGGTCCGGTGTTGGTGGCTACGCGCACGGGCGCGAGGGCCGCGCCCTTGGCGTCGAGCGGGGTGCGTTGGAAGATGTTGTAGAACTCGTCGGAGTAGAAGCCGCCGGAGGCGAAGGCCCAGAGGGTGGTGCGGTCCGGGCCGGTGGCTATGTCGGTCCAGCTAAGGGTGAAGGTGGTGGTCGGGGCGCCCGGCAGGGTTTGCAGGGTTTTGCCGGTGAGCAGGCTCTGGCGGCGGAGCGTCCCGGGATTGATCTCATCCAACGTGAAGATCTGACCGTCGACGCCGAGGGCGATGCGCCCGCGTCCGGTTGTGTAAAAGGGATCGGAAGGGGTTTTGAAATCGACCAGTTTGACCGTGGCGACGACGCGCTGGGCGACGAGATCGACGGTGGCGACGGTGCCCGAGCCGAGCAGGACGTAAGCGAGGTTGCCGCCCGGCCCGAGAACGAAGTCGGACGGTTTTCCCGTCAGACAGATCAGGCGTTCGCCGGCGGGGGAGCCGTCGGGGTAGACGACCAGGGCGTTGTTTGCCAGCGCGACGGGGGCGGCGCGGGGCGAGCCGTAGCGAACGCCGTGAAAGACGAAGTCTCTGGCGAGGTTGATTTGAACATCGAGCGTGACCCGGGAGTTGGGCGTATCCTTGTCGAAGACCGCGAACGTCTCGGTGAACGATTCGTTCCAACCCGAACGAAGCTTGGTGGGGGGAGTGAATCGAAGGACACGCCGGACCGGGTCGATGGAGGGAGCGAGTTCGGCGTTCCCGCTGACAGAGACGACGCGCAGATCGGCCCACTCGGCGGCGTTTTTCACTCCCAGGATGGGCACCTCGTGCGGGGCGGTGGCGATGCCGGCGGGGTAGGAGAGCGAGAGCGGGACGCGGCTGAAACTCGGAGCGGCCCGGGCGGACGGGATCAGGCCGAATCCCGCAAGCAGGAGCCCGAGGACGATGCACCAGATCATCGACGCGGGACGACAGATGAAACGAGGCGATGAGGCGGGACTCTCTCTGTGGGAGCGATTCATGCTTTCGGTGTGGAGAGCAAGAGCGGGACCGTGGAGAGAAAAAAAGGCCAACGCGTGGGCCTGGAAAGTTCGATAAATGGAACTACGGGTGCGCGGCGCGGCAGGGCCAGGCCGGGCCGGAGCGTATCACATTTTGCCGTCGGCGTGGTGAGTTGGTCGGAGGGCGGCATTTTGCGGAGGCCAGAAAAGGGGGCGGGGTGTTACATGGATACATTGGTGCTTGGCGGCTGAACCTTGTCGCTGTGATGACGGGACATGCCGAGGAAACTGCGCTGGGAAGAAGTGCGAGCCCTCTATCACGTCATCTATCGCGGAAACTACCGGCTGCCGGTTTTTGCAAGCGCGCGAGCCGACGGGTCAGGCCGAGAAATGCAAAAATAGAGCCTGAGTTATCTTCCGACGTTACCGACCAATGTAAACGGTAGGAGATTTGTTCGCAGTTCATCACTTGGGAGAGTTTCCATGTTTCCCGGCCCCACTTCCTATACTCATTCGTAAGTCTGCGGCCGGGGTCCTACGCGTTGCGCTTGGAAAAGTGGTCGGGGTGACGGGCGCGGCTGAGGGCGACGTCGAAGGTGACCTTGCAGCGGGTGTAGAGGGTGTGGAGGCAGGCGTCCATGAGCTGCATGCCCTCGCGGGTGCCGGTTTGCAGGCAGTTGTCCAACTGGTGGAGCTGGTTTTCGCGGATGATGTTCCGGATGGCGCCGTTCGCGATCAGCAGCTCGCTGGCGAGCACGCGGCCGCCGTCGAGGGAGGGCAGCAATTCCTGCGAAATGATGCCCTGGAGGCTGTTGGCGAGCTGCATGACGACCTGGCGCTGGGCGTTGCCCTCGAAGGTGCCGATGATGCGCTCGATGGCCTGGCCGGTGCTGGGGGAATGCAGGGTCGCGAGCACGAGGTGGCCGGTCTCGGCGGCGGTGAGGGCGGTGGCGATGGCGTGGTGGTCGCGCATCTCGCCCACGACGATCACGTCGGGGTCCTGACGGAGGGCGTGGATGAGGGCGCGGCCGAAGGAATGGGTGTCGGTCAACACCTCCTGCTGCACGATGATGGCGAGGTTGTTCTCGTGCACGAACTCAATGGGGTCCTCGATGGTCACGATCTTGCAGCGGCGCTCGCGGTTGATGGAGTCGACGAGGTAGTTGAGCGTGGTGGTCTTGCCCGCGCCGGTGGGACCGGTGACGAGGATGAGGCCGTTGCGGCGGCGGGCGAGGTCGTCGATTTTCGCCGGCAGGCCGAGCTCCTCGCGGGAAAACACGCGCCGGCCGCAGAAGCGGATGCTGATCTCGGGCGCGCCGTTGCGGCGGTAGAGGGTGATGCGCATGCGCCCGACGGCCTCGTGGTGGACGGAGATGCACAGCTCCCAATCGCGGTCGAAGGCGGCGCGCTGGGCGTCGTTGAGCAGGACGTCGAGGATGCCGCGCGTCTCGTGGGCGGCGACGGCGTCGTCGTCGGCGAAGATGATGTCGCCGTTGATGCGCAGGCTGGGCGGGACGCCGACGATGAGGTGGAGGTCGGAGGCTTTTTCGGCGGCGACGAGGGCGAGCAGGCGATCGAGTTTGGGGGTCATGAAAACAGGGCGCGGGCGCGGCGCAGCAGGCGGTCGGAGAGTTTTTCACGTTCGCCGAGTGCCTGGGCTTCGTGCAGGCCGGGGAGTCGGCTGTCGAGCTGGGCGGCCTGGGCGAAGGACTCGCGGGCGCGGCCGCCGAGCCCGAGGGCGAACTCGCAGCGGCCGACCTCGAGCCAGGCGACGGCGCGCTCGGGGGCGAGCTCGACCGCGCGGCGGGCGTGCGCGAGGGCGAGGGCGAAGCGCCGGTGGAAGGCGTGGATGCGGGCGGCCAGCCAGGCGAGGGTCCAGTCGCGGGGACGGAGGGCGAGGGCGCGCTCGAAACAGTAGGGCGCGCCGGAATCGCCGCGCGCGAGCAGCACCTCCCCGCGCGCCAGCCAGACCTGCGGGGTGTCGCCGCGCTCCTCGACCGAGGCGTCGGAAAACGCGAGGGCGGCGGCGGTCTCGCCGATGCGGGCGAGGCACACGGCCTTGGCGGCGAGCAGCTCGGGGTCGGTCGGGAAACGTTCGAGGGCCTTGTCGGCCCAGAGCTTCGCCTCGCGCAGCTCATCCAGCTCGACCAGCATGCGCACCTGGGCGCACCAGGCGTGGGCGTTGGCGGGGTTGTGCTCGAGCACGCGCGAGTAGGAGCGCAGGGCCTCGTCGTAGCGGCCGCGTTGATACCGATCCAGGCCCTCGGCGAGGAAAAAGGCCTCGTCCCGCACCGTCTCGCGGCGGGGTTCCCCGTGTTCCGCCGCGCCGAATTCGAGGTTGTTGAAGCGGCTCATGGTTGCTGGGTGCGCCAAAACCAACGGTGATACGGCCGGCCGACGAGCGCGGAATCGGGGACGACGACCCACGCCGGGTCGAACTTGCCGGTCCACCCGCGAAATCCGACGCCGGACGGCCAGATAAAGGCCTGCCCGGGTCCCACGGACTGCACGCCGGAATCGGGCATATTGGGCAACGCCGGGGCGGGCGCGCCGTTCACCCGGTAGACGCCGGGGGCGAAGGTGACCTCGGCGCCGGGGCCGGCGAGGACGCGGCCGAGGTAGGTTCCGGCGGCGATGTAAGCGCCGTCGAAATAGACCTGGGGCAGGCGGTAGGCCACGGTTTCGCCGGGTCGCGGCGCGGAGACGGCGCGGGGATTGATCAACAGGACGCCGTGCCCGGTTTCCACGGGGATGACCACGGTTCGGGCGAGCGATCCGACGAAGGGTGGGACGAGCAGACCGATGACGAGGGTGAAGGCGAGCGGGCGAAGGAAACGGACCGCGATGGAGGCCGAAGGGAAACGCGCCTCGAAAAAGGCGGCGACGCCGACGGCGTGGAGGGCGAGGGCCAGGCCGAAGGCGTAGCCGCCGAGGTTCTGGCCGTAGGCGCCGGCGGCGACGAGCAGGGCGAGGCCGAGAGCGGGCGGGCCGAAGCGCCGTAGCAGGCGCGGGCCGGCCAGGAAGAGGCCCAGCGCGGGGACGAACGGCACGATCAGCGCGAAGGCGAACGCGGCGCCGTCCACCTCCCAGATACTGGCGACCGCGCGGGCCAGACGAGGCGGGGTGGGGGTGCGACCGATGCGGAGGCGCCGCTGGAGGGCGAACCAGGCGCGCCAGAACCCGGCGGAACGGCCGGCGCGCGGAGGCCCGGGCGGAGCGGACGGGGTCGGAGTGAGCCAGGCCATCGGGCGTAAAATCACCGCCGGTGTTCCTGTTGGATGCGGACCTCCTCCTCGGGGGCGTAGAACTCGTGGGTGGGCTCGTGGGACGAGACCTCGCCGACGATTTTCCGGAACAGCTCCATGGCCTCCAGGCAGCGTTTGCCGGAGTAGCCGGAGATCTTCAGGTCCACGTGCCCGTCCGGGGCGACGACGATTTCGAATTCACGGTTGGGCATGGGGGATGCGGGGGAAAGTGGAGGATTTTTAACCGCGGATGGCGCGGATGGGCGCGGATATTAAAATACAGATTACCAGGTCTTGATCCGTGTTGATCCGTGATATCCGTGGTTAAACTAGGTTGGTTGAAGGGAGCTTAGTTTTCCCAGTGGCGGACCTTCAGGCGGATGGAACGGTCGGCGAGCTGCTCTTCCTCCACCACGACGAACTCGCGGGCCTGCATCTCGTCTTTCAGGCGTTGGTAGACGTAGGCCTGGACCACCGCGCGGGAGAGCTCCTCGCCTTCGGCGCGCAATCGGTAATCGGAGAGGCCCGGGCCGGTGACGCAGAGCGAGGCCCGGCCGCGGGGATCCCGGGCGAAAATGACGGTCACGCCGTCGCGGTGGACGGCGATGCGCTGGTCGCGACCGAGCTGGCCGGTCACGACCTCGCTGTTCGCGATCTCCAGTTCGACGCGCGGGCTGCCGGCGGTGGCCTTGGTCTGGCGCTCGAGGGTTTTCAGGTCGAGCACGGTGTAACCGAGGGAGGCGGCGGCGGCGGCCACGGCGGTGCTGAAGGCGGGCCAGGCGGCGATGACGACGGGGGCGAGGATGCAGACGCAGCTCATGTGGGGGATGGTTGTGGGTTGGACCGGGTGGTCGGCGCATCCTCACGCGGAATCTACCGTTAATTTTGCCCGCCGACTCCGGTGTCGCAGCCATGAGAGGATAGGACGAAGCAATGGGACTGGAACCCGCAGGCCCGGGATTGCCCGCGCGGCGAACCCGGGTTGATGCTCGCGGCCTTCATTCGTGTCGTCCCCTCCTTTTCGGATGTTTAAATCGCTTTTCATGACTCTGCTCGTCGCTTCGTCAGCCTGTGTCTCCGCCGATCCCGGGGGCTACCTGTTCGTCACGTTCAAAGGCGAAACCACGCCGCTCACCGAGCAGGTCTACTTCGGGCTCAGCCGGGACGGAAAGCGCTGGGAAGCCTTGAACGCGGGTCGCCCGGTGTTGGTCACCGAGGTCGGCGAAAAGGGCGCGCGGGATCCCTTTGTCTTGCGCGCGCACGGCGGCGGGAAGGCCTTTCTCATCGCCACCGACCTCTCCATCCACCTCAACCCCGAATGGAAACGGGCGGTGCGGGCGGGCAGCCGTTCGATCCTGGTGTGGGAGTCGGCCGATCTGGTGGCGTGGGAGGGTCCGCGCCTGGTCGAGGTCGCGCCGCCCGACGCCGGAAGCACCTGGGCGCCGGAAGCGATCTACGACGAGGAACGCGGCGACTACCTGGTTTTCTGGGCCTCGACGACGGGGCGCGACGACTTCGCCAAGCACCGCATCTGGGCGGCGCGAACGGCGGACTTCCGGACTTTCGGCGAGCCCTTCGTCTACATCGAGAAACCGACCACCATCATCGACACCACCATCGTGCGTGACGGCGGCCGCTACCACCGGTTCACCAAGGACGAGAAGTTCAAGGCCATCACCCTGGAGGTTTCGGAACGGCTGGACGGGCCCTGGACCGAGGTGGCCGATTTTTCTCTGGCGCGCTTGGTCGGCTACGAGGGACCGGCGTGTTTCCCGATCACGGGCGGTGACGGGAGGACGCAAACCTGGTGCTTGTTGCTCGACCACTACGCCAAGGGCGAGGGTTACAAGCCCTATCTCGCGGCCACGCTGGAAGGCGGGCGTTTCGAGCCGGCCTCGAACTTCGAGTTCCCGTTCCGCTTCCGCCACGGCACGGTGCTGCCGGTGACGGCCGAGGAATACGAGCGGCTGCGCGCGGCTTTTCCGGCGCCGGCGCCGGACGCACCCTAGAACTCCATGCGGCGGTGTTCGCGTTCGGCGATGGGCTTGCGGGCGACGCTGGCGTGGCGGGCACGGCCCTCGGCCCAGGTGCGGAGGCGGGCGAGTTGTTCGTCCATCGTTTTCGACAGCGGCACGGTCTGGCCGAGCGCCTCGACGAGGTGCTCGGTGGAGAGCGGGGTCTGCTCGGAGAAGGCGTCGTAAAGCGCGCTGATGATGGCCTGCTCGATCTCGGCGCCGCTGAATTCCTTCGATGCGGCGACGAGCGCGGGAACATCGAATCCGGCGGGCGGGCGGCCGCGGCGCGTGAGGTGGATGTTGAAGATCTGGGCGCGCTCCTCCTCGGCGGGGAGGTCGACGAAGAAGATCTCGTCGAGGCGGCCCTTGCGCATCAGCTCGGGCGGGAGTTGCGAGATGTCGTTGGCGGTGGCGACGACGAACACGGGCGCGGTTTTCTCGGAGAGCCAGGTGAGGAAGGTGCCGAACACGCGCGCGGTGGTGCCGCCGTCGGTCGAGCCGGAGCCCTGCGAGCCGGCGAAGGCCTTGTCGATCTCATCCACCCAGAGGATGGCCGGCGCGACGGACTCGGCCACGGCGATGGCCTTGCGCACGTTTTCCTCGGACGAGCCGACCAGGCTGCCGAACATGCGGCCCATGTCGAAGCGCAGCAGCGGTAGTTGCCAGAGGCTGGAGACGGCCTTGGCGCAGAGGCTCTTGCCGCAGCCCTGCACGCCGAGGAGGAGGATGCCCTTGGGCGGGGGCAGACCGAAGTCGCGGGCTTCGCGGCTGAAGGCGATGGAGCGTTTGTCGAGCCAGTCCTTGAGGATGCCCATGCCGCCGACGTGGTTAAAATTCTCGTCGGTGGCGTAGTATTCGAGCAGGCCGCTCTTGCGGATGATCTGCTGCTTTTCGGCGAAGACCTCGTTCACATCGTCGCCGCTGAGGCGCTCGTCCTTCACGATGATCTTGGCGAAGACGTTTTCCGCCTCGTTCAACGTGAGCCCGAGCGCGGCGGAGAGCAGGCGGTCGCGACCGGCGGCGTCGAGCTCGATGGAGACCTGGCGGAACTGTTTCACGTCGTCCACGATGCGATCGAGCAACTCCCCCAGCTCGGCGCGGTCCGGTAGTGGAAAATTCAGGACGGTGATCTCCTTGTCGAGCTCGGGCGGGATCTCCTGGAGCGGCGAGACGAGGATGATCGTCTTGTAGCTGTTCTTCAGATGGAGGGCGATTTCCTTGAGCTTACGGATGACGGCGAAATTCGACTTGGTGAGGAAGGGATGGAAGTCGCGGAAAACGAAGATGGCGGGCTCGACCTGGTCGATGACCTGGTCGAGGGCGACGAGGGGGTCGCGGGTGGCGGCGTTGCGGTGTTTCTGGGCCTGGATGGAGGTGCCGGCGGGGACGAGGCCGGTCGTGTAGCTCCACTCGTAGAGTTTTTTCAGCCGGTTGCGGGCGATATCGGTCAACATCGTCTGCACGCGGGTTTCCTCCCCCGTGACGATGTAGAGGATGGGGTAGCGGGCGCGGATGAGGGTTTCGATTTCCTGGGCGAGCTTCATGGGCGGATGGGCGGCGCGGCGGGCGCGCCGACTTAAGATTAAGGTCGAAGATTAAGGTTAAGGGGGGAGATTAGGCGGAAGAGGGAACCTGTGCAGGGGCGGCGCGGAGTCGCATCGCCTCGTCGTGCGGGGCGAGCTCGGCGAGCACGGCGGCGACGGCGGGGGTGATATTGTGGGCGAGGACGCGGCCGTCGGCGAGGATGAGGATCTCGGCCGAGCTGAGACCGTCTTCGAGGGTGGCGGCGTAGTTGCCGGGGGCCTGGCGGGTTTTCATGCGGTGAGGCGGAGGCCGTGGTCGGCCGCGATGCGGCGGGCGAGGGCGAGCTCGGCGCTGGCCGCGGGTTGGCGCAACTCGGGATGCGCGCCGGCGCGCCAGGCGGGCCAGAAACCCTCGCGCAGGCCGACCCGGACGCCGGGCAGATGCGCGGCGAGCCAGGCGGCGACCGGTCTCCAGCAACACTCCACGTGGCCGGGCATGAGCAGGTGGCGGATGATCAGATCGTGGTCGCGGGCGGCCCAGAGCAGGGTCTCCCGCACCGTGGCGGTGTAGCCGGGGACGCGAGCGAGGCGCGCGGCGCAGGCGTCGTTGCCGAACTTGTAGTCGGCCACCCAGACGTCGAAGACGCCGTCGAGCAGGGCGCGGGCCTCGGGGGAGGCGTGGGCGTTGGTTTTCCAGGCCAGGCGGGCATTCTCGGGCAGGGCGGCGGCGAGCGCGAGGGCGTCGGGCAGGTGGATGGTCGGCTCGCCGCCGAGGATCATCACGGTGCGGGCGCCGGCGGCGATGGCGGCGGTGGCGCGGGCGGCGAGCGCGTCGAGGTCGAGCGGTTCGCCGGCGCGGGCGTCCCAGCTCTCGCGGCCGGTGATGCAGAAATCGCAGCGTAGATCGCAGCCGCTGAGCGCGATGGCGAAGACCGGGCCGAGTTCCAGCTCGTCGGACACCTCGGTCTGGGCGGAGAACACCCGGGCGAAGGGTCCGGCGCGGCAGAGGCCGGCCGGGCCGCGGCTGCGATCGGCGTCGCAGCGGTGGGCGCA
>CAMCHD010000037.1 GCA_945874545.1 Akkermansia muciniphila | reverse complement strand
CCGATTGGCAAGGCGCGCCAGCCTTCCCGGACGATTCTCTTTATTGAACGCTCTTATGTCCCCGGCGGGGTTGCGTATGACACCGGTCCCAACGCGACCATCAGCCAGGAAGGCTCCCAGATCGCGGCCGGCTACCAAGTGTATTCGCGCCACAATAAACGTATCCACACCGCGTTTTTGGACGGACACGTCAAAGCCATGTCTTGGGAGAGTGCGGATCTGGGCACGTCGCTGGCCAAGGGTTCCGGGCGTTCTTCCGGCTTCAACACCGACTGGTTGAAGCTCGATTAAACTTTTTCGGCCTCCGAGCCGTCCTTTCCGGTGCCGGCGGCCCTTGGGCCGCTGTTCTGTTTCTACCCTTTAGTTGGTTCTTACTCCTGATCTTTGCCTCGTTTTTCACCCCTCCATGCTACCCATGAAATCGTTACCCTCCCTCCTGCGCTGCCGCATCTCTCGCAAGCAGCTTGCCCGCCTAGTCACTCCCGCCCTTGCCTTTGTCCCGTTCGCGAATGCCGCCGACGTGTTTAAAGCCAACAACGCGGACGCGTTGAATTTGACCACCAGTTGGACCTCGGGCGCCCTGCCCACCTCCTCGGACGTGGCGGTTTTCGATTCCACGGTGACCTCAATCGCGCCCGATGTGGAAACCGGCTTTAGCTACATGCAGTTTCCGGCGGCCGCCTCCTGGCAGGGGGTGAGGGTGTCGGGGGCGGTGGATAAACTTTCCATCGACAGTTTTGGTCTGGGGCTTCCGGCGCTCACGATCGGCTCTGCGGGTTTGGATTTTTCCGCTGCCACCGCCGGGACCACCTTTGAATTTTTTGGTCAGACCATTACCTTGGGGGCGTTTCAAACTTGGAATATCGCCGACGGGGCCACGGTGTTGTTTAGCAGCGGGGCTTTGTCGCGCGCCCAGGGTGTCACGCTTAAGATCAATCTCGGAGCCACCGGCACGGGAATCATCAACCCCACCACCACTTTTGGCGCGGCCAACGCCAATTTGATCTATGCGACGGTGGGTGGCGGCGATTTCGCGGCCGTGAACGGGACCCAGACGGCCCTCGTCCCCGGCGCGACTTTGGGGACCTACGCGCCCAACCCCAATACCGGAGCCGCGGTCGGAAACATACCGGCCACGACGAACCAGAGTTATGGTGTGATCGATGTCGTTAACTCCAACACAACCGCCGCTTCGACCGCTTTCCGGGTCAACGCCAATTTTTTTGTCGGAGGTATCCGCTTCAACACGGCGAACGCCAACGGTGCGGACTGGAATGTGGATGGCACCGGCACGACGCGTAACATCAATATCGGCAACGGTTCTATCCTTGTTGGGCCTAACGTCGGCGCCTTCAATGTTAATTTCAACGGAGCCAGCCAATTCCGCATGGGGACGAACGCGGAGTTCTACATCCACCAATTCAACACCCAAGCTGATCTGGTGTTGAATAATCCGATGAATCAGTCGAACGGCACCGGGTCGCGTTTGACCAAGGACGGCCCGGGACGGCTCATTCTCGCGGGCTCCAACACCTTAGGTGGCCAGACCACGATCTTGGAAGGCACCGTGCAGATCGGCAACGGTGGCACCACCGGCACGCTCAATAACGGCGCGGTGGTCAACCACGGCACCTTGGTATTCAATCGAACCAACGACTACACTGCGGCCAACGTGATCAGCGGCTCGGGTCTGCTCCGTAAGGAAGGTGCCGGAACCCTGACTTTGAGCGGAGCCAACACATACACCGGCGCGACCGAGGTAGTCGCTGGCTCCGTCAATTTCGCCAGCCCCGGCAGCCTCGGCGCGGGCACGGAAATATTGCTCGCGGGCGGCGGTCTCGTTTGGGGCGCCGGCAATACCGGCGACATTTCCGATGGTCGCACCGTGACCTTCGGTTCGGGTGGCACCACGCTTAATACGAACGGAAACGACGTCACCTTGGGGAATTCCATTGGTAATAACGGCGTGGGTGGCGTGACCAAGACGGGAGCCGGTGTGCTCACTTTGGGCGGAGCCAACCTTTATTCAGGGGACACCGCCGTGGCCGCCGGCGGTTTGGCGGTGACGAACACGGTCGGCTCGGCGACGGGTTCCGGTAATGTTTCTCTGGCGAACACCACCGTCTTGAGCGGTTCCGGCACCATCGCCGGCGCCGTTACGCTTGCTTCCGGGGCCAAATTGGTTCCCGGGACCGGCGGCGTGGGCACGCTTACCACCGGCGGTCTTTCCCTAGCCTCGGGAGCCCTGCTGGATTTGGAGTTCGCGTCTACCTCTTCCTACGATCAGGTGATCGTCACCAACTCGAACGGCCTCAACGTGGACGGCGGCGATATCCTGTTGTATACAGCCGGCGGCACGACGCCCTGGGCCACCACGGGCACCTATGATTTGATCCAATACAGCGGCACGCTCGGTGGTGTTGGAGTCGGCTCCCTGAACGTCTTGAACAATCAGCCCGGTTATTCCTACACTTTTACCGCGGATGGTGCCACGGTTAAGCTGCAAATTGCTTTGGATTCCATCCTTACCCAATGGAACGCCGCGGGTGGCGGCAGTTGGGCGGATATTGCCAATTGGTCCAACGGTGTCGCCGCCGCCAACTACACCGCGCAATTCACAACGGATCTTGGCGCTCCCGCCACGGTTACTCTGGACGGCGCTCGTTTCTCGAACGGCCTTTCTTTCGCCAGTTCCGGCGCATACACCATCGCCGCCGGCTCCGGCGGCAGCCTTACGCTCGAGCGCGGCAGCGGTAATGTAGGCGCCACGATTTTGAGCGGAAATCATGTGATCAGCGCGCCGGTGGTGTTGAACTCCACCTTGTCCGCCTCCGTCGCCGATTCCGCCAGTCTCACTCTGTCCGGGGTTGTCTCAGGTGTCGGAGGCGTGGTGAAATCCGGCCCGGGCACGCTCGATCTGACCGGTTCCAACACCTTTTCCGGGGCCGTGAATGTGGTGGGTGGGGTGCTCGGCTTCGCCAGTGGCTCCAGCCTAGGCACCGGTGACATCACGCTGAATGGCGGTGCGTTGCGTTATGATACAGGGAACACGGACGACATTTCATCGAAGGTTTTGAACTTTGGCCTGAATGGGGCGACCATCGACACCAACGGCAATTCGGTGACCTTGGCCAATCCGGTCGGCAACTCCGGAATCGGCTCATTCACCAAGGCCGGTCTCGGCACCCTTACCTTATCCGGCGCCAACACCTACACTGGGCAGACCTTTGTCACCGGAGGGACCCTCGCATTTTCCGCCAACGGCAACTTCGGCTCTGAATCCACTGGTGCCGGCTTGACCGTCGATGGCGCGGTGTTGGCACCCACCGCCACGGTGAGCCTTGACAATGCGGGTGCCAATGCGCGTTCGATCGCGGTGGGCGCAAACGGAGCCGAGTTGAACGTCGCCACCGGGCTTGCGTTGACGATTCCCGGCTTGGTTTCCGGTTCCGGTTCCTTGACGAAGACAGGCGAGGGTGAACTCGTGCTGACCGGAGCGAACACCGGCTTCTCCGGTGCGGTTAGCCTTGCGGAGGGCGATGTGAGGTTTGGTAGCAACACGGCCAACGGCCAATCCGGTCTGGGTTCGGGCACGATCACCTTCGGGGATGGCGCCCACCTCTACCTGAACGGTTATCAAACTTTGGACGCCGGCACGACCTTCGGCGTGATGAGCAACGCGCTCGTGGTGCCTGAGAACGTCGCGGCCCATCTCCACCTGCCGCAGCGTGGCGGTTATTCCGGCGTGGCCTCGGGTTCGGGAACCTTGAATCTCTCCGTCGACGGCATCCGAAGCGACGTTAACGGCGCATGGCCGGCCTTTACCGGACAACTGAACGTTGTTAAGACGCCCACCGGCGAGGGCACTGAGTTCGACGATTATCGCATGGTTGCGGCCCAGAATCTGTCCGCCGCCCGAGTTAGTTTCGGCGCGGGTGTCCAGGTCTACCAGACCTTTAATCCTCCCTCCGACGCCGTCGGCACCACGCACCAGTTCGGCCAGTTGACTGTGGCCGCGGGTGCGATTCTGGGCGGCAACCCCGTCGGTGGACGGTATAATAACTATTCGATCGGTGCCTTAAACACCGATTCCGTGATCGATGGTCAAATCGTCGGAACCTTGGGAACCTTCGGGTATGGTTATCCTCGGATCACCAAGGTGGGCACGGGCATGCTGACAATCACCGGCACCAACCACATGGTCAACACCGGTGCCGCGACCAATACGATTACGGTCAGCGCCGGGACCTTGAATCTTCTCGGTTCTATCGAGCGCTTCTACCTCGGTATCGGTGCGGACGGCGTTTATGGGCGTGATACGACCTCCCTTCTGACCGATGACACGATCAGCAACTCGCCTCCCGCCACCGAGTATCAAAACTTGGAGCCGGGAGCGATGGTCGTCGCCGAGGGTGCCACGCTCACGGGCAACGGGCGTTTTGGCGGAATCACCACCGTCAACGGCACCCTTCGCCCTGACTCCACGGGCACGCTTGAAGGTCGTTTGGCTTTCACCAACGCGGCGACCTTGGCGCTGTCCACCACCGCGACCACCCAGTTCGATTTCAACGGGGACAAGTATACAGGGGTGCAGGTCGATGCTGCGAATGGGCTGACCTATGGCGGTGCCCTCAGGATTAACTTCCTGACCACGGTTCCGAACCTCTCCAAGACCTTGTTCTTGTTCACCGGTTCCTATGGCGGCTCTTTCGGCTCGGTCACCGTGATCGCCGACTCGGCGGAAAACACGCTGAACGATGTCGGCGGTGGCGTCTTCACCGCGACCGTAGGCTCCATCACCTACACATTCACCTCCGCTACCGGCGTCTTCGAGGTCTCGGGCGCGGGTCCGACCCTGACGGCGCTGCAATCCTGGCGTCAGCAATACTCGCTGCCGGTGGACGGAAGCGGACTCGGAGCCGACTCTGCCGACCCGGATAACGACGGCATCGCCAATCTGATCGAATACGCGACCGGCACGATCCCGACCGAAGCGAACGCACCGGTGGTGGTGCAGGGTTTGAGCGGTGGCAAACTCACCCTGACCTTCCGCCGTATCGATGATCCCGCCCTGACCT
Source organism: Akkermansia muciniphila (assembly GCA_945874545.1). GTDB lineage: Bacteria > Verrucomicrobiota > Verrucomicrobiia > Opitutales > Opitutaceae > IMCC26134_A. Next base: position 16,106 of record CAMCHD010000037.1, on the reverse strand, counting down.
ATACGGTCGAGGGTCGTGACGACCTGACCACCGGGAACTGGGCGACCGTAGATACGATTGCCGGCAACAATCCGATCAATGGCTTCGCCGGTGTGACCCCGGGTGTCACCGAGACCGAATCGGTGACGGTTATTGATAGCGTTACCCTGACAAGCCAGTCGAAGCGCTTCCTGCATCTCAAGGTGAGCTATTGAGCCGCGTTAGCGAAGGAACTCGGTAAATTCTCCGCACACTTCAATGCCCTCCGGCCTCCTAGGCCGGAGGGCATTTTTTTGTGTCGCACGAGTGGACTTTGCGTTCCGATCAAGAACGCTTCACCAAATCACTGCCGCATCCCGGAGGGGCATCGAGGCGGGAACGATCTGGTTCAAAAACACCACCGAATGGGCGAAAATCACCATCCTTCGTTATCGTTACATTATTGCGTTTGCTTAACTCATTTAATATTAAGAATTAAATAATGCGTGAAACAAATTCATGCGAAAGCGAAAGGATGGCGTGCCGTTTGCTGGGAATAGTTTGTCTATGAAGTCATTCCTAAAACCCATCCTGATGGCGCTGGCTTTGGCTGGTGCCTCCTTCCCCGCCTTTGCCCAAGAGGCGGCTGCCCCTACCCCCGCCGCCGAGGTTGCGGCCGAAGCGCCGCCCGCCGAGCCTTCGCTTGAGCAACGGATCGCCGATCTTGAGGCGTATGTGAACAACGGCGCCCGCACCGAGGGCGTCGCTTCCAAGATCCCGGGCCCTGGTCCGGGCCACAACGCCTGGCAGATGGTATCCACCGCGTTGGTCATTTTTATGACCCTGCCCGGTTTGGCGTTGTTTTACGGCGGCCTGGTGCGGAAAAAGAACATTCTCTCTGTTTTCGCCCAATGCTTTGGCATCGCGGGGCTTGTGACCATCCTTTGGTGGGCGGTCGGCTACAGCCTGGCCTTCGGGTCCGGCGGCAATGCGTTCATCGGTGGTCTGGGTAATGTGATGTTGCAGGGCATCGAGCCCGGGGCGACCGGCGCGGGCTATTACTGGATCAGCGACACCATGTGGGTGATGTTCCAGCTGTCCTTCGCCATCATCACGCCCGCCCTTATCCTCGGTGCGGTCGCCGAGCGCATGAAGTTCTCGGCCGTGTTGCTCTTTGTCGGCCTGTGGATGTTTGCGGTCTATTTTCCCTTCGCCCACATGGTTTGGGCGACCGATGGCCTGATGTGCGGTCCGCTCAACCCGAACGCCGCGATCAAGGCGATCGACTTCGCCGGCGGCACGGTGGTGCATATGACCTCCGGGTGGTCCGCGCTGGTGCTCTGTATCATCCTCGGGCCCCGCCTCGGTTTTGGTAAGGAAAAGATGACGCCGCATTCCATGGTGCTCTGCTCGATCGGCACCGGCATGCTCTGGGTCGGCTGGTATGGCTTCAACGCCGGTTCCGCGCTGGGCGCCGACGCCATCGCGTCCAACGCTTTCGCGACCACCACCATCGCGGCCGCGACCGCCGGTTTTGTCTGGGGCATGGCGGAGTGGGTGCTGAAGGGCCACGCTTCCGTCCTGGGCTTTTGCTCGGGCATCGTGGCGGGTCTGGTGGTGATCACGCCGGGCGCGGGCTTCGTCTCGCCCACCTCGGCGGTCATCATGGGCGCGCTCGCCGGCATCGTTCCCTTTGTATTCGTGAGTTACCTGAAGGCGAAACTGGGCCTCGACGACGCGCTCGACACCTTCGGCGTGCACGGCGTGGGCGGCACCTTGGGCGCCATCCTCACCGGCATTTTTGCCGACGAGAAGTTCAACTCGGTCGTGGGCGGACTAAAGGACGGCCTGCTCGTCGAGCAACTCAAGGCCGTGGCGCTTACCATCGTGTGGAGCGTGCTCGCCACCGCGGTCATCGCCTACATCGTCAAGGCCGTGGTGGGCCTCCGTCCCACCGCCGAGGTCGAGCGTCAAGGGCTCGACATCAACGAGCACGGCGAAGAAGGTTACGTGGGCTAAGCCCCCTTTTTCTCAATCCTCATCTCACTTAGAATCCCATGAAACTCATCATCGCCGTTATCAAGCCCTTTAAGCTTGAGGAAGTTAAGGAAGCCCTCGCCGCGATCGGCGTCGAAGGCATGACCGTCACCGAGGTCAAAGGCTTCGGTCGCCAGAAGGGCCACACCGAGATCTACCGCGGTAGTGAATACACGGTGGACTTCCTCCCGAAGACCAAGCTGGAGATCGTCGTTGGCGACGACCTCGCCGCCAAGGCGGTCGAGGCCATCACCGCCGCCGCCAAAACCGGGAAGATCGGTGACGGCAAGATCTTCGTCCTTCCGGTCGAGGACGTGGTTCGCATCCGCACCGACGAACGCGGCGAGGCCGCGGTCTAAGGGTAATCACTCGGAGACAAGCTCTCGTGCTCCTTAGCCCCGGCGGCGCTTGGCGTCGCCGGGGCTTTTTCTTTCCTAGCCGGACGGACTAATTGGCATTTCTTTTTCCGGCAACGTTTTCTGCGGGTATCTTGGGTCGCGCGGCGAGCATGAATTCCCGCACCAGGGCCAAGCCCGGCGCCCAGACCAGGAAGAAAAACCCACCCGTTCTCGCCCCGAGCAAGACCAGGTCGCGCCAGGATTTGTGCGAGCCGCCCAAACCGCCGGCGATCGGAAAGACCACGGCTCCCAGGACCGCGCCGATGGCGCAGAGCGCCAACACGCTGAGAAAAAATCGGGCCACCCGCACGGCCCAGGTCTGCGCCGCGCTCATCGCTGCACCTCGTAACGCAGGCTCATCGGCCCTCCCTCCGCGAGAACCTTGGCCTCGCGCAGCCAAAGGCGGAGTTCGGGCCCGTCCCACCCGGACCCGCCCGCCAAAGGTGTTCCCGCGCCGAAAAGCGCCGACTCCACCGTCAGCCACACCTCGTCCACCAGGCCCGCCCCCAGCCAGGCCGCGTTGACCCTTCCGCCGCCGAGCACCGCGCATCGTCGCCGCCCGTCCGCCCGCAAGCGGACGACCGTCTCGGCCGGCGTTTCCCGGGTAAACTCCAGCGCCCCCGGCACCCCCTCGGGCGCTCGCGCCTCGGGCGTCCGTGTCCAAACCACCCGCCGCAGGGCCGGGAACGCCGCCGGGCGCAGGCGAGCCTTGGCCTGATCGTAGGTCGCTCCGCCCATCACGCACGCGTCGCAGGACCGCAGGGCCTCCCGGAGGTGCGCCCGGTCGGCTGCCGACGCAAATCCGTCCCCCGCCGTCGTCCGGCGGGTGATGTAGCCATCCAGCGATTGAACCGCGAACAACACCACGTGCATCGCGTCAAGTTGCCCGCCGTCGGCCGGGGCGCAAGTTCACCGTCCGTCATGTTTTTGAGGTCAATGATAGATAGATAATACATTGGAGTGCATGCTTGTCAGCCGGGTCGCCCCTTCCGCAAGGTGCTGTCGTTTTACTTCCCATGAAAAAAGCGCTCATCACTGGCATCACCGGGCAAGACGGTTCCTATTTGGCGGAACTTCTTCTAAACAAAGGCTATGAGGTGCACGGCATCGTGCGCCGGGCCTCCACCTTCAACACCGCTCGCATCGATCACATCTATCAGGACCCGCATTTCGACAAGGCGCGGCTCTTTCTGCATTACGGCGACCTGGCCGATTCGGTGCAGATGGTGAAGTTACTTTACGATCTGAAGCCGGACGAGATTTACAATCTGGGCGCCCAGTCGCACGTGCGCGTCTCCTTCGATATTCCGGAGTATACCGGCGACGTGGACGGCCTGGGTGCCCTCCGCATTCTTGAGGCCATTCGCGAGGCGGGCCTGGTCAACAAGGTCCGTTATTATCAGGCCTCCTCGTCCGAGATGTTTGGCAAGGTGCAACAAGTCCCCCAGACCGAGGCCACCCCGTTCTGGCCGCGTTCCCCTTACGGTTGCGCCAAGGTGTATGCCTATTGGCTGACCGTGAATTATCGCGAGTCGTATAACTTGCACGCCTCCAACGGCATTTTGTTTAACCACGAGAGCGAGCGGCGCGGCGAGACCTTCGTCACCCGCAAGGTCACGCGCGCCGCGACCCGCATCAAACTCGGTCTTCAGGACGCGCTTTATCTGGGCAATATCGACGCCCAGCGCGATTGGGGCTACGCCAAGGAATACGTGGAGATGATGTGGCTGATGTTGCAGCAGGACAATCCGGACGACTATGTCGTGGCTACCAACGAGACCCACACGGTTCGCGAATTCTGTCAGGAATGTTTCGGCCTGCTCGGCCTTGATTGGGAGAAATACGTCAAATACGACGCCCGCTACGAGCGCCCCGCCGAGGTCGAGTTGCTCATCGGCGATCCCGCCAAGGCCAAGCGCCAGCTGGGCTGGGAGCCCAAGGTCCGGTTCAAGGATCTGGTCAAGATCATGACCGAGCACGACCTCGAGCTCGCCAAGCGCGAGGCCCAGATCGCCACGCTGCCCAAACTCTAACCCTGCCCGGAGTCTTTTTTCGCCGATTCCCCAAGCGATTCCCCGCCCGCGGTGTAAAACCCTTCGCGGGCGGTGTTTTCTCTTCGGGGTGTTTGCGCCAAAAGTCCGCCTCTTCCTCTCCCTCCCATGAAAATCCACATCGCCGGCCACCAGGGCATGGTGGGCTCCGCCTTGGTGCGCCGTCTGTCCGGTCGCCCCGGGGTCGAGCTGGTTCTTCGCTCCCGCCGTGAGCTTGATCTCGCCGACGCCCGGGCCGTCGCCGCCTTTCACCAGGCGGAGCGTCCCGACGCGGTGATCGTCGCCGCCGCCAAGGTCGGCGGCATCCACGCGAACAACACCTTCCCGGCCGAGTTTCTTTTCGACAACCTCGCCATCGCCAGCGCCTGCATCGAGGGCGCCCGCCGCGCCGGGGTGCCCCGGCTGTTGTTTCTCGGCAGCTCCTGCATCTACCCGAAGCACGCGCCCCAGCCGATGACCGAGGACTGTCTGCTCACCTCCGCGCTCGAGCCGACCAACGAGGCCTACGCCATCGCCAAGATCGCCGGCCTGAAGCTCGCCCAGTATTACCGCAAACAATACGGGCTGCTCTACCACTCCGCGATGCCGACCAACCTCTACGGCCCGGGCGACAACTACCACCCGACCAACTCGCACGTGCTGCCGGCCCTCATCCGCCGTTTCGATGAGGCGAAGCGGGCCGGCGCGCCCGAGGTCGCCGCCTGGGGCACGGGCTCGCCCCGCCGCGAGTTTCTGCACGTCGACGACCTCGCCGACGCCTGCGTTTTCCTGCTCGCGCTCGAAAACCCGCCCGACTGGCTCAACGTCGGCACCGGCGTGGACGTGACCATCCGCGAGCTCACCGAGACCGTCGCCTCCGTCGTCGGTTACACCGGTCGCATCGCGTGGGACGCCTCCAAGCCCGACGGCACGCCGCGCAAGCTGATGGACGTCTCCCGCCTCACCGCCCTGGGCTGGACCGCCCGCATCGCCCTGCGCGAAGGCGTCGAACGCACCTACGCCAGTTTCCTGGCCGAGGAGGCCGCCGGCGTGCTGCGCACCTGAGCCGCGGCCGGCGCGGACCAAGGCGGCCCGGTCGCCTTTGCCCGCGCCAAGCCGCGCGGCCTTTCCCGCAATCCACGCGCGCACAAAACCCTTGCCCGCGACTTTGCCCGCTCCCTAGCCTTCGGCCTTCGCCCGCGTCATCCGCGCGAGTCGTTTCACCACCATGATCGTCACCACCGCCCAGCTCTTCAAACACGCCTACGGCAAATACGCCATCGGCGCCTACAACATCAACAACGCCGAGCAGGCCATGGGTCTGTTCAAGGGCGCGATCGACTCGCAGGCCCCCTTCATCATCCAGATTTCCAAGGGTGCCCGCAGCTACACCGACAAGCGCATGCTGGAGGCCATCATCCGCGCCGCCGGCGAGATCTTCCCTGACGCCATCTTCGCCGTCCACCTCGACCACGGTGACGAGGCCACCTGCTACGACTGCATCGATTCCGGCTTCTTCAGCTCGGTCATGATCGACGCGTCGCACGACCCCTTCGAGAAAAACGTCGAGATCACCAAGCGCGTCGTCGACCGCGCCCACGCCAAGGGCATCTCGGTCGAGGCTGAGCTCGGCATGCTGGGCGGGGTCGAGGAGGACATCGTGGTCGAGGAAGGCCATTCCTGCCTCACCGACCCGGCCGAGGCCGAGGAATTTGTGAAACAGACCGGCTGCGATTCCCTCGCCTGCGCCATCGGCACCTCCCACGGCGCCTTCAAGTTCAAGGGCAAGCAGTCCCTGCACTTCGACGTCCTCCAGAAGATCAAGGCCCGCATGGAGGGCTTCCCCCTCGTCATGCACGGGTCCAGCTCGGTGCCGCAGGACGAGGTCGCGCGCATCAACGCCGCCGGCGGCCAGATCAAGGACTCCATGGGTGTCGACGTGAACGAATACCTGCCCGCCGCGAAGCTCGGCGTCACCAAGATCAACATCGACACCGACGGCCGCCTGGTCTGGACCCGCGTGCACCGCGAGTTTTTCCGCGACAAGCCCGCCGAGTTCGACTTCCGCCCGCCGGGCAAGATCTTCATCGTGGAATACGCCAAGTTCATCGCTTCGCGCAACGTGCTGCTCGGCTCCGCCGGCCAGCTCGCCGATCTCCGCGCCAGCCTCTGAACCGGGCCCGTCCCCGGCCTTCGACGCGACCCTTCCCGGGTCGCGTTTTTTTGCGCCCGCCACGCCCGCCCGAACGCCACGCGCCCATCGCCTCGTCCCGCGCGGCGCGCCATTGACCGGCGGCACGCGCGGCCGTTAGCCTCCGCCTTTATGTCCTCGCCCGCCGCCTCCCCCGCGCCCGCCAACCTCATGGAAGCCCTCGTTTCCCTCGCGAAACGCCGCGGCTTCGTTTTCCCGTCCTCCGAGATCTACGGCGGGCTCAACGGGTTCTTCGACTACGGTCCGCTCGGGGTGGAGTTGAAGAAAAATATCCGCGACTGCTGGTGGAACGACCTGGTGCGCCGCCGTGACGACGTCGTGGGCATAGAGACCTCCATCATCATGCACCCGAAGGTCTGGGAGGCCTCGGGCCACGTGGCCGGCTTCAGCGATCCGCTGGTCGACTGCAAGGTCTCCAAAAACCGCTACCGCGCCGACCAGCTTTTCTGGGCTCCCGTGGTCGTCACCGGCGCGGACGGCGTCGCCCAGACCATCGGTTATGTTTCCGCGCTCGAGAGCGAGCGCACGACCGAGGAGCTGCAGGCCGCCGCCGAGCAGCTGAAACGCAAGAAGGCCGTCCAGGGCACGCTCACCGCCGTCCAGCCCAAGGACTTCACCGAGGCCTCGGCCGAGGAGGTCGTGCTCATTCCCTCGCCCGCCACCGGCAACCCCGACCTCACCCCGCCGCGTGCTTTCAACATGATGTTCCAGACGAACGTAGGGGCCATGACCGACGCTTCGTCCGTCGCCTACCTCCGCCCCGAGACGGCGCAGGGCATGTTCGTCGATTTCAAAAACGTCGTCGACACCGGCCGGGTGAAGCTGCCCTTCGGCATCGCCCAGACCGGCAAGTCGTTCCGCAACGAGATCACGCCGCGCAACTTTATCTTCCGCTCGCGCGAGTTCGAGCAGATGGAGATGGAGTTCTTTATCCACGAGGACGACGACTGGGCGAAGTGGCACCGCTACTGGATCGAGTGGTGCAAGGACTGGCTGAAGAGCATCGGCCTGCCCGAGTCGCACCTTTCCGAATACGACCACCTCAAGGAAAAGCTGGCCTTCTACTCCAAGGGCACGACGGACATCATGTTCAGGTTCCCCTTCGGCGTGCAGGAGCTCTGGGGCATCGCCGCGCGCGGCAACTACGACCTCGGCCAGCACGCCGCCGCGTCGGGCAAGCCGCAGGAGATCTTCGACGAGGCGACGAAGAAAAAATTCGTCCCGCACGTGATCGAGCCGGCGGTCGGCCTCGACCGCATTTTCCTCGCCGTGCTCACCGCCGCCTACGCCGAGGAGCAGGTGGTCGACGACAAGGGCAACGCCGAGATGCGCACCGTGCTGCGCCTCAGCCCGCGCATCGCGCCGGTCAAGGTCGCCATCCTGCCCCTGCTGAAAAACAAGGAGACCCTCGTCGCCCGCGCGCAGGCCCTGCACAAGAAGCTCCAGCGCCGTTACGCGGTGTTCTACGACGAGGCCGGCGCGATCGGCCGTCGTTACCGGCGCCAGGACGAGATCGGCACGCCCTGGTGCGTGACGATCGATTTCGACACCATCGAGAAGCCGGGCGACACCTTCACCCTGCGCGAGCGCGACTCCATGGCCCAGCGGCGCGTGACCGAGGCCGAGCTGATCGCCCTGCTCGACGAGCAGGTGTATTAACCCGCCGCCCCGGCAATGCCCCCGCGTTTTCGCGCCCCGGTCGTGCGCACCGTCCGCACGCCCGAGGCGATCGACGCGCTGCGCGCGCGGCTCGACCTTTTCGACGCCGGGTCGCGCCAGCGCGGGCGCGAGTATTTCGACGGCGGGGCGGTGCAGCGGGTCTGGTCCGAGGCGGACCACCATGTGAAGGCGGAGGTCGAGGGCGGCGCGCGCTACGCGCTCACCTTGTTCTACACCCGGGGCGACTGGACCACGCGGTGCGCCTGTCCGGTCGGGGTCGATTGCAAACACGCCTACGCCGCCGGCCTGGCCTGGATCACGAGCAGCGAGGCCGGGGCGCGCGACGGTCGCGATCCGGCCTCGCTCGGGCCGACGGTCGCGCCGAGCCCGCTCTTTGCACCGTCCGATCCGGCATCCGTGCGGGACCGGGCCTTGGAGAACGAACTCGCGGGCTGGATACGGGCCCTGCCCACGCCGGAGGAACAGCCCGCGCTCATCCATCCCGTCCTGGCGGGCTGCCGCGCGGGCCTGCGGGTGCGGCTGGATGCAACCGGGGGCTGGCTGGTCGAGATGCGCGCGGAGGCGGACAAACCCTGGCGCGCGCCGACCCAGCGCTGGTTTACCGAGCTCGCGGCCCTGCGGCCGGCGGATTTCGAGGCGCTCCCACCCGCCGAGGCGGCGCTCGGGGCCGCGCTCGCGGCCGAGTGTCGGCTGGCGCCGGCGGGGCTTTCCAACCGCCGCCCTTTGCCGGCGGCGGCGGTGGCGGGCCTGCTCGGGGTCGCGGCCGCCCGCGGCGCCCTCGCGCGGCCCGACGGTTCGCCTTTGACCATCGAGCCCGCGCCTTTGGTGCCCGAGGCCACGCTCAGCGCGGAGCGGCCCGACCAGCTCGATCTGCACCTCGTCGCGCCGGACGGACGCATCGCCGCGCCGGGGGTCCTGGCTGCGCTGCGACCGGAGCCGCTGTATCTTTTTGACGGTCGGGTGTGGCGCGGGCCGGCCCCGGGACCCTCGGTGCGGCTGCCGGTGGCGGCCCTCACCGATGCGCGTCTCGCGCCCCGCCTGCGCGCGGTCGGCCTGCGTTTGCCGGCCGGACTCGGTTCCGACGTGCGGGTGATTCCCCTGCGCCCCCGGCTCAAGTGCTGGCTCGCGCCCGCGCCGGACGGCCGGGAGCGCGAGTTCAACGCCCAGTTGCTGGCGGTCGCCGACGAGCCGGCCTGCGCCCAGCAGTGGGCCGGCGGGACGGGTTGGCGCTGGGGCAAAGACACCCTGCCGCCGCCGGTGGTGGCGGGCGCGCCGCTGCTCGACTTCGACCTCGCGGCGGCGCGGGCGGCGAGCGCGCGTTTCGGCGGGCTCGACCTGGTCTGGGACGGCTGGGCCGAGGCCTGGACCCGCACGGTGGACGACGATTTCCCGGACGAGTTTCTCGCCTGGCATGCGGCCCAGCCGCCCGGGCTGGAGGTCGTGCTCTCGCCCGAGCTGGCCGGCTTGTTGGGCGAGCCGCTCCGGGCCCAGCTGGAGGTGTCGGTCGCGGCCGCGCCGGATGCGCAGCAGGACTGGTTCGACCTCACGGTCGGTCTCCGGGTGGCGGATACGACGCTCAGCGCCGAGGAGGTGGCCCTCTTGCTCAAGGCCCGGGGCAAATGGGTGAACCTCCCGCGCCATGGCTGGCGGCGGGTCGCGCAGGAGGTGAAGGTCGAGGCGGACGCCGCGGCCGCCCTCGACCGGCTCGGGCTGGGGGTGGAGGACGTCACGGCCGGCGGCCGGCCGGCGCGGCATCGCCTGCACGTGTTGCAACTCGCCCTCGAGGCGGAGGCGCTGGCGGCGCGCGACGCGCTCCTCGTGCATGCCCTGCAGGACCGGGCGGCGCGGATCGCGGCCCAGCCGGCGCCCGCCCTGCCGGAGGGGCTCAAGGCCACCCTGCGGCCCTACCAGGCGGAGGGGTTTCAATTTCTGGCCCACCTCTCGGCCCAAGGGTTTGGCGGCGTGTTGGCCGACGACATGGGTCTGGGCAAGACCGTCCAGACCCTGGCGTGGTTGTTGCACCTCGCGGCGCAGCCGCGCGCGGAGGAGACCGGGCCTTTTCGCGCCCTGGTGGTGTGTCCCAAGAGCGTCACCCACGGCTGGCTGGTCGAGGCGGAGCGTTTTGCTCCCGCGCTCGGCATCGGGGCGTTTTTCCCGGGCCCGGGCGCGGCGGCGGCGCGGGCGGCGGCGCAGCCCCGGCTGTTGGTGGCCAACTACACCCAGTTGCGGCTGCATGCCGCGCGTTTTCGGTCGGAGGCGTGGGACGTGGTTGTGCTCGACGAGGGGCAGTTCATCAAAAACCCGGGCAGCCAGGTGGCGGTCGCGGCGCGCTCGCTACGCGCGCGGCACCGCCTGGTGCTCACCGGCACGCCGATCGAGAACCGTCTGGCGGACCTGTGGAGTTTGTTCGCCTTTGCCCAGCCGGGATTGCTCGGCGACCAGGCGGGTTTTCGCCGGCAGTATCCCGAGGCCGATCCGGCGGCCCTGGCGCGTCTGCACCGCCGCGTGCGGCATTTTCTCCTGCGGCGGACCAAGGCCCAGGCGGCGCCGGATCTGCCGCCGCGCACCGAGGATGAGATCGTGGTGGAACTCGAGGGCGAGCAGCGCCGGCTTTACGACGCCGAGCTCAAGCGGGCGCGGGCCCAGCTCCTCGGGGTCGAGACCAAGAGCGCGCTCGACGCGGTGCGGTTTCACGTGCTCGCCAGCCTGCTGCGGCTCCGGCAGATTTGCTGCCACCCCGCGCTGATCGACGGCGCGCACGCCGAAATGCCCAGCGCCAAACTCGACGCCTTGCTGGAACGCATCGAGGAGCTGGCCGACGAGGGGCACCAGGTGCTCGTTTTCAGCCAGTTCGTGGAGATGTTGAAAATCATCCGCGACCGGCTCGTGGCGGGTGGCATCGGCCACCTCATGCTCACCGGCGCGACGGAAAACCGGGCCGAGCTGGTGGACGAGTTTCAGCGTGATCCGAGCAAGACGGTGTTTCTGCTTTCGCTCAAGGCGGCGGGTTTCGGGCTCAATCTCACGGCGGCGAGCTACGCCATCCTTTTCGACCCGTGGTGGAATCCGGCGGCCGAGGCCCAGGCCATCGATCGCATCCATCGCATCGGCCAAACCCGGCCGGTCATCGCCTACCGCTTGATCGCGGCCGGCACGGTGGAGCAAAAGATTCGCGCCCTGCAGCGGGAAAAGGCGGCGTTGGCGGAGGCGGTGATCCAGGAGGAAAGCGTCGCGACTGTGATGGATCTGGAAAGCCTGCGGGAGATTCTGTCCTGAACCGGCCCCGGCCGGCGCGATCGGCGCGGTCGTGTTTGGAGCCCGGATACCGCGATTACCGCGGGTCGTTTCGCGCGACCGGTTGGGCCACGCTCCGCCGGGAAAATCGCGATATTCGGGGTGAGTTTTCCCCGACGGTTGGAAAACTTATCTTTTTCCCGATCATTATTATGGGAATTTATAGCAGAAATTTTACTTTCAATTTATTGTAAATCCTCCTACGGCCTTTGATGACTTTCATGAACTTTCGTTCTCCGTTTTTCACCGCGTTTCGTCGCTCCACCTCGCCTTTTCCGGCGGGTGCGGGGTCGCGTTCGCCCGTGGCGGTGGCCGAGCCGCCCCAGCCTGCGGTGGAGGAGAAAAAGGCGGAGCCGGGGCCGGAGGAGCTGGCCCGTCAGGTCGACGCGGAGATCGCGGCGGTGTGGGGTGTGCCTTTGGGCTATCGGGTCGAGGTGACTTTGCGCGACCATGCGCTCACCCGGCTGACCGGGCGCCTGGAGCTGCATCGCATGCCGGAGCGTCCCTTCAGCGCGGAGCGTTTGCTGGTGCTGAAGATCGACCGGGATATGTTCACCAACCGGCAGATCGAGACCTGGACCCTGCAGCTTTGAGCAGAGAACCGCGGCGTGGCGCGGAGGGGATCACCAGCCGAACTGGCGTTTGATGCGCAGCGGCTCGTAAAGCGCGGGGGAGAGTTCGGTCAGGAAGCGGCTCGGGTTGAGCAGCATGCCTCCGGGGCCGGCGCGGGAGGCGATCTTCGGGTAGCAGAGGTAGAGTTCGTTTTTGGCCCGGGTCACGGCCACGTAGAACAGGCGCCGTTCCTCCTCCACGTCGCCGTCCTCGATCGAGCGGCGGCCGGGGAACAGGCCGTCGGCCAGGCCGATCACGAACACGGCGTCGTATTCGAGGCCCTTGGCCTGGTGGACGGTGGTGAGCTTGATCGCGTCGGCCGGCGGGGCGACCTCCTTCTCGCTGGTCTCGCCGTTCAGCAGCACGATCTGCGCGAGCAGGTCCTGGATGTCGTCGAACCGCTCGGCGAAGCCGATCAGCGCCTTCAACTCCTCGTAGCGGTCGACGTAGTCGGCGTAGGCGCCCTTCAGGTGGTCGCCATACCAACCCTCGATCGCGAGCTCGATGGCGCGGGCCGGTTTGTCTTCGCGCAGGGCGTGGGCGACCTCGCGGAGGGAGGCGCAGAACTGGCCCCAGTCGTCCTTGGCGTCCTTCGGCACGCGGGCCTTCACGTCGTCGCTGGCGAGGGCGTCGACGAAGTCCAGCCGCAGCAGGCGGGCGTGGTCGAGGGCGGCGGCGTGGATCTTTGACGCGCCCTTCTCGCCGATCTTGGGCAGGAGCACGGCGATGCGTTCCCAGGCCAGGGTGTTGGCCGGGTTGTAGACGAACTGGATCAGGCCGATCAGGTCGCGCACGTGCTGGCGCTCGAAAAACTTCACCCCGCTGGTGATGGTGTAGGGGATGGCGGCGCGGGACAGGGCGAGCTGGATCTCGAGGGCGATGAAATGCGAGCGGTAGAGGACGGCGATCTCGGCGGGGGACACGCCGTCATCCTCGATCAGGCTGCGCACGCGTTTGATGATAAACTCGGCCTGTTCGCGGTCGTCCATCGCCTGGACGACGTAGGGCTTGGTCGAGTTGGCGCGGGCGGCGACGAGTTTTTTCTCGAAGTGGCGGCCGCGTGGCTGGGCCTCCAGCACGCCGTTGGCGAGGGCGAGGATATGCGGGGTGGAGCGGTAGTTGGTCTCGATGCGATGGATCACGGTCCCCTCGTGGCGGTCGGGGAAGGTCATGATGTTTTCGAAATTCGCGCCGCGCCACGAGTAGATGCACTGGGCGTCGTCGCCGACCGCCATGACGCGGTGGTGGGCGCCCATGCGGTCCACGATCTCGGACTGGAGTGTATTCGTATCCTGATACTCGTCGACCAGCACGTGGCGGAAACGCGAGACGAAGTAGGTCGCGACGTCGGGCGCCTTGACCAGCAGGTCCAGCCACAGCTCCAGCAGGTCGTCGTAATCGAGCACGTTCTGCTCGCGTTTGCGGGCGGCGTAGGCGGCGGCGAAGGCGGGCAGGCGGTGGGCGATCTCCTGGTATTGCGGGAAGTGGCGCGACACCGTCTCGGCGAGGTCCAGGCGGGTGTTGCGGGCGAGCGAGAGGACGTGGTGGAGCGGGCCGGGCTTCGGGTGGGTCTTGTCCTTGAAAAACAACTTGTCCTCGGCCTCGACGGCGGCCTTGAGCAGCGACTCGGAATCGTCGGCGTCGAGGATGGTGGGGTTTTTCGGCAGGCCGATGGCGTCGCCATACATGCGCAGGATGCGGGCGCCGATGGAGTGGAAGGTGCCGCCCCAGAAGCGGCGTGGCTCGACCCCGGTGAGTTGCTCGACCCGCGCGAGCATTTCCCGGGCGGCCTTGTTGGTGAAGGTCAGCAGCAGGATCTCGCCGGGGCGGACGCCCATGGAAAGCAGGTAGGCGACGCGGTAGGTCAGGGTGCGGGTCTTGCCCGACCCGGCGCCGGCGAGGACGAGCAGGGGGCCGGGCTCGGCGGTCACGGCGTTGAACTGTTCGTCGTTCAGCTCGGCGCGGAAGTCGATCGACGGGCTCCCGGGGAATTCGGAGGGCGGGGAATCGGGTGCTTCAGCCATGGGTGGGCTAGGCAGAGCGAAGGGTCGGCGACGGGCGAGCGTGGAAAAGAAAAAGGCCCCGGCGCGGGGGGCGGCGGGGCGCGGGGATCGGGGGCGCGTCGGACGAGGAGAGCGCGGGTGGTTTTCAAAAACCCTTTTGGCGGAGGGCGGCGTCGAGTTCCTGCATAAAGGCCTGGCCGTCCTCCGGGGTGGGGCGGTAGCCGGGCTGGCTGATGCTGGTGAAGCCGGGGCGGCCATATTGGTCGACCACCCATTTGCCGGTCACGCCGTCGCTGAAGGTGACGGTGCCGCTGGCGATGGCGCCGGGGCTGAGGGTGAGGGCGTCGAGTTCGACCACGACGTTTCCGGGGGCGGGCGGCAGCGCGTCCTCCTCCGGCAGGTCGGCCTCGAGGTCCTCCGTGGCGTCGCTGGCGGGGGTTTTGCCGAGGCCGAGTTTTTCCTTGGCCTTGTCGAGCAGGCCCTTCTTTTCCGCCGGCGCGGGCGCCTTCGCGGCGGGGGCGGGGGCCTTGGCTTTGGTGACGTCGGAGGTGTCGGCCTTGGGCGCGGGGTCCTTCAGGGTGAGGTCGAGGTCGTCGACCAGGAAGCGCACATCCATGTAGGTCAGGGACAACTGGAACTGTTCGCGGAGCTTTTTCTGGACGGCGGAGAGATTGTCGCCGGCGGCGATCCAGGTCGAGACGGCGGATTTTTGCTCGGGAGTGAGGGACATGACGAGAGTGTAGGACGGGAAGGCGGAGAGTCGAGGGGGCGGAACGGGAATCGAGCGCAGCCGAGCAAAGCGGCGGGCGGGGATTCAACCCGATTTTGCGGCGCCGGGGGGTGGCGGGCGGGGCCGGGGAGAGACCGGCCGGCCGGCGGGCGCGGCTCAGCGGCTGAGGGCGGTGCGCAGGAACTCGATCTGGCCCTTCATGTGGGCGTCCTGGGCGAGCATGTTGTCCACCGCCTTGCAGGCGTGGATGACCGTGCCGTGATCGCGGCCGCCGAAGGCGTCGCCGATGTCCTGGAGGGAGTGCTTCGGGATCAGATTGCGCACCAGATACATGGCGATCTGGCGGGGGATCGCGATGTTGTTGGGGCGGCGTTTGCTGGTCATGTCGCCCGGGCGGATCTGGAAGTGGTCGGCGACGCGTTTTTGCACCACCTCGATGGTCAGCTGGTTTTGGGCCTGCTCCATCAGCACGTCTTTCAGCAGGTGTTCGGCGGCGGCGAGGTCGATGGGTTTTCCGGTCAGCTGGCTATAGGAGACGACCTTGATCAGCGCGCCTTCGAGGCGGCGGATATTGCGGGAGATGTGTTGGGCGATGAAGGAGGCGACGGCCGGGGGCAGTTCGCACTTCATGGCGGTGGCCTTGACCCGGAGGATGGCGAGGCGGGTTTCGAAATCGGGCGGCTGGATGTCGGCGGGCAGGCCCCACTCGAAGCGGGACACCAGGCGGGCCTCGAGTTTTTCGATCTCGGAGGCGCGGCGATCGCTTGAGATCACGATTTGTTTTCCGGAACCGTGGATATCGTTGAAGGTGTGGAAGAACTCCTCCTGGGAGCGCTCCTTGCCGGCGAGGAACTGGATGTCGTCGATCAGCAGCACGTCGACGTGGCGGTAGCGTTGGCGGAACTTGGTCAGGGCGTTTTCCTGGATGGCCTGGATAAACTCGTTGGTGAATTTTTCCGCCGACAGGTAGGCGATGCGGGCCTCGGGGCGGCGGCGCAGGATGGCGTGGCCGATGGCGTGCATCAGGTGGGTTTTGCCCAGCCCGGTTTCACCGTAGAGGAAGAGGGGGTTGTAGGACTGGCCGGGGGCGTCGGCGACCGCGCGGGCGGCGGCGGCGGCCATCTGGTTGTTGTCGCCCACCACGAAGGTTTC
>CAMCHD010000036.1 GCA_945874545.1 Akkermansia muciniphila | reverse complement strand
GTGTTGGGGGCGGCCGGGGCGGCGGGGGCGGCGAGCACGGGCGCGGCGGAATCGGCCGGGGCCTCGGGGTTGCCGGCCGGCGTGGCGGGGGCGGCGCCGAGGGGGGCGGCGGGGGGCGCGGGCGGGGGCTGGAGCCGGGATCCGACGATCAGGGTCGCGAAGGCGGCGACGATAAACAGGATGCCGATGGTCAGGTTCTTCTTATCCATTTGGTAAAGGGGGAGGCGGGTCGGTCAGGCGGAAAGGGGGCGGGGCGGGACGGGGTCGGGGCCGTGGGCGCCCCAGGGGTGACAGCGCAGGACGCGCCGGGTGGCGAGAAAAGCGCCGCGCGCCGCCCCGTGGGTCGCGAGGGCTTCGAGGGCGTAGTGGGAGCAGGTCGGGCTGAAGCGGCAGCCGGCGCCGGGGCCGGCGAGGGCGTGGAGGGCGGGTGACACGGTCAGCTGGTAGGCGCGCACGCCGGCGACCAGGGCGCGCGTCGCGAGCCCGGGGGAAGGCGCGGCGGGAGCGGCGGAGGGCTGGAGTTCAGGCGGCACGGGACGGAAAGAGTTTTCGGCAAAGGGTCGAAAATCTCTCCTGCAACGCGGCGTGTTCAAGCCCATTGAGCGAGCGCCGGGCCACGAAGATAAAATCGATGCCGGGCGGGAAGGCGGTCTGGTGGGCGCGAAAGCCTTCGCGCAGGCGGCGTTTGGCGCGGGCGCGGGCCACGGCGTTGCCCACGGCGGACCGTGATGCGACGAAGCCGGCGCGGGCGGGGCCGGGGGGGGCGGGTGCCTCGGTCGCGGCCGCCGGCGGCGCGGTGGGATCGGGGGGCGGAAAGGGGCGGCGCGGAGCGTAGAACACGGTGAACGCGCCGCAATCGAAGCGCCGGCCGGCGCTGCGGATGTGGTCGAAATCCCCTTGGCGGCGGAGGTGCTGCTCGGGACGGAAACGCATGGCGGAGGCGGGAAAAACACAAAACCCCGAGCGCGGGCCCGGGGTTTTGTGAAACGCCGACCGGCGGAAGCCGGGGAGGGCGGTGGGGAGGGGCGTCGACCTTAGACGACGGTGAGGCGCTTGCGGCCCTTGGCGCGGCGGGCGGCGAGGACCTTGCGGCCGCCTTTGGTGGCTTTGCGGGCGCGAAAGCCGATCTTGCGGGCGCGTTTCTTACGATGCGGGCGGAAGGTGGGATCCATGGTGCTTGAAGGAGTTAAAGGTTGACGGAAGTGCGGGAGCGCGGGGGCGGTGTCAATACAGGTTTCTCCGGCGAGGCGATTTTCGTCCGTCGCCGGTGTTTTTCAGATGGCGTGGAGGGCGGATTTGGAGACCGCGAGGGCGGCTTCCTTGACCGCTTCGGACATCGTGGGGTGGGCGTGGATGGTGCGGGCGAGGTCCTCGGCGCTGCCGCCGTATTCCATGTGGGTGACGATCTCGGAGATGAGTTCGCCGGCGTTGTGGCCGAGGATCTGGGCGCCGAGGATCTTGTCGGTCTTGGCGTCGGCGATGATCTTCACGAAGCCGTCGATGGCGTCGGCGGCGATGGCGCGGCCGTTGGCGGCGAAGTTGAACTTGCCGACGTTCACCGCGATGCCCTTGGCCTTGGCGGCGTCCTCGCCCAGGCCGACGGACGCGACCTCGGGGTCGGTGTAGACGATGGCGGGCACGAGGTCCCAGTTCACATGGCCGTGGTGGCCGGCGATCCACTCGGCGACGGCGACGCCGTCCTCCTCGGCCTTGTGGGCGAGCATGGGGCCGGCGACGACGTCGCCGATGGCCCAGACGCCGGGGACGTTGGTGCGCAGGTGGGAGTCGACCGCGATGCGTTTTTTATCGTCCAGGGCGACGCCGGTGACTTCGAGGCCGAGGCCGTCGGTGTAAGGTCGGCGGCCGACCGCGACGAGGACGACGTCGGCGGGGAAGGAGAGCTTTTCCGCGCCGCGCTCGGCGGTGAGCAGGCCGGCGTGGGCGTCGTAGCCGGTGACCTTGGCGCCGACCTCGATTTTCAGGCCTTGTTTCTGGAGGATGCGGGTGAAGGCGCGCACGATGTCGTCGTCGTAGGCGGCGGCGATCTTGGGCAGGAACTCGACCACGGTGACCTCGGCGCCGAGGCGGGACCAGACGGAGCCGAGTTCGAGGCCGATGGCGCCGCCGCCGATCACGGCGAGGCGTTTCGGCACGGTGGGCAGGTTGATCGCGTGGTCGGACGACACGATGGTGGTGCCGTCGAACTTCAGGAAGGGCAGCTCGACCGGGGCGGAGCCGGTGGCGATCACGATGTTTTTCGCGGTGAGGATCTGGTCGCCGACGGCGATGGTGTCGGCGGCGGTGAATTTGGCCGCGCCGGTGAGCACGGTGATCTTGCGGGCCTTGGCCAGGGCGGCGACGCCGCCGGTGAGTTTGGTCACGACGTCGTCCTTCTTTTTCAGCAGGGCGGCGAGGTCGAGGGAGACGCCGTCGAACTTGATGCCGTGGGCGGCGGCGTGGGTCTTGGCGAACGCGTAGTGTTCGGAGGAGTGGAGCAGGGCCTTGGAGGGGATGCAGCCCACGTTCAGGCAGGTGCCGCCGAGGGCGGGGCGTTTATCGATCAGGGCGACTTTGAGCCCGAGCTGGGCGGCGCGGAACGCGCAGACGTAGCCGCCGGGGCCGGCGCCGATGACAATTAGGTCGAAGGAAGAGGGGGAGGACATGGGTTTGAAATCGTTCTCGTTCTCGTTCTCTTACTCGTTCTCGTAATCTATGGCCCGGACGCGCCTGCGGCGCGGAGAACGAGTAAGAGAACGAATAACGAGAACGATTTTTTCAGACGCTGAGGATTAGGCGGGAGGGGTCTTCGATGGCCTGCTTCACTTTAACGAGGAAGGTCACGGCCTCTTTGCCGTCCACCAGGCGGTGGTCGTAGGACAAAGCCAAATACATCATCGGGCGGATGACAACCTGGCCGTTGAGCGCGACCGGGCGGTCGTTGATGGCGTGGAGGCCGAGGATGGCGCTCTGGGGGGCGTTGATGATCGGGGTGGACAACATCGAGCCGAAGATGCCGCCGTTGGTGATTGTGAAGCAGCCGCCCTCGAAGTCGGGCAGGCCGAGTTTGCCGTCGCGGGCTTTTTTGGCGACCTCGCCGATGGCCTTCTCGATGCCGGCCATGTCGAGCTTGTCGCACTCGCGCACCACGGGGACGACGAGGCCCTTCTCGGTGGAGACGGCCATGCTGATGTCGTAGTAGTGGTTTTGCACGACCTCCTCGCCGTCGAGTTGGGCGTTGATGGCGGGGACCTCCTTCAGGGCGTGGACGACGGCCTTGGTGAAGAAGGACATGAAGCCCAGCTTCACGCCGTTTTTCTTCACGAAGTCGTCCTGGTATTTCGCGCGCAGGGCCATGACGGCGGACATGTCGACCTCGTTGAAGGTGGTGAGCATGGCGGCCTCGTGCTGGGCGGCGACCAGGCGTTTCGCGATGGTCTGGCGCAGCTTGGTCATCTTGACGCGGGTCTTTTTGCCGGCGGGCGGCGCGGAGACGACGGGCGCGGTGGCTGGAACGCTGGCGGCGGGGGCGGCGGCGATGACGGCGGCGATCTCCTTGGGCGTGGCGGCGGCGGCGAGCATGTCGCCCTTGGTGACGCGGCCGCCCTTGCCGGTGCCGGCGACGGTGGCGGGGTCGATGCCGGTGTCCGCGGCGAGGCGGCGGACGGCGGGCGAGGCGTCGGCGACGACGGCGGGTTTCGCGGCGGCGGCGGGAACAGCGGACGGAGTCACGGACGGAGCGGCGGCGGGTGCGGCGCCGGTGGCGGCGGGGTCGATGCTGGCGACGACTTCGCCGATCTTCACCTCGGCGCCGGTGGCGGCCTTGAGGGTGATGACACCGGCGGCCTCGGCTACGCCTTCGGAGGTGATCTTGTCGGTCTCCAGCTCGAAGAGCGGCTGATCCTTCTTCACGGTGTCGCCGTTTTTGACGTGCCATTTCGCGAGCACGCCGGAGCTGATGGATTCGCCGAGGGGCGGGATTTTGACTTCGATGAGGGACATTTTGAGGAGTAAATGGTTAAAGCGCAAAGACGCGAAGACACGAAGTTCGAAGCAAAAGTCTTTGGGCTGAACTTTGCGCTTTCGCGTCTTCGCGCTTCAGGTTTTTCACGCCTTGAAGGCGTCGGTGAGGAAGGCGTTGAGTTCGATCTTGTGGAGGGCAAGGGCGCCGACGGCGGGGGAGGCGGCGGCGTCGCGGCCGACGTAGGAAGCTTTGCGGCCGAAAATCGTCTCCAGTTCGGGGGCGATGTAGGCCCAGGCGCCCATGTTTTGCGGCTCCTCCTGGACCCAGACCAGCTTGGCTTTCGTGTGGGTTTTGGCGAGGTCGGCCAGGGCGGCGCGGTCGAGCGGGTAGAGCTGTTCCAGACGGACGATGGCGGTGTCCTCGATCCCGTTGGTCACGCGGTAGTGGTGGAGGTCGTAGTAGACCTTGCCCGAGCAGATCAGCACGCGTTTGGCTTTTTTGGCTTCGGCCAGATGGTTGTCGGGCAGGATGGCCTGGAACGAGCCGCCGGCGAACTCCTCGAGCTTCGAGATGGCAAGGGGGTGGCGCAGCAGGCTCTTGGGCGACATTACGACCAGGGGTTTGCGCAGCTCGCTCTTCATCTGGCGGCGGAGGGCGTGAAAATAGTTCGCGGGGGTGGTGATGTTGGCCACCTGGATGTTGTCCTCGGCGCAGAGTTGGAGGAAACGTTCGAGGCGGGCGGAGGAGTGTTCGGGGCCCTGGCCTTCGTAACCGTGGGGCAGGAGAAGAACGATGCCGGACACGCGTTGCCACTTCGACTCGCCGGACACGATGAACTGGTCGATCACCACCTGCGCGCCGTTGGCGAAGTCGCCGAACTGGGCCTCCCAAATGCACAGCATCTGGGGGTAGTCGAGGGAGTAGCCGTAGTCGAAGCCCAGCACGGCGGCCTCGGAGAGCAGGGAGTTGTAGACGCAGAAACGGGCCTGACCCTCGGCGAGGTTGAGCAGGGGAACGTATTTCTCGCGCGTCTCGGTGTCGTAGAGGACGGCGTGGCGGTGGCTGAAGGTGCCGCGCTCGCAATCCTGGCCGGAAAGGCGGACCGGGGTGCCCTCGACCAGCAGGGTGCCGAAGGCGAGGGACTCGGCCATGCCCCAATCGATGGCGCCGCCGGAGAGGGCGTTGGCGCGGGTCTCGAGCAGGCGTTTGATCTTGGGGTTCGGGGTGAAGTTGGCCGGGAACCGGGTGAGGCCGCGGATGACGGTTTCGAGCGTCTCGCGGGTGGCGCCGGTGGGCACGGGGGCGTGGGTGTAGCCGGGCTGGAACACCGCGTTTGATTCGCGGAAGGGGTCGCCCTTCTGGCCGGCGGCGTGGCGTTCGAGCTCCGCCTTTTTGGCCTTCTCGAGCGACGCCTCCATCGCGGCGGAGTATTCGGCCTTGATCGCGTCGGCGTCGGCCTGGGTGTGGGAGCCGGCGGCGATCAGTCGGGCGGTGTAAAGCGTGGAAACCTGGGGGTGGGCGCCGACCTTTTTGTAGAGGGTGGGCTGGGTGAAGGCGGGCTCGTCGGACTCGTTGTGGCCGTGTTTGCGGTAGCAAACCATGTCGATCACGGCGTCGCGGTGGAACAGGCAGCGGAACTCGAGCGCGAGGCTGGTCACGAAGCAGACCGCCTCGGGGTCGTCCCCGTTCACGTGGAACACCGGGGCCTCGATCATCTTGGCGACGTCGGTGCAGTAGCGCGTGCTGCGCGAGTCCTGGGGCAGGGTAGTGAAGCCGATCTGGTTGTTGATGACAAAATGCAGGGTGCCGCCGGTGCGGTAGCCGGGGAGTTGGGAGAAGTTCAGCGTCTCGGCCACGATGCCCTGGCCGGCGAAGGCGGCGTCGCCATGGATCAGCAGGGGGCACACGCGGGTCCGGTCGGCGTCGCCGCGGATGCGCTGGCGGGCGCGGGCCTTGCCCTCGACCACGGGGTTCACGATCTCGAGGTGGGACGGGTTGGCGGCGAGGCGGACCTCGACGGTCTTGCCGGACGTGGTGGGAAGGACGGCCTCGTAACCGAGGTGATACTTCACGTCGCCGTCGCCGGCCACGGTGTGGGGCAGGTAGTTTTCGGAGAACTGCTCGAACAGGACCTCGAAGGGTTTGCGCAGGATATTGGTCAGCACGGACAGGCGGCCGCGGTGGGCCATGCCCATCACGATCTCCTCCACGCCGAGGTCGGCGCAGTGCTCGATGGTGGCGTCCAGCGCGGCGATCATGGTCTCGCCGCCCTCGAGGGAAAAGCGTTTCTGGCCGACAAACTTGGTGTGCAGAAATTTTTCGAACAGCTCGGCCTTGTGCAGGCGGCGGAGAATGCGGGTCTGCCGATCCTTGGTAAACGAGGGCACGTTCTCGACCGCCTCCATGCGACGCTGCAGCCACTCCCGGGCGTCGTAGTCCTGGATGTGCATATACTCGACCCCGATGGTGCCGCAGTAGGTGCGTTTCACGGCCGAGATTATGTCGCGGAGCTTGCGCTGGCCGCCCCCCTGGAAATTGGTGAGGGTGAAGCTCTCATCGAGGTCTCCGGCGCCGAGGCCGAAGTTTTCCAAGGTGAGTTTGGGGTGGGCGGCGGGTTTTTCCCCGAGCGGGTCGAGGTGGGCCTCGAGGTGGCCGTGGGAGCGGTGGGCGTTGATGTAACGGATTATCTGGGCCTGCTTGTAGGAATCCACCACCCGCACCCCGGCGGCCTGGGCGGCGGCGGCGGTCGGGGCGGCGCCGGGCGCGGCCACGGAATTACCCAGGGTAAAACCTTGGAAAAAGGCACGCCAAGTGGGGTCGACCGAATCGGGATTATCGAGCCATTGGGCGTAGGCGGCCTCGATAAGGTCGGAGTTTTCGCGGGCGGCGAGGGGGACGGAGTTCATGGAGGGTTTTGAACGGGAAAGAGGCGGTCGGCGGAACCGGGAGAGTCGGGCGGAGTGGGTGGGCGGTGGGTTGAAACGGACGTAAAGCGGACCAACCTTGCCTCATATCGGCCCGCGCTCAAGGGAGGAAGGTGCGGAGGACGAGGTTTGAGTTGTGCTAAACGTCTGCCGGTATGACTTTAATTAATCAAATACGACGCCATGGAAACGGAGATCAAAGCCGCCCTTATCACGCTCTTGGATGCGATTAAAAGTTCTAATGCTCCGTCGGTGGCCGCCGAGATGGCCCGATTGGATGATTTCGCGGCGCGCGGGGCGGCGACCTTGCATCCGCAACTGCTTCATTTTCTTGAACGTAGGAGTTATGCCAAGGCGGTGATGTTTCTTGGTGGGGAATCGGATATCCCGGTCGGCTTGTGCGGTGGGCGGGCGGCGCGACCGGAGGTCGGGGCGGGGAAGGCGGGTGGGGCGTGAGTCGGCCGGACAAGGGGAAAATCGCGACCGACGGTGGGGGCGGCCTGGCCCAGAACCCTTTCGCCGGGCTGGCCGGACTGGGGAGTTTGGGCGCTTTGCCGCCGGGGCCGGGGGGAGGTGGAGCGGTCGGGGCGGGCTCGGCGGCGAAGGCCGCGGTTCCGGAGAAGAATCGCGGGCGGGTGGATGTTTTGCGCACCACGGCGGGACGTGGGGGCAAGACCGTCACGGTGGCGCGGGGCTTTGTCGGCATCGGCGGGCCGGAGAAGGAGGCGCTCTGCAAAAAAATGCGTTCCGCGGCGGGTTGCGGCGGCACGGTGAAGGATGGCGAGATCGAGATCCAGGGCGACCAGCGCGAGGTGGTGGCGAGGATCCTGCGCGAGGCGGGGTTTCGGCCGGTTTTGGCGGGCGGCTGAGCGGTGGAACGAGGCCCGACCGGGGCGTCGGACCGGCGCGGCGTCGTTCACGAGCCTGCGCTTGCGCCGGGGGCGGGCGGGGGTTTGGGTGGCCGACTTTTCCCCATGGCTTACGATTGGCTCAAAGGTGTCGCGGATGAATACGACGTGATCGTCATTGGCTCCGGCCTGGGCGGCCTCACCGGCGCGAACGTCCTGGCCAAGGCCGGGCACAAGGTCCTCCTCCTCGAGCATCACTACCAGTTCGGCGGCCTCGCCACCTGGTTCACCCGCAAGGGCGGGCACATCTTCGACATCTCGCTCCACGGTTTCCCCAGCGGCATGATCAAGAGCTGCCGGCGTTACTGGACCAAGGAAATCGCCGACTCGATCCACCAGCTCAAGGACGTGCGTTTCGTGAACCCCCAGATGGACGTCTGGACGACTTTCACCCGCGAGGACTACACCCGTGTGCTGGTCGAGCAGTTCAAGCTCCCGCGCGAGCAGGTCGAGGCCTTCTACGATCACCTGCGGGCGATGAACTACTACGACAACAACCCCGAGACCACGGGCGAGATGTTCGAGCGGTTTTTCCCCGGGCGCGACGACGTGCACCGTCTGCTCATGGAGCCCATCGCCTACGCCAACGGATCCACCCGCGACGACCCCGCGATCACCTTCGGCATCGTGTTCAGCAACTTCATGGGCGCGGGGGTGTTCACCTTCCAGGGCGGCTCGGACCTGCTGATCAAAAAAATGACCGCCGAGCTGCGCAAAAACGGCGTCGAGCTGCGCAAACACGTGCTGGTGGAGCGCATCCTGGTGGAGGAGCGCGACGGGCGCAAAGTCGCCTGCGGGGTGGTGGCGGGCAACGGCCGCGTCATCCGCGCCAAGGCGGTGCTTTCCAACGCGAACATCAAGAACACCATCTTCCGCCTCGCCGGCGCGGAGAACTTTTCCCCCGAGTTCGTCAAGCAGGCCGAGGCGGTGCGGATCAATACCAGCTCCTGTCAGGTGTATTTCGGCATCCGCAAGGGCGAGAGTATTCCGCACATCGGCGACCTGGTCTTCACCAGCGAGGCGCCGCGCTACAGCCCGGAGGAGTTGACCGCCCTGCACACCACCAGCCGCACGTTCTCGGTCTATTATCCGGACACCCGGCCGGGTGGGGACCGCTACACCGTGGTGGCCTCGCTCAACGGCCGTTACCCGCACTGGAAGGAGCTTTCCGAGGCCGACTACGCGACCCACAAGGCCCGCCTGATCGAGGAGAGTCTGGTCGCGTTGGAAAAATACATCCCCGACGTGCGGGCCAAGATCGACTGGATGGAGGCGGCCACGCCGCGCACCATCGAGCGCTACACCACGCATATGGCGGGCACGAGTTTCGGCACCAAATTCGAGGGCCTGCCGGTGTCGATGAACCTCTCCGAGCAGTTGCCGGGGCTCTTTCACGCCGGCAGCGTGGGCATCATCATGAGCGGCTGGCTGGGCACCATCAACTACGGGGTCATCACCGCTAACAAGATCGACAAACACCTCTTCGCGCTGAAGCAGGCGGCGGCCGCCGTGCCCGTCGCCGCGAGCTGACTGGGTAACCACGAAACACACGAAAAACACGAAAAGGAGACCAAGGACCGTCGCGGGTTCCGGCTGCCGACTTTCGTGTCTTTCGTGTGTTTCGTGGTTAACACCTCCGGCTTTCTGTTCTCCGGTTTTCTTCCATGTCCCTCCAAATCGAAAAAATCATCGCCGGCACCGGGCGCGCGCCAAAAAAGGGCGAGCTCGTGACCGTCCACTACACCGGCTGGCTCACCACCGGCGAGAAGTTCGACAGCTCGGTCGACCGCCGCGAGCCGTTCCAGTTCGTGCTCGGCGCGAAGCAGGTCATCGGCGGCTGGGACCAGGGCGTCGCCACCATGGTGGTCGGCGACAAGGTGAAACTCACCATCCCGCCCGAGCTCGGCTACGGCCGCGGTGGTTACCCGGGAGTGATCCCGCCCAACGCCACGCTGGTGTTCGAGGTCGAGTTGCTTGGCGTCGGCTGAGCCGGCGGCGGTCGTCGGCCGACTGCGTCGCCTCCATTCCGCCGCCATGCCCGCGACCGCCGTCATCGTTCATCTCGACGCGGATGCGTTTTTTGTCTCCTGCGAGCTGGCCCTGAAGCCGGAGCTGCGCGGGACGAAGTGCGCGGTCGGCGGTCGGGAGCGTGGCATCATCTCCTCGGCCAGCTACGAGGCCCGGGCCTGCGGCGTCTACACCCCGATGCCGACCAGCCGGGCGCTTCAGGTCTGCCCCGAACTCATCCTCCTGCCGCACACCTTCGGGCTCTATTCGCGGGTGTCGAAACGTATGTTCGACCTTTGCGAGACGCTCACGCCGCTGGTGCAGCGCAACTCCATCGACGAGGGTTACCTCGACCTCGGGCCGTGCGGACTGGCGGACGCGCCCGCGGTGACCGCGGCGATGCGCGGCTTGCAGGCGCGGATCTGGGACGAGTTGTCCATCCCGGTCTCGATCGGCATCGCGACCAACAAACTCGTCGCCCAGATCGCGAGCAAGCTTCGCAAACCGCGCGGCTTCGTGGCGGTGGAGCCGGGGAGCGAGGCGGCCTTTCTGGCGCCGCTCGACATCGGCAAGCTCCCCGGCGTGGGCACCAAGACCGAGGCGGCGCTCAAGGCCCGGGGCGTGGCGACGATCGGGGCCGTGTTGACCCGCTCCGACAGCGAGCTGGCGGCGATTTTCGGCGACGGGTGGCGCGCGATGCTGGCGATGGCGCGGGGCGAGGATTTCCGGCCGGTGGAGGTGGATCGCGAGGACGCGAAAAGCTACTCGCAACAGGAGACCTTCGGGGCGGATATCGCCGAGTTCGCGGCCATCGAGCGCGTGGTGAAACGGATGATCGACGAGTTGTTGCCGCAGGTCCGGGCGGACGGGAAACGAGCCCGGACGCTGACCCTCAAGGTGCGTTACGGCGACTTTACCCAGGAGACGGCCGGCCGGAGCCTGGCGGAGGCGAGCGACCTCGAGGCCCCTTTTTATCCCTTGGTCGAGCCTCTGCTGCGCAAGGCCTGGACGCGGCGGCGGCCCCTCCGGTTGGTGGGCGCGCGTTTTTCCGGCATCGAGGAAGGGCCGGCGCAGTTGGATCTTTTTGCCGCCGAGGGAGACGAAAAGAGGCGACGGCTGGCGGCGGTGCTGGATCGCCTCAACGCCGGGGGCGGCACCGCGCGGGTCAGGCACGGGCATCAGATCTAGGCCGTGTCTCCGAGATAAAACCGGCCGGCACGAGGGAGAAAGGGCCCTGCCGCCGAGGTAACGCGTGCCCAGTGCCCTTCTCCTTCGCTCGTGGAGCTTCAGCGATGGCCTGCGTTACCTCAGGGACAGTGCCTAACCCAAAGACCGCGATCACGGCGGCCTTCGGGTTCAAAAATGAGCGCGGCGGGAGCCGGCGTGACCGCGGCGCCGGGGTGCGGCGGCGGACTTCAGGCGTTTACGTTGGTCGGCCATCGCGGCGGTCTGCGGATCGACCCGTGCGATCAGGCGTTCGATCTGATCGGCCGGTTTTTCCGAACCGCCCACGTGGGTGCGCCACTCGTTCGGGTAGGCCTTGAAACGGCGGCGGAAAACCCGGCAGAGATCGCTGGCGCTGTTGAAGCCGCTGCGGCGGGCGACGACGTCGAGGGTGTCCCTCGTGGTGGCGAGCAGTTCGGCGGCCTTTTCCAGGCGAAGGTGGGTGAGGACGAAGTGCGGGCTTTGGCTGTAGACGAGCTGAAATTGGCGTCGCAGGTGCGCGGTGGAGACGTGCACGACGTCGGCCAGCGCCTCCAGCGTCGGGCGTTCGTGCAGGTGGGACAAATACCATTCGATCGCACGTTCGACGCGTTCCACCGCCACTCGCTCGAGGGGCAGGGCGGTGCCGAAATCTCTTCCGCGGAGGAAGATCAGGCTCAGATCGATCAGGGCGCGATCAAAGAGCAGCAACGAGGCGGGGGTGGGCGAGCGGTAATGCGGCTCCAGCGACCGCCCGAGCGCACGCAATTGCTCGATATCGGCCGGTTCCAGCTCGACACTCAGAAAGCCGCGTTCGGCGCAGGCTTCGCGGATCACGTCCGGCACCGAGGAGAAATGACAGACGAGGCGATCGATCGAGGCGTGCGAAACCCAGCCATGCGGTCGCTCGGGCGGGAAGATCCACATGGTCGGACGAAAGACAAACGGCCCCGGCTCGACCGCCGCCTCGGTGGGCCGCAGTCCCCCCTTCAGGTTGGCGTAGAACTCCCAGTTGAACCGGGTTATCACGTCGATCGGCGTCAGCGCCAGATCACGGGGGCCGTGGGCGAGGTAGCGCAGCATGGTGGCGGGGCAGCCATTTGTTTTGCCGTGATTTTGTCAACGGGAACGCCGGCGACCGCGCTCTTCCAGTTTGAGGGAGGTCCTGAAAGTTCTAAGCCGGGACCTTAAGCGTCGGGCGGGGTGCGCGAGCCCGGGGGGTTTACCCGAGAATCTCGCGCTCGACAGCACAGCGTCATTCCAATGGCTTACAGCGCCATGGACCAGTCTCGAAACCCCGCAGTCCTTGTTTTTCCCAGCGTCGTTCGGTCGTCGGTCTTGAGCCCGGCGGGGGTGTCCGGCCGCCTGCCCTCGCGCCGTTGGCGGGGCGCTGCCACGGGGGGCGTTTTGGGCCTGGCGTTGGTTCTCGGGGCGGTTCTCATCGCACCACGCGCGGCCGCGGGGGAATCGGCCGGTGACCTCGCCGGCATGGCACTCGAGGACTTGATGCAGATGCCGGTCGAGGTCGTCTCCGGCGTGTCCAAATATGAACAATCCATACGCCATGCGCCGGCGGGCGTGACGGTGTTTACCGCCTCGGACATCCAGGATTACGGCTGGCGGACCCTGGCCGATGCCCTGCGGGCCGCGCCGGGTTTCCATATTCGTCACGACCGGTTTTACGAATATACCGGAAATAGAGGATTTACAAGGCCTTACGATTACAATGCGCGCACCCTGATCCTGGTCGACGGCCACCGTATCAACGACGCCATCTATCAACAGGGGTCGATCGGGACGGAGTTCATTCTCGATCTCGATCTGGTCGAACGGATCGAGATCATCCGCGGCCCGGGCTCGTCGATTTACGGTAGCAATGCCTTTGAGGGGGCGATCAACGTCATCCCGAAAAAAGGCCGTGACCTGGCCGGTGGCCAGGCCTCGCTGGCGGTGGGTTCCGAGCCCAGCGTGAAGGCCCGCGTGTCCGCGGGCGACCGCGGTGCCGGCGGTTTGGAATACACCGTCTCCGCCACCCAATGGACGTCGCGGGGGGAGCGTGATTTTGATCTGCCTCAGTCCTGGCGGGATGCCGCCCCGAGCCTCTTCGACGACCGGAACGTCAAGAATCACGATGATACCCGGCACCAAAGTGCGTTCGGGCATGCCGCGTGGCGTGGTTTCGAGGCGGAGGTGGCCTACGTGAAACGGGATAAAGACGTGCTGCCGCCGGTCTACGACACCACGCCGGACCGTCCGGCGCGGGGGGCGGACGAACGGGCCTACGGTCTCTTGCGCGCCGTCGGCGAGCCCCTGCCCGACGCCGAGCTGAGCGCGACCGTCTCGCTCGATTTTTACGATTACGACGGTTTGTTTCATCCCATCTCGAGCAACCTCGATCCGCAGCGCTCCTACGCCACGAGCACCTCGATCAATACCGAGATCCGCTGGCGGCAGACCCTCGACGAGCGGCACAATCTCATCGCCGGCGTCGAGCGGCAGGACAACCTTCGCCAGGACATCGGGCGGGACAATCTCGCCACCCGCGTCGAGGAGGTGCGGGTTCGAAAGAGTTCGAGTTACCTGAGTCCCTTCGCCCAGGTCGACTGGCAACTCGCGCCCGCCCTGATCCTTTCCACGGGTGTTCGTTACGATCACTACAACGGCTCCAGCCAGAGCACCACACCGCGCTTGGGCGTGATCTGGGACTGCACTTCAGCCACCACGATCAAGGTCCTTTATGGCGAATCCTTCCGCGCGCCGACCATCGAGGAGCGGTTCGCCTCCGAAAACGGCGTGGTGGCGAATCCCGACGTCGATCCGGAGAAAAACCGTTCCGTCGAACTCGTGGTCGAACACCGGTTGAACGAGGTCTGGGGCGTCGACGCCCATTTTTACCATATCGCCTCCAGCGATTTGATCACCACGGTCCTGACCCACTCGAACCCGCTCGATCCGGGTGAGATCACCTACGCCAACAGCCGCGACGTGGTGACCGACGGCTTCGACCTCGGGGCGACGGCGTTTTTCGCGAACGGATCGCGCCTGCGCGCCTCCGGCACCCTCAAGCAATCGGTGGACGAGGCCACCGACGCCCTGGTCGCCGACGCACCCCGCCAGCTGCTCAAACTCAACGCGTCCACCCCGCTCCTGCGCCCTTGGCTGCGTCTCTCGGGGGAACTGCAATACGTCGGGGATCGTCGCGATTTCACCGGCGGTCCGGTCGAATCCTATCTGGTCGGCAACGCCACCCTGCGCGCCACGCGGTTGTGGGACGATTGGGATCTTTCGCTGTCGGTTTATAATCTGGCCGACGCCGAGCGCTCGGACCCCAAAAACGAAGGCCGGATCGTGGCTCCACCCCGTTTGGTGGTGTTGCACGCGACCTATAATTTCTGATGCCGCCTCGTCGTGTAGTTTCCCGGTGGCCCTGGGCCGCCTTTTTGCTGGGTCTCGCCCTGCTGGTTTTCACCGGCACGGTGGAGGCACGCTTATCCGGAGGCGGGGTCGCGGCGGTCTCGGCCGAGAATCTCAAGGCTGCCTATTTGCTGAATTTCATGCGTTTCACCGATTGGCCGCCTGCGCCGAAGAGCGATTCCTATCTGATTGGCGTGGTGGGGGATCGCGGGCTGGAGGATGCGTTGTTGGCCCTGGCCGACGTTCAGACGGTCCACGAACGACGCTTGCGGGTGGTGCGGGTGCGTTCCGCCCGCGACGCGACCGAGTGCCAGCTGGTCTTTTTTGGCCGCGCGACCGCGGCCGGTGCCGACTCGGCCCTCGGTGTCCCCGAGGTTTTACGCCTGCTGGAGGGGCGTCCGGTGCTGACGGTGGGCGAGGATCCGGGGTTTTTGGGCCTCGGCGGCATGGTGAGTTTTTATCGCGAGGACGAACGGCTGAAGTTCGAGATCGCCCCCGATGCCGTCGGCGCCGGCGGATTGGTGATGAGTTCCCGTTTGCTCGCCCTCGCGCGCATCGTGCGGGCGCCGGCCACGCTCCAGCCATGAACCGGCCGCCTGTCACGCTGCGCCGCCAGGTCCTGGGCTTTACCGTCGGCGTCTGCGGTCTGGTCCTGCTGTTTGTCGGGGCGGTGCTCTTTACCCAGCATTACCGCCAGACCCGCGCCCGGCTGGTGGATTCGTTGCGCATGACGGCAAACATCAGCGCTTCCCAGGTCTCGGCCGCGGTCGCGTTTGGCGATGCCGTGGCGGCCAACGACTACCTCGGCGCCCTGCGGCACAACGCGTTGATCCTCGCCGCCGTGATCTACGACCGGAACCGCGTGCCGTTGGTGGTCTATGGCCAGCCGCCTTTTCCGGTCGAGCAAATGCCCGAAGCACTCGATCCCGATATCGCGGTGGTGGTCGATGTGGTTTATCAGCGTGAGACCTACGGCCGTCTCCTGCTGATCTCCGACAATGCCGCGGAGTTGCGGCGCACCGCCTATGCCTGGATCTTGGTCTACGGCCTGGCCCTGGCCATCGCGTCCGCGGTGTCGTGGTGGCTGGCGACCCGGTTCCAGCGGGCGGTCTCCGATCCGATCACATCCCTGGCTCGCACCGCCGCCGATGTCACCACCCGGCGCGACTACGCCGCGCGGGCGGTCGTGCGTGGTCCGGCCGAGGTCGCCGCGCTCGCCGAGGCCTTTAACACCATGCTCGCCGAGGTGGGCCGGCGCGACGAGGAGCTCGCCCGCCAGCTGCTCGCCCTCGACAAGGAGGTGCGCGAGCGCGAGGCCGCCGAGGCCACCCTGCGCCAGAACACGCGAGACCTTCTCCGCCTCTCGCGCGAGGCCGGCATGGCCGAGGTCGCGACCGGGGTGCTGCACAACATCGGCAACGCGCTCAACAGCATCAATGTCTCCGCCGAGCTTCTGGCCGACCGGCTTCAATCCCAGACCCACCGGACGGTCGTGATTCTCCGCAATCTTTTCCGCGAGCCACCACCCCGCGCGGCGGTCGTCTTTGGTCGCGATGCCGACGGCGTGGACCTGCGGAATTTCGGGCTTTCCGTCGCCAACCACGCGGTCGAGAGGGCCGAGCAGTCCGCGACCGAACTCGCCGCCCTGCGCACCGCCGTCTCCCACCTCAAGGACATCGTCTCGCGGCAGCAGGAACTCGCGAAGTCCCGCCGCACGGTGGAGCGGTTCGACCTCGCCGAGGCCGTCCAGGAGGCCTTTGTCATCGACAAGACCGCCGGTCGGGCCGACTCGCCCGCGATCGCGGTGGAAGTCCTGGGCGAGGGGCCGCCGCTGGTCCACGCCGACCGCGGCGCGGTGGTGCAGATCCTGATCAACCTGCTGGCCAACGCCCGCTCCGCCATCACCGCCGCCGCGCCCGCCGCCCCGCAGATCCGGGTCGTGATCGGACCCGCCTCCGCCACCCACCTGCCGCTCGCCGTGATCGACAACGGGGTCGGCATCCCGTCCGGCCAGCTCGTATCGATTTTTTCCTACGGCTTCACCACCAAGGCCTCCGGGCACGGTTTCGGCCTGCACAACGCGGCGAACACCGCCCGGCTGCTCGGCGGCAAACTCGGCGTGTTCAGCGCCGGTCCGGGCACCGGCGCCACCTTCACCCTCGAGCTGCCCCGGCAAGCCCCCGCCCCTTCCCCATGACTCCCGAACCTTTTCGTATCCTGGTCGCGGACGACCTGCCCGCCATCCATGAGGACTATCGCAAGATCCTCGCGCCCGCCGCGCCCAGCCGCTCGCCGTTCGCCGGCTTCGAGGATTTCGCGCCCGAGCTCGCCACCGAGCTGACCCCGCCCTTCCCGGGATTCGAGATCGACTGCGTCGGCCAGGGTGAGGACGCGGTGCGCGCGGTGCAGGACGCCCGTTCCGCCGGCCGGCCCTTCGCGGTCGCCTTTCTCGACGTGCGCATGCCTCCGGGCATCGATGGCGTCGAGACCGCCCAGCGGCTGCGCGCCCTCGATCCCGAGTTGCAGCTCGTCCTATGCAGCGCCTACTCCGACCACGCGCTCGTCGACGTGGCCCGGCGTTTTCCGGAGAGCGACGGTCTGCTCATCCTCAAAAAACCCTTCGATCCGGTCGAGGTGCAGCAACTCGCCCGGTCGCTCGGCCGCAAATGGCGGATCGCCGCCGAGCACCAGGCGCTGTTGACCCACCTCGAGCGTCGGGTCGAGCACCGCACCGCCGAACTCACCGCCGCGCGCGCCGAGCTGGAGGTCGCGGTCCGGACCGCAGAATCGGCCAGCCGGGCGAAATCGGAATTCCTGGCCAACATGAGCCATGAGATCCGCACCCCGTTGAACGCCGTGGTCGGCATGGCCGAGCTCCTGCAAAGCTCGGGCCTGGCCGATCACCAGCGTGAGTTTGTGGATACCATTCGCGCCAGCGGCGACGCGCTCCTCGGGGTGATCAACGAGATCCTCGACTTTTCCAAGATCGACCAGGGCAACCTGGAAATCGGACGCGCGCCCTTCGCGTTGCACGCCTGCCTCCGGGAGGCGCTTGATGCGACCGCCCATCCCGCCGCCGCCGGCCGGGTGGTGTTGCGCCACGAGATCGCCGCCGATCTGCCCTCGCACCTTCTCGGCGACGCGCCCCGCCTGCGGAAGGTCCTGGTCAACCTCGTTTCGAACGCGATCAAGTTCACCGAGCGCGGCGAGGTGGTGCTTTCCGCCGCGCGGCGCAACGGACCGGCGGGCGAGTCCCGCTTGCTCCTGGCGGTGCGCGACACCGGCATCGGCATCCCCGCCGAACGCCGCGACCGCCTGTTTCAGGCCTTCAGCCAGGTCGACGCCTCCGCCACCCGCAAATACGGCGGCGCCGGTCTGGGACTGGCCGTGGCCCAGCGCCTGGTCTCGCTGATGGGGGGGCGGATCTCGGTGGAGTCCGAGCCCGGTCGCGGTTCGGTTTTTCAATTCGATCTGCCCCTCGTCCCCGCTCCGGCGCCCGCGGTCGAGCCGGTCGCCCCGGTCATCGACCCCTCCTTCGCGTCCCGCCTGCCCCTGCGCATCTTGTTGGTGGAAGACAACCCGGTGAACCAGCGCGTGGCCCAGCTCATGTTGCGAAAAATGGGCTACACGCCGGCTTTCGCGGTCAATGGACTGGAGGCGCTCGAGGCCGTGGCCCGCGAGCCGTTCGACGTGCTGCTCCTCGATGTGCAGATGCCGTTGATGGATGGCTTGGAGACGGCCCGGAGACTGCGCGCCGACTACCCCGAATCGCGCCGGCCGTGGATCATCGCCATGACGGCCAACGCGCTCGCCGGCGATCGGGAGGATTGCCTCGCCGCCGGAATGGACGACTACACCTGCAAACCGGTCCGGGCTCAGGTGGTGGCCGAAGCCCTGGCGCGCGGCGCCGCCGCCCTGACGCGACGTCGCGGCGTCGTGGGGACCTGAGCCGCGCCGCGGCGGCTGCCTGGGCGCTTGGCAAAAAGGCCAAAACCGAGACTTGACGCCCTTTCGTCCGTCTCAATGTTCATCCCTTCGTTGGTTCCGCCCCCATCGTCTATCGGTTAGGACAGGAGATTCTCATTCTTCAAAGCGGGGTTCGATTCCCCGTGGGGGCACCAGCTTTTGACGTCGGCCCGGTTCGGGTCCGTGCGGCCATCTAAACGTGCCTCTTTCGGGACTGGTGAATTGGTAAGGTAATTCCGGGGAAGTGCTTACATAAGGGCTACGGGACCGGTGGCCTGTATGGCCCGAGGCCTCATCGGCGAAGTGCGCCGACGCGAGCCGAGCTTTTTCACCCCAAAAGTCGGGCCAAGGGACGAGTCGGCCATCCATGTCCGCGGCGTCTTCTTGGGCCGGACTAAGCGGCGCGAGGTGCAGCCTATGGACGACCGCCCCGCCGTTCTGGCATTCGCCAGGAATGTAGTCTCGTCCGCCCGGCACGTCTCCGTCGCCTGGCTCGGTCCCGAGCGCCTCCCGGGCGCTTTGCAAAATCGACCGTCATCCACCGGGGGCCGAGCGGCGGAACCCGGACCGCACTTGCAAGGCGACCGGTGCCCCGTGCTGGCGGCCGCCATGTCCCACCCTCGGCCAATGTGTAACCAAATTGGTTACACAATGGCTGGCGCCGGTGGCGGATGGGCTGGGTGTGGTATGGGGGGGCGCGGGGCGGCGGGGGCGTGAGTCCGGGACCTTTGTTTCGGGCCGGCGGGAGAGGCGCCGGGGCCGGCGTCGTTCCGACTCTCACCGGGCCTTCGAGGCGCGCCATCGGGCGGGTTGCTTTGGCCCCGGTGTGGTTCCGGCTCCGGACCGCGCCGCTTTGGGCATCGGGCTAACCTTTAAAGTCCGCCCGTGCGGCGCGCCCAATCGGCGGCGGTGCCTTCGGCCGGTTGGCGCAGGATGGCCTTCAACGCCTCCGCTTGCGCCCTCGTCTCCGCGTGCCGCGCGGGATTCTCCAGGCAGTCGCGCAGCTCCGCCGCGAGGGCCGTCGGGCTCGCCGCGCCTTGCAGGTATTCCGGATACATCGGGGCCTTGAGCAGCAGGTTGTTGATGCCGAGGTAGGGAATTTTTACCAGCCAGCGGCCGAGGAGGTAGGTCAGCGGATTGGCCCGGTAAACGATCGCTCCGGGCAGGCCGGCCAGGGCGCAGTGCAGCGACATCGTGCCGCTGGACGTCAACACCGCCGACGCGGCGACCGCTTCACCGGAGTTGGCCACCAACTCGACCCCGCCCGGCACACCGTCCGCCTCGATCACCTCGCGGATGGCCGCGCTCGGGTAGATCACCCGCGCCCCGCGTTTTCCGTAGGCCCGGTGTCCTTCGCGGAGCAGCGGCCAGATGCGCCCGACCGCTTGTTTACGGCTGCCCGGCAGCAGTAGCACCGGGGCGTCCGGATCATAGCGAACCGGCGGCGCGTAGGCGTCGGCCAGAAAGGGATGGCCGACAAAGTCGACCGGCAGATCGGTGTCCGCGTAGCAGGCCACCTCGAAGGGGAAGATACAGGCCAGCGCGTCGAGGTGGCGGGCCATCTTGAAACGACGCCCGGACTTCCAGGCCCAGATCTGCGGCGAGATGTAGAACAGCAATTTCACCGGTCCGCCGGCCTTGGCCGCGATGCGGCGGGCGTTCAGGGTCGCCGCCAGGCGCAGGTTAAAACCCGGGTAGTCGACAAAACACACCGCGCGGGGACGGTGGGCCGCGATCCAGTCCGCGGTGGCGTCGAAAAGGGCCTTGAAGAAGGAGTAGTTTTTCAGGACCTCCACCAGGCCCACCACCGAGGAGGCGGTGAGGTCGTGCAGCAGTTGCGCGCCGGCCGCCGCGAGGTGGTTTCCGCCCAGCGCGCAGACGCGAAGGTCGGGCCGGGTGGCGCGCAAGGCGGTGACCAGCCGCGCCGCGTGTTCGTCGCCCGAATGCTCCCCGGCGATGACGAGCAAATCCACGCCGCCGGCGGCCGGATCGGGCAGGGCGAAGGGCAGGGCTTCAGGCATGGTTCCGTCCTTGGTCGGTTGCGCCCGCCGGGGTGGTGTCGCGCGGCTGCCCGCGGCTCATTTTCGCGCCGCCTTGATTTGCTCGGTGATCTGGATCGCGACCTCCAGCGCCGACTTGCCGAGCGCGGCGCCGACCTTGGGCTGTTTGCGCTCCGCCACGCTCTCGGTGAAGTGGGCCAGTTCCAGTTTCAGCGGCTCGTCCTTCTCGATCGGGATTTCCTGCACCGGGATCGAGCTCGCGTCGCCCGCCTTGGCCAGGCCGACCTTTAACTTCAGGCCATACGCGATCAACTCGCTCTTTTTCACCAGGTGACCCTTCTGGTTCATGAAATCCAGTGATAAATAAGCGTCGTCTTGAAAGATGCGGATTTCCCGATTTTTCTTCAGGCTCATGCGCGAGGCGCTGAGGTTGGCCACGCAACCGCTCTCGAACTCGATGCGCGCGTTGGCGATATCCTCCGTTTTGGAGAGCACGCTGATGCCCACGCTGTCGATCTTGCGGATGGGCGATTTCACCAGCGCGAGCACGATGCCGATGTCGTGGATCATCAGGTCGAGAACCACGCCGACCTCGGTTCCGCGCGGGGTATAGGGGGCGAGGCGTTCGGCGGTGATGTAGCCCGGGCGGTCGATGTGTTTTTCCATGAACCCCATGACGGGATTAAAGTGCTCGATATGGCCGACCTGCACGATGCAGCCCCGGGCCTGGGCGGCGGCGAGCACGCGCTCGGCCTCCTCGAGGGTGGCGGTGATGGGTTTTTCGATCAGGAGGTGGCAACCCTGGGCCAGGAGGGGCAGGGCCACTTCCGCGTGGCGGTCGGTCGGCACGACCACGGACACCGCGTCGCAGGCGGCGCCGAGGGCCTCGATGGTGGGGAAACGG
>CAMCHD010000035.1 GCA_945874545.1 Akkermansia muciniphila | reverse complement strand
GCCGAGCTGGGGGGCGATACCCTGAAACGCACGCCCGACCACCAGTTCGGCAATCATGTGGCGCAGTGGGCCCGGGTCGAGGCCGAGGTGGTTCGGCGCGGCATCATGGAGTTGCGGGCGCGCCTGGAGTTGGCCGCGATGGATGCGCGGGCCGTCTACGTGGCGGAGGGCGCGCTGGCCGGCACCGGCGCGAGGAGTTATGTCGCGCCGATGCGGGAGGCCCTCCGCCAGCTGATGCGCCGGGAAATCGATCCCGAGGAGGTCCAGGACGTCGTGGCCGAGACGGAACGCATGGTCGCGGCGGCCGGGGGCTGAGACCGCCTGTATCTGCTTTTCTAATACCGGCGCAGGTATATGGCGCCGCGCCGGTCGTTGAAGACCACCTGGCCGTCCTGCACGCCGGCGAAGATCAGTTCGTCGGCGACGGTCTCTCCCGCGTTGATGATGCGCCCCTGATACATGAGCCGGGGCTTTTCGCCCGGGAGCACGGCGGTGATGACCAGTTCGTTGACCATCCGGTAGGTGTCGGCCCGGGGTTCCGGCCCCGCCTCGGCGGGGGTGCCGCCGGCGCGGGGAGGGAGGGCAAGCACGGCCGGCGCCTCCGTCGCCGTCGTCGGCTCGGGTGCCGGAGCCGGCTCGGGTGGGCGGGTGGCCGCCGCCGCGAGAGGGGGCAACTCCTCTTGCGGGGAGCCGAGCTGCGTCCAAA
The DNA here is from genome assembly GCA_945874545.1 of Akkermansia muciniphila. Lineage (GTDB taxonomy): Bacteria > Verrucomicrobiota > Verrucomicrobiia > Opitutales > Opitutaceae > IMCC26134_A. Next base: position 20,767 of record CAMCHD010000035.1, on the reverse strand, counting down.
GCATGACGGCGGTCAGGACGGCCGCGACGGAGAGTAGGATGAGCCAAAGGCGCTGATGGTTTCGCGCTTTGCGCAGGGCCTCCTGCTTGGCCTTTTGCTGGGCGGCGATCTGCGCGGTCTGTCCGGTCAAAAATGGGGCGGTGGTCGTCCCGGTCCGTTCCTTCGCTTTGGCCAGTGCTTCCGCAATTTTGCTCATGTTGTCGCCATGTCATGGCGGAAGTTCCGGGCCGCCGCAAGCCGGGTTGTGGCCGAGGGGCGGACGGGTTTGATGTATCTACAACTCGTCGTCGGCGGACGCGGCCAGGAGGCCGGTCCGCGGGTCGTGCTCCACGCGGTCCAGCCAGTCTCGCATCAAGGGATCGGCGGCGGCCAGGGCGGCCGGAAAGGGGGCGGCCAGCAGGTCGATCACGCGCAGGCGTCCGATCGAATCGCGCACCAGGTTCTTGGCGTGAATGTCGGCGACGAACCAGGGGCGTCCGCCCACGAAGGCGAGGCGGGGGTGGTCGCGGTGGGCCCGCAGAAAACGCGCGGGGATGGGGATGAGGTCCCCGGGCAGGGAGGAGCTGACGTCGGCGCCCTCGGGGAGACGTTCGCCGAGGCGTTGTTTCGCCACCAGCACGCCCTCGGGGGTGATTCCGACCACCTCGGTAGGCATGCCGCCGAGGGCGAGGATGAGCGCGAGTTTTTCGAGCAGGTCGCGGTAGCTTCCGAGGCAGGCGTCGGCCTGGAGCGCGGGAGCGTCGGGACCGTCGGCGGGGCGGCGCGCCTCGAACGCGAAGGTGCCGCCGACCCGGCCTTCCTCGCGGGGAAGGTAGAACTTGTAGATCAAACCGTCGTGCAACGACTGGTAGGCCGAGGCCTCGACGCCGCTGCCGATGCGGCGGAGGTGCGGACTGCCCTCGCCCATGGGGTCCTCGTGGTCGTCGGGAAAACCAAAGGCGCCGAGCGCCACGATGGGCACGAGCGCCCGAAACGCGGCGGCGGCGGCGGCGAGTTCGCCCCAGAGCTCGTCCGCCCCGGCCAGCAGGCTCAGCTCGTCGGCTTCCCAGAGGACGAGATCATCGTCCGGATCCGTTCCGATGCCGACTTTCTGCGCTGCCGCGCCGAGGCGAGCGAACGCTTCCAATCGTCGCTGGTGATCGTGTTGAAGAGCGGCTTCGCCGTCGGGGCCTGGATCGCGTCCGCCCGGCAGGCGGGTCGGGCGTCCGGTGAAGGGGTCTTGCATGGGTCGGCGTTCACGGCGGTAGGCGGTCAGGATGCCGTCCGGTGCCCGGGTTCGACAAGGGGAACTTGTTCGCGGTTGTTCGCAGGTTGTTCGCCCGGCGCGAACTCACGCGGAGGTTTCCCCCTCGGTGTCGGGCGCGGTTTCCGGCAGGCGGGCGGCGAGGATCTTGTCGATCCGGTGGCGGTCCATGTCGATCACCTCGAAGCGCCAGCCGGCGTGGTCGAAATGATCCCCGGCGCGCGGGATGCGGCCGAAGTAGGTCATGACGAAGCCTCCGGCGGTCTTGTATTCCGCGGTGTCCTCGTGGGGCAGTTCGTCGAGGCCGAGGAGCTCCTTGAACTCGGGGACGACCAGGGTGGCGTCGATCAGCCACGATCCGTCTTCGCGTTTACGGGCCTCGGGGGCGGCGCGCCGGCCCTTCTCCGGCAGGTCGCCCGCGATCGCCTCCATCACGTCGATCATCGTCACCAGGCCCTGGATGGCGCCGAACTCGTCGGTCACGAGGGCGAGGTGTTGGCCGGTCTTGCGGAACTGCTCGATGAGGTGGATCACGGTCATCGACTCCGGGACGATGAGCGGGGGCGACATCACGCTCTTGAGGTTGGAGGGAAGCCCGAAGGCGGAGTTCGCCCACAGGGCCTTCACCGTCACCACGCCGACGACCTGATCGCGGTGGATGGTGTAGACCGGGTAGCGGGAATGGCCGCTGGTGACGATCTTCCGCCAGTTCACCTCGTCGGGGTCGTCGAGGTTGAGGAAGACCATCTTCGGGCGCGGGGTCATGATCGCGGTCACGCCGAGCTGGTCGAGCCCGAGCACGCCGGCGACCATCTCGGTTTCGGTCGGGTTGAACGCGCCGGTTTTCAGGCCCTGTTGCACGAGGTCGTTGATCTCGCCCTCCGAGACCGACTGGTCGCGGGCGAGGCCGAGGCCGAAGATCTTGAGGATGCCCTCGGTCATCCAGGTCAGCCCGGCGACGACCGGGTGGGCGAGGTTGGACAAGCGTGCCACCGGTCCGGCCACGCGGCGGGCGATGCCCTCCGGGTTGGAAAGCGCCACGCGTTTCGGGACGAGTTCGCCGATCACGACGGAGGCGAGGGTGATCCCGACCACGACGACGGCGAGCGCCACGGTGCTCGCGTGCGGACCGACCAGGGGAAGGTCCTTCAGGGCCTCCGCCAGCGAGTCGGCGAGGGCCGCGCCGCCGACGGCGCTGGCCAGGGTGCCGACGAAGGTGATGCCCACCTGCACGGTGGAGAGGAAGCGGGTGGGGGACTCGGCGACGGCGAGGGCGCGGGCGGCGTGGCGGTCGCCCGACTCGGCCAGTTCGCGCAGGCGGGTCTTGCGGGAGGAGACGACGGCCAGCTCGGCCATGGAGAAGAAGCCGTTGGCGAGGAGAAGCAGAAACAGGAGCAGCAGCTCCGGTAGGATTTGGTGCATGGGACGACCCAGCATCGGCCGGGCCGCGGCGGGGCGCAAATCGGATTTGCGGGCGGGAAAAAGCGCCCGGTCGGGCCGGAAAGAGGCGTAACGACAAGTTGGATACGAGGTGTTTTCGACGCGAAAAACGCGCGACTTTCGCATCTCTTGCTTGCAAAGAAACCGTCGGCCTGAATGCTGCCGCCCACGCAGCGCGAAGTGCGCGGTGTCCGGCGGACCTTTCCCCAAGGTCTTCGTCCGGTGTCAGACCCAGAACCAAACAAACAACAGGAGATACATCATGGCCACTGCCAAAAAGACCGCTAAGAAAGCCGCTCCGGCCCCCAAGGCCGCCGCGAAGAAGCCCGCCGCCAAGGCCGCCGCGAAACCCGCCGCCAAGGTGGTCGCGAAGAAGCCCGCCGCCAAGAAGCCCGCCGCGAAGAAGTAAGGTCCCCGACCTTGCGATCCGCGGCCGCGCCCCGGCGCCGGCACCGACCGCCGCCTCCTCCCGGAGGCGGCGGTTTTTTGTGGGCGAGATCGCTGGTCGTGCGCTCGACTTGCCGGCGTGCCGCCCCTTGTGTCGGCCCGGGCCCGGCGTGGTTTTCGGGTTCCGCTCCTCCCTTTTCATGAAGGTTCTCGCCGTCGAAGACGATCCCACCGCCCTCGCCATTCTCACCCGCGCGCTGGCCAAGCTGGGTCATGACGTGCTGACCGCGACCGACGGCGAGGCCGCCCTGGACGTGCTCGCGGCGGACCCGGTGCGGGTGGTGGTGAGCGATTGGTTGATGCCGGGTCTGGACGGGCTGGAGTTGTGCCGCCGGGTGCGATCCCGGCCGGGCAGCGACTATGTTTATTTCATCCTGCTCACCGGCCAGACGCCCACCGAGGAAAACCAGCGTGCGGCGATCGAGGCGGGGGTCGACGACTTCCTGCAAAAGCCCCTTCAGCCGCACGAAATCTGGATGCGGCTGCGGGTGGCGGAGCGCATCGTGGGCTTCGCCACCCAGGTGCGGCAGCTGGAGGCCTTTTTGCCGATCTGCGGCTACTGCAAAAAAATCCGGGACGACGGCAACTATTGGCAACAAATCGAGAGCTACATCAACGCCCGGACCGGGACCGATTTCAGCCATTCGATCTGTCCCGATTGTTATACCAGCGTGGTGGCGCCGCAGCTCGAGCAGTTGAAGCGCGACTTCGAGGCCGAGCGGGCGGGTGGGGGAGGCGCGGGCGGGACGACGCCCTCCGTGCCGGGAAGGAGTCGTCCGCATGTCCGGCGAACGAATTGAGCGGGTCGAGGAGCGCGTGGCCTGGTTGGAGCACCACGTGACCCAGCAGGACCGGGTGATGCTGGAGCTCGCGGAGCGGCTCGACCGCGTCACCCGGGAGTTGGCTCGGCTGCGGGAGCGATCGGCGGGCGGGTCGGTTCCGGGCGAGGCGGGCGGCGCGGAGGCGACGGACGAGCGTCCGCCGCACTATTGATCGCCCCCCGGCGTCCGCTTTACCCGATGAGTTTGCTCAGGCGGGTGCGGTAGCGGGCGGCGAGGGCGATGTTCGCCTCCATGCCGCCGGGCACGTTCTGGCTGGTGACCAGCGGCAGGGCGTGGCCGTTCGCGCGCAGCCACTCCACGACCTCCAGTGCGAGCAGGTTGAGCAGGAGAGAGCCGGTGAGCGTGGACGTGGGGCCGGCGAGGCGCCCGGGCTCGACCTCCACCACCGCGTCCCCGGGCACCCCGCCGTTATCGAGCACGTGGTCGCACACCGCGTGTAGATTCCGGCCCTCCGGATGAACGGTCCTGGCGGTCGTGCTCATGCTCAGCGCGGTGAGCGCGATGGTGACCAGGCCGCGGGATTTCGCGTGCAGGGCGACCTCGATCGGCGAGGCGTTTTTGCCCGAGTTGGAGATGACGATGAAACACTCGCCGGCTTGGAGGCCATAGGTGTTTTCGTAGCGTTGCGCGAGGCGCGCGCCGTAGCCCACGACGTTTTCCGAGAAGCCATAGCCCGGGTCGAAGAGACCGGTCACGGGCATGAGGCCGCCGGCGCGGCCGATGATCTCGCGCGCGAGCATCTCGGAATGGCCGGAGCCGAAAAGGTGGAGCACGCCGCCGGCGGCGAGGGAGCGGCCGATGATCGGCCCGAGCGCGCGCAGGGTCGGCAGGTTTTTCTGCCGCACGGAGTCGAGCAGGGCGAGGGTGGTGGCGTGGTAGGCGTCGGCGAGGGACATCAAAAAGAGAGCGGCGGAGGACGATCAATACCGGTAGGTCACGCTGAGCGAGCCGAAGATCTGGGCGGAGTCCTGGCCTTCGAATTCGCGGGTGCGGAAGGCCTCGGCGTAGCGCAGTTGCCAGTCGCCGAACGTGATTCCGAGGCCGACGTAGGCGTCGGCCACGAAGGGGTTTTTGTCGATCGAGGGGCTGTCGCGAAACGAGTTTCCGTCGAGCGTGATATCGCGCGCGACGGCGCGGCCGTCGACCGCGGCGAAGGCGAACACCGCAAAGGGCGGCGGGGCGGCGTCGGAGTTCGAATCGCCCGATGGGCGGATGAGGTTGCTGCCGAAATCGGCGGGCAGCCGCCAGCCGGCGCGGACCTCGGCGCCGGCGTTCGCGTAGGTGAAAATGTTGCCCAGGGAAAGGCCGGCGTGGGGGATGAGGTCGGCGCCCCAGCCGGTGCGGGCGGAGGCGGTGGAGAAACGGTAACGGCGTTCGTAGACCAGATTCATGCCTGGCTCGTCGTGGATCTGGTGGTCCCAGCCCTGGGCGCCGGGTATGTCGATGATCTGGTGGTAGCCGTTCTGAAACTGGCGGCCGAGCGCGGAGGGGCCCACCACGCCGAGATCGACTTCATAGACGTCGAGGCGGGCGACCTCGCCGGTGTCGTCGACCACGTGGAAGGCCAGGCCGACGTAGAGCCAGGCGGAGTAGGGGCGGTCGTCGGGTTGGTAGGTCGGGATGGTGATGTCGGCCGGGGTGTAGATGTTTTGACCGAATGAAAACCCGAGTTTGTAGCCGTGGCCGGGCGGGACGAGCGCGCCGAGGCGGCGGATCGGCGCGGGCACGCCGTCGGCGGCGAAGGAGGCGAGATTGGCGGACAGGAAGGTCAGCTTGAAGCCGTTGGTGTAAAACTGGTCGGTGTCCCAAAGGTAGTTGTCGTTTTCGGTGTAGGCGGTGAAGGACCCGAGGCGGAGGCCGCCGGGGTGCTTCACCGGGACCGGTTCGGCCGCGTCGCAGCGGAGCAAGCCGGCGATCAAAATGAAAGCGAGGGTGAGGAGGCGCATGAAGGGCGGTGTAAGGGGTAGGGGGCGGGAAAGCGAAGCGCGTCCGGCGTCATTCTTTCCCTGCGGCCTGCCAGCGCCCGTAGATGCCGCAGGGAAGGACCTTGGCGTAGTGGCTCCGGGCGCCCGGGACGGCGTCGGCCTGGACCGGCAGGCCGACCTCACCGGCGGTGATGAGTCCGCCGGGGCGGTCGCCCAGCAGCGCGTGGAGCAGGTTGGCGACGACGGTGGGCGAGAGGCGGGCGGTGTAGGCGTTGATCAGGAAAAAAAGAGGCCGAGGGGTCAGGATCTCGCGACACTCGCGGAGGAGTTCCCAAAGGCTGTCCTCCAGTTTCCACATCTCGCCGCCGGCGCCGCGGCCGTAGGTCGGCGGGTCCATGATCACGGCGTCGTAGCGCTTGCCGCGTTTCAGCTCGCGGCGCACGAACTTCAGGCAGTCGTCGACGATGTAACGCACCGGGGCCTCGGCCAGGCCGGACAGCGCGGCGTTCTCGCGGCACCATTTCACCATGCCCTCGGAGGCGTCGATGTGGGTCACGCTCGCGCCCGCCTTGGCGGCGGCGCAGGTGGCGGCGCCGGTGTAGCCGAAGAGATTGAGGACATTGATCTCGCGCCCGGCGGCGCGGGCCTCGCGGATCAGGGCGGAGGACCACTCCCAGTTCACCGCCTGCTCGGGGAATAGCCCGGTGTGCTTAAAGCTGGTCGGCTGGATGCGAAAGGTGAGGCCGAGCCGTTCGTAGCCGATGGTCCAGTGTTCCGCCGGCTGCTTTTTGAACTCCCAGCGGCCGCCGCCCTCCGCGCTGCGGTGGTAGAAGCCGTCCCAGCCCCGCCATTCGGCCCCGTCGGCCTTCGGCCAGATGACCTGCGGGTCGGGGCGCACCAGGTTCACGCGGCCCCAGCGCTCCTGCTTCATGCCGAAGCCGCAGTCGAGCAGTTGGTAGTCGCGCCAGCCGTCGGCCAGGAGGAGAGGGGAACGTTGGATCACGGGTGCGGTCACGGCGGCGAGCGAAGGCGCGCGGCCCGGGAGTGTCGAGCGCGCGCGATGGGGCGGGCGACCGGGTTTGACAGCGTCGGGTCAGGCTTTTGGGTCGGTGCGCCCATGAAACCCTTCACCACAAAATTCCTTCGCGCGCTGCTCATACTGCCCCTCGGCGGCGCGATCCTCGAGGCCGATGTCGTCGAGACCAAGACCGGCGCCCGCCTGGTCGGCACCGTCACCCAGGTCGGCGGCGGCACCATCACCCTGCTCACCGACTACGCCGGCACGCTCAGCATCAAGCAGAGCGAGGTCGTGAAGCTGGAGACCGAGAAGCCCCTCTTTTTCCGCCTCACCGGCGGCACCACGATGGAGGGCACGGTCGAGGCGAAGAGGAACGGCGAGATCAAGATCACGGGCAAGGACGGCACCATCTCGACCACGGTGGACAAGGTCGCGGCCACCTGGGCGCCCGGCGGGGTCGATCCGGCCGTCGCCCAGCTCATGCGGAAATGGAAATACGAGGCCAACTTCAGCCTCTCGGGCAAGACCGGCAACCGCGAGCAACTGGGCTACGCCGGAGGCGCCAAGGCGACGCTCTCGAGCCCGCAGGACACCCTCCTCTTCTACACCGATTTCGGTTATCAGGAGACCGACGAGGTGAAGTCCGAGGAGAAATTTCGCGTCGGCGTCGACTACTCCCGCTACCTCTCGGATCACGTCACCTGGTATCTCCGCGACGAAGGCGGCTTCGACAACGTGAAAGACATCAATTTCTACAACGTCGCGGCGGGCGGCCTCGGTTACGACTTCATCAAGAACCTGCCCACGCAGAAACTGACCGGCCGCGCGGGTGTTTCGTATCGATTTGAAGACTACGGCGACCCGGCCAACGAGGACGTGCGCAGCGCCGGTCTGGATCTGGGCCTTTCCCACTCCTATCACTTCAAAAACGCCGTCATGCAGAACGACGTGACCTACGTGCCGTCCTTCGAGGACTTCACCAACTACCGCGCGATCCACGACTCCAGCCTCGAGTTCCCCCTGTCCGGGCCGTGGAAATTTCGCGTCGGGGTGAACAACGACTACACCAGCAACCCCAGCCCGGGCGTGTCCAAGCTCGACACGACCTACTACGGTCGGTTCGTGCTGAACTGGGAGTGAGCCGGGACCGGCCCGCGCCGGGCCACCGCGTTTTCCATGTCGCCCGCCGCGCGCTTTCGCGGCGGGCGTTTTTGTGCCTTGGTTTCGGTATGCCCGTCTCCCCCCGCTCATCCTCCGCGAGTGTTCCGCCGCGGCGCATCGCCGTCATTTCCGACACGCACGACCGTTGTCCGGCCGCGTTGCCCGTCCTTTTGGCGGCGGCCGACGAGATCTGGCATCTGGGCGATGTCTGCGATCCGGCGACGCTGGTCGAGTTGGAGGCGCTGGGTGTTCCCTTGCGGGTGGTGCGGGGAAACAATGACGAGCACCCGTGGCCGCTTGTGCTTCGTCTGGAGCGCGGCGGGCGCCATTTCCATCTTGAGCACATCGCCCCCCGCCGGGCTCCTCCCGGGGCCGCGTTTGTGCTCAGCGGCCACACCCACGTGCCTTCGGACACGACCGACGGGCAGGGCGTGCGCTGGCTCAACCCCGGTTGCATCACGCGGCCGCGCGCGCGGGTGCGCGGTTTCGCCTGGTTGACGGTAGGGGTGGATGGCGCGGTGGGCTGGGCGCCGGTCGAAATCGGAACCGGACCTGGCTGATCGGGCGGGCGGACCCGGCCGCCCCGCAAAATCCGGCGCGGGAGAAAAGATCCCGCTGGCGCGGCGGGCGCGGGCGTGCTCAATCCTCTCCACCGAATCGTGACGCCCGGCGTGATCCAAGGCTGGTTGGATTTTCTCGCCCCTTCGGACGCCTTTCCCGCGCCGACGGTCGCGTCCGCGTCGCCCCCCGCCACGGCGGCGGTCCGCGTGACCGAGGCGGAGCCGCCGCGCGCCGACTTGATTTTCGCCCGCAGTGCGCGGGCGGAGCGTTATCGCCTGACCCTGCGCAAGGACGGCGTCGCGGTCGCGGTGATCCCGGCCCGAGGCACCGAGCGGGAGGCGCGGGCCTTTGTCGAGCAGCACCGTGCCTGGCTGGAGCGCGCGCGCGCGCGGCAGCGGGCGCGACCCCGGGCGGCGACGGTCTGGGCGGTCGGAACCCACGTGCTCTGGCGGGGAGAATTGAGCGAGATTCGCCGGGCGGCGGAGGGCGAGCGGCCGGCGGTGTGCCTGGCGGCGGATGTTTTTCGTGTGGCGCGTCTGGACGGCGACCTGCGGCCGACGCTGGAGGCGCATTTCCTGCGGCGGGCCAAGATCGAGCTCACCGCGCGCACCTGGGAGCTGGCGGCCGAGACCGCGATGGCGGTCCGCGAGGTGATGGTGCGCAACCAACGCACCCGCTGGGGATCCTGCACGGTGGGCGGGGTGATCTCGCTCAATTGGCGGCTCATCCAGGCGCCGGAAAGCGTGCGGGATTACGTGATCTACCACGAGCTCATGCACCTGAAGGAGATGAACCACTCGGACCGTTTTTGGCGGCGGGTCGAGGAGGTCTGCCCGCCCTGGCGCGAGGCCGAGGGATGGTTAAAACGCAACGGCGCGATGCTGGGGCTTTAGGCATGGGTGGGCCCCCGTCCGGGAGCATTCTTCCCCGGCGCCTTGTGCGCGGCGGGGTTTTTGTTTTGGTGGGCGGGTGAACACACGCCGCGACTTTCTTCGTTCCGCCAGTCTTTACGCCGCCGGTTTCGCCGGCCTGCGGGTCCTGTTGCAAAGCCCGCTCGCGGCCGCCGCCGAGGCGGGTGTTTCCGGGCCGGGAATGGGTCCGCTGCGTCGTGATCCGGCCGGCATCCTCGATCTGCCGGAGGGTTTCTCCTATGTCGCGCTCTCGGCCTGGGGAGAGGAGATGGACGACGGACTGCTCGTCCCCGGAGGACACGATGGCATGGCCGCATTTCCCGGTCCCGACGGGCGTGTGCTCCTCGTGCGCAACCACGAGCTCGAAAGCGAATGGCTCGATTTTTCCCCCTTTGGGCGCGATCAATCCCGCCTGGGCCGGGTCGACATTTCGCGGCTCTACGACCGCGGCGGCGGAGTGCGCCCGAATCTCGGCGGCACCACCACGCTGGTCTACGATCCGCGCACGCGGCGCCTGGAACGGCATTTTCTCAGCCTCGGCGGCACGGTGCGCAACTGCGCCGGCGGGCCGACGCCCTGGGGCACCTGGGTGACCTGTGAAGAGGTGAACGACCTGCCCGAACCCCACGCGGAGCAGGCGCACGGCTTTAACTTCGAGGTCGCGCCCAGCACCACGCCCGGGCTGGTCGCCCCCGTGGCCTTGAAGGCCATGGGACGCTTTCGCCACGAGGCGGTGTGCGTCGAGCCGCGCTCCGGCATCGTCTACCAGACCGAAGACATCGGCGACGGCCTGCTCTACCGTTTCATCCCGGCCGAGCCGGGAAAACTCGCCGCCGGCGGACGGCTGCAGGCGCTGGTGGTTCGCGACAAGTTCGGGGCCGACACCCGCAACTGGGACGCCGTGCTCTTTCCGGTCGGGCGGCCCCTGGCGGTCCGCTGGATCGATCTCGACGAGGTCGAGAGCCCGCTCGGGGATCTGCGGCACCGCGGCTTCGGCGCGGGCGCGGCCTTGTTTGCCCGGGGCGAGGGTGCGTGGTGGGGCGGGGACGCGGCCTGGTTCGCCATGACCAATGGCGGCTCGGCCAAGCTCGGGCAGATCTTCCGCTACCGTCCGAGCCCCGCCGAGGGCACGGCGGCGGAAGCGGACGCGCCCGGCACGATCGAGCTTTTTGTCGAGCCCAACGACTCCGCCTTGGTCAGCAATGCCGACAACCTCACCGTCGCTCCCTGGGGCGACCTCGTGCTCTGCGAGGATACCGGCGCGGCCTGCCGGCTGGTCGGCGTCACGCCGCAGGGAGGGTTCTACGTCATCGGCCGCAATCCCGTGCCCGGTCGCGAGCTGGCCGGCGCGTGTTTTTCCCCCGATGGATCGACCCTGTTTGTCAACGTCCAGAAACCGGGGCAGACCCTCGCCATCACCGGGCCCTGGCCGCGCGCGCGGGGTTGAGCGCCACCGTGCCGCGCGCTACACCGGCAGGACGCGCAGGCCGAGATCGGGATCGATCAGGGCGGCGCAGGTCTGGCCCGCGTCGATGCACCAGCTGCGATCCTTGCGTCGGGCCTCTCGTCCGCGGGTGTGGCCGACCACCTGCGGCAGAGGTAGGTCGTCGACAAACTCCGTGTCCCAATCGAGCCAAAGCGGGCCGCCGACCGGGGCGATTTGACCGCCGCGCCCGGGGCCGGCTTCGAACAGCGGGCCGTCCTCGTTGCGTTGCACAAAACGATCCCAGGCCGTCTGGGTCTCGGCGAGGAAGGCGCGGGCCTGGCCGGCGGGGTCGGGCGCGGCGCCCCAGGGCCAGTAGCGCCGGGCCACGCCGGCGTGGGTGGCGAGGTGGCCGTGCACCAGCGCCGCGATGCGCCAGGTGAGCAGAAAATCCTTCGGCCAGGCGCCGAGCAGGCGGCCGTAGGCCGGCGCGGCGGGTATGGCGGCGTCGAGTTTTGCCACCTCGGCCTCGCGGCCCTCGATCAGCAGCCCGGCGCGTATCCGCCCGATCTGGAGCGCTTGCACGTCGTGGTTGCCCGCCAGGAAAACGCAGCCGGCGCCATGGCCCAGGGCCAGCTCGGGCAGGCGGTCCGCCACCGCGCCGAGCGCGGCGGGGTCTTTCCACCGCGGGTGGATCCCGTCGATGTAGTCGCCGAGGAAAACCAGGGTGGCGTCCTCGCGTCGGGCGAGGGCGACGGAGCGATCCAGGAAATCGAGATCCTGATGCAGATCGGGAATCACCAAGGCGGGATGGTGGGCGGGAAGTTCAAAAAGACCGGACACGGTGCCTTTTGCTGCGCCCGGGCGCGTGAGATTCAATCTTAAACCAAGGCGGACTGAGGGCTTGGCCTGTTCTTAAAACATTTCACGCTGCGGGCGCGATGCAGGACCCCTTTTCCAAAATCTCGCAGGTGCGGCTGGGCGGAGGGGGCGGTGGCGCGGTGAAAAACCTGCGGGGTTTCGAGAAATCCCGCCACTCGGTGCCCGACGCGGTCAACGCCGCCACCACCGCGTTTCTCGCCCGGCTCTGCGCGGCGGAACTGGCGGAGGAGGCCGAGGCGATGTTCCAGCGCGCCCGCACCGCTTTGGGCTACAAACGCGCCGGCATAGCGCTCGAGGTCGGGGCGGGGGCGGCCACCCTCACGACCAAGGATTTTTGCTGGGAACTGGCCTACGCGCTGGAGGAGCGCGACCCGGCCCGCTACGCGCTCGCGCGTTCGCTGCACGGCCTGCGTTCGGCCGACCTGGTGCGGCTGGAGGCCTTCAACACGCTCTTTGCCGGCCAGTTCGACGCGGTGGTGTTTGAACTCGCGCGCGGCGTGAGGGTCGAGGCGGTGATCGACGCGGTCGAGGCGCTCGATCCCGCCGCCGAGGGTGCGCTCGCGGTGGCGTTTCCCTCCGATTGCAGTCGTTGCGAGATCACCGTGTCCGGCGTGGCGGCGCGGGTGGAGTGCGACGGGGCGACCCTCGCGCTCCGGCTGCCGCGCGCCGGCTCGCCGGCGGAGTGTCTGCGGGAGTTTGACGCGGTGCGGGCGGCTTTCCGGCTCAGCCGCGATGCGGTGCTGGCGGGGCTTCTGGGCTGAGCACCGGAGACGCGCCGACGAGGAACGAATTCGCCGCATCCCGGCGGCGGCGGCTTGCCAGCGGTGGGTCGGCGTAATTGTTTCTCCCGATATGAGCGTGTCCCTTGCCCCGCGTTTCCGTATTCTGATCGCCGACGATTCGGATGTATGCCGCACGGTCCTTGCGATTCTCCTCAAGAACACCGGCTTCGAGGTCACGAGCGTGGTAAACGGACGCGAGGCGGTGGCCAAGCTCCAGTCGCAATCGTTTGATCTCGCCATTCTAGACAACGACATGCCCGAGCTGGACGGGCTCGGCACGCTGGCCGCGTTGCGCGGTTTTGCGCCGACCCTGCCGGTGGCGATCGTCTCCGGCACCCTCTCGCCGGATCTGCGCGCGCGTTACGAGAAGCTCGGCATCGCGGCGATCTACGACAAGCCGGTGGACCCGCGCAAACTACGCGACCAGATCCCCGCCATCCTCGAGCGCGAGCAGCGGGCGGCGCGGGTCAGCAAGGCGGCGGCGGGCGGGTTTTCCTCCGCGCCGTTCATGGTCCTGGGGGCGGCCGACGCCGCGTTGGAAAAGCCGGTGTTCGCCGGGGGCTCGGCCCAGGTGCGCAAGCTCGTGGCGGAGTTCGGGCGTATCCGGGATTTCCGGACGGCGGCGACCATTTCGGGCGGACCGGGCGCGGCTTTTCTCGATGTCGCGGTGGCGCTGGCGGAGGAAAAGGACGCGGTCCTGCTGGCCTGTCCGGCGGCGCAGGTCGGGGTGGAGCGGCTCACCCGTCTCTTTGCGCCCTCCCTGCTGCACACCCGGCCGGTGCTTCTCATCGTGCTAAACGCGGAGAAGTTGAACGCCGACCAGCAGGCCTTGTTGGAGGACTTTATCGGCGGAGGCGGTGAACTGGCCTCGTTCAACGGTCGGGCCCGCGTGATCCTTTGCGCCGAGGCCTCGCTCAGCGCGCTGGCGGATGCGGGCGAGTTCAACGAAATGCTCCTGATGCGCGCCGGGGCGATGAAGCTCAACATCCCGCGTCTCGCCCAGCGGCGCGACGACCTGGTGCAGATCGCCCGCGCGGTGTTGCGCCGTCTCGGGGCCTCCTCCGCGCGGTTTACCCTGGAGGCGCAGGTCTGGTTCGAGCAGGAGCCGTGGACGGGGGACTACACCCAGCTCCACCGCACCATCGACATCGCGCGGCGGGCCCGGCCGGACGCCACCGAGCTCGACGCCGGCGACCTCAACCAGGCCCGCGAGATGGAGCCGAGCTGGGAAAAACCGCTCTACCACGACGTGTTGCTGAGCACGCTGGGCGGGGAGTGAGCGGCGGGCGGGTGGGCGCGGGGGCATAAAAAGACCGCGCCCGGTAAAGGCGCGGTGGGGGGCCCGGGGTGATTGCGGGTCGGCGGATCAGCCCTGAAGCATGTCGACCACGGCGGCGCGTTCCTCGACCAGTTCCTTGTTGGTCAGGGCGATCTTCTCCTTGCAGAACTCGCACATCTCGTAGCCGGTGACGACCTCGTAGGCGCCCGGGGTGGTGGTGCGCACCGGCATGCCGGCCCAGACCTCGGGGTCGAAGCCGTAGAGGCCGTTGCTCTTGACCGCGACGGAATGGATTTTGCCCGGGGTCATGAGGTCGCGCACGTGGTCGACCAGCGCGTTGGCGGCGGAGGCGGCCGAGGACGCGCCGCGGGCGGCGATGATGGCGGCGCCGCGTTTGCCCACGGTCTCGAGGAAGGGGCCCTGCAGCCAGGCGTGGTCGGTGATGGCGTCGGTGGCCTTCGCGCCGCCGATGGTGGCATGGGCGAAGGACGGGAACATGGTCGGGCTGTGGTTGCCGTAGATAAAGATGTCCTTCACCGCCGTCAGGTCCACGCCGGCCTTTTTGGCCAGCTGGGTCTGGGCGCGATTTTGATCGAGGCGGACCATGGCGGTGAAGCGGTCCGGGGTGAGGCGCTTCGCCTGGGAGGCGGCGATCATGCAATTGGTGTTGGCGGGATTGCCCACCACGGCCACCCGGGCGTCGTCGGCCGCGACGCGGTCGATGATCTGGCCCTGACCGATGAAGATCTTGCCGTTGTCCTTGAGCAGGTCGGCGCGCTCCATGCCGGGGCCGCGGGGTTTGGCGCCGACGAGGAGGGACCAGTTGGCGTCCTTGAACCCGACCTCGGGCTGGTCGGTCATGACGATGCCCTTGAGCAGGGGGAAGGCGCAGTCGTCGAGCTCCATGGCGACGCCCTCGAGCGCCTTCATGGCTTTTTCGAAGGGGGCCTCGATGAGCTGGAGGATGACGGGGCGGTCGGGCCCGAACATCGCGCCGGAGGCGATGCGGAAAAGCAGGGAGTAGCCGATCTGGCCGGCGGCGCCGGTGACGGCGACGCGAATGGGGGAGGTGCTCATGGTGGTTGGGAAGGGAAGACGCTCAGGCTAGGGGAAAATCCGCGCGAAGGACACGCACGGTTTGTCGTAGGCCTCGTAAAATTAGCGCGGAATCTAATCCACTTCAGTTAAACCGAGTGGCGAGGCCGGCGTGAAGGGCGCGGACGAGTTTTTCGGTGGTCGGCCAGTCGATGCAGCCGTCGGTGATGCTCACGCCGTAGCGGAGTTGTTCCTTCGGCGCGGGAAAGGGCTGGTTGCCGGCCTGCAGGTTGCTCTCTACCATCGCGCCCATGATGGACGCGTTGCCGGCCTGGATCTGACCGACCAGAGCCTGAAGCACGTCGGGTTGCAGTTCGGGTTTTTTGGCCGAGTTGTCGTGGGAGGCGTCAACCAGGATGGAGGCGGGCAGGCCGGCCTTGGCGAGGAGTTGTTCGGCCTCGGCGATGTGGGCGGCGGAGAAATTCGGCCCCTTGGAACCGCCGCGCAGGACGAGGTGGCAATCGCGGTTGCCGCTGGTGCGCACGGCGGCGGCGGAGGCGTTGAGGTCGATGCCGAGAAAAGTCTGCGGCTGGGCGGCGGCCTTGATGGCGTTGATCGCGACGGTCAGGCCGCCGTCGGTGCCGTTCTTGAAGCCGATCGGCATGGACAAGCCCGACGCCAGCTGGCGGTGGGTTTGCGACTCCGTGGTGCGGGCGCCGATCGCGCCCCAGCAGACCAGGTCGGCGATGTATTGCGGGGTGATGGGGTCGAGAAACTCGGTCGCGGTGGGCAGTCCGAGGTCCAGCACGTCGCGCAGCAGCGCGCGGCCGAGGCGCAGGCCGGCGGCGATATCGTGGGAGCCGTCGAGATGCGGATCCATCACCAGGCCCTTCCAGCCCACGGTTGTGCGGGGTTTCTCAAAATAGACGCGCATGGCCACCAGCACGCGGTCGGATACCTCGGTGGCGAGGGCGGCGAGGCGGCGGGCGTAGTCGCGGCCGGCCTCGACATCGTGAATCGAGCAGGGGCCGATGATGAGCAGGAAACGGCGGTCGTCGGTGAAGATGAGGCGCTGGATCTCGCGACGGGAGGCGGCGATGAAGTCGGCCTGGGCCTCGGTCTTCGGCAACTCGGCCAAAAGTTGGGCCGGGGTCGGAAGGGGGCGGGTCTCGACGACGTGGAGGTCGGAGGTCTTTTGCATGGCGTAAACGGTCACGCTGGCAGGCGCGGGACGCGGAGGGCAAGCCCGCGCGCCGGGGTCGGGTAAAACTGGACGGGAGTAAAAACGAACACTTGGAAAACCGTTTCCGAAGGTCGTGGCCTTGCGGTGGTCGAGATTGTCGCCGGCGTCTCGCCAAATCCGAAAAATAAGTTGCCCGGTCGCCTACCCCTAAGCGACCGGGCATTTGCTTTCTTAGTTACCCCAAAACTCCTGTTTGCACAGGAGAAGTGAAAAGTTGATGTTTGGAAGAAGTGCGAATCGGCCCCTTTCGTCAATAAAATCTCTCAGTATCTCGCAATTTTTTCGTTAAATGCCCTTGGATAAAATCTTAAATCCTATCGTGAAATCGCCGTCCGGGCTCTTGGCCGGCCTGCCTGCCGCCTGGGTGGAGGTGACGGGGCCGGATGCGGCAACCTTTTTGCAGGGGCAGTGCACCCAGGATCTGCGTGCGCTGCGGCTGGGGGAAACGGCCTTCGCGTTGTGGTTGACCCTGAAGGGCAAGGTGATGGGTGAGAGTTTGGTGCTCAAGGCGGAAGGGGACGCCTGGTGGCTTTGGAGTGCCCACACCTCGGGCGCTGCGCTGGCGGAGCGTTTGCAGGAGTTTTTGATCGCGGATGACGTGACCATCGCGGTGGGCGGGACGGAGTGGGCGCAGCTGACCCTCGCGGGCGACTTGGGGGAGGCGTGGTTGCGGGCGGCGCGGGCGGATCGCGAACCGCCTCCGCCGGGTCGGGCGGAAGCGTGGGGAGGCGGCTGGCTTTTTTCCGGTCGGCGCGGGCAGGAGCGGGTTTGGGATTGGGTCTGTCCGGCGGCGGAAACGAGAGTTGCCGAGGCGGGAGGCATGCTCACCGAGGCGGACTTGCGCCGGGATCGGTTGGCGGCGGGGGTGCCGGCGATCCCGGCCGAGTTTGGTCCCGACGATTTGCCGCAGGAGGCGGGGCTCGAGGCGGTGGCGATTTCCTTCACCAAGGGCTGCTACCTGGGGCAGGAGGTCATGGCCCGCTTGCAGGCGATGGGGCGGGTGCGGCGGAAACTGGTGCGCGTGGCGGGTGCGGGCCCGGTGCCGGCGGCGGGCGCCGAGTTGCGCCGGGCGGGCAAGCGGGTGGGGGAGCTGCGCGCGGCGGCGGAAGACGGCGCGGGTTGGTTCGGCCTCGCCATGATCAATCTGCTCGGCCTCGACGGCGGGGCGGAGATGGAGGTCGACGGCGGCGGCGGGGCGCGTCTCATCGACCGGCCATGACCGAACGCGAATCCCTCACGGCCCTCTGCGGACGGCTCGGCGCCTCCCCTTCCCAGGCGGGCACGATGGCCGACCAGTTGATCAAGCGTTGCGACCAACTGGCGCTCGCCCGCGGCTGGCCGAGGGAGCGGGCGATGGAGCACCTGCTCACCGTCCTGATCAAAGGTCGCAACGGTGAGACCGTGCCGGGCTTCGAGGGCGGGCCACCGCCGGCGGCGGACCAGGCGGCGGGGTGATGGTGTGCGCCGGGTTTCAAAACCGGCTCGCCAGCGTTTCGCGGCCCGGCGAGCGTGCGGGGTTCACGTCCCCACCTTTTTTCCCATCCCATGAGCAAAGCCTCCCTTGTCGCCCGGTTTGAGCAGGTCTTTGGTCGTTCGCCGACCTTGGTCACGCGCGCGCCCGGCCGCATCGAATTCATCGGCAATCACACCGACTACAACGGCGGCACGGTGCTGGGCGCCTCGATCGACCGGGGGGTCACGGTGGCGGTGGCGCCGCGGACGGATGGTGCGCGGCATTTTTTCAGCACCTACACCGGGGAGACGGTGGTGTTGCCCGCCGGCGAGCCGGTGCGGCAGGCGGGGGCGGCCTCGTGGACCAACTACCCGCTCGGCGTGCTGGCGGCGCTGCCGCACTTCGGGCTGCGCGCGCCGGAAGGTTTTGACTACCTCGCGGACTCGGACCTGCCGACCGGGGCCGGGCTCTCGTCCAGCGCGGCGATCGAGCTCGCCTCGGCCCTGGCCTTTCTCGGCCTCACCGGCCAGGCGCCGGATCGCGAGACGGTGGTGAAGATCGGCAAACACGCGGAGAACCACTTCGTCGGCGTGCCCTGCGGCATCCTCGACCAGGGGGTGTCGGGCTTTGGCGAGGCGGGCCGGCTGGTCTTCATCGACTGCGCGGGGCCGCGGTTCGCCACCGTGCCGATGCCGGCCGGCGCCTCGTTCTGGATTTTTAACACCCACACCAAACACGCGCTGGTCGACGGACTCTACGCCGCCCGTCACCGCGAGTGCATGGCGGCGGCGGCGGCGCTCGGGGTGAAGGCGTTGGTCGAGATCACACCCGAGGCGCTTTCCGTGGCGGAGGCGAAGGTGGATCCCACCGCGTTTAAGCGCGCCCGCCATGTGGTCGAGGAGATCGCGCGGGTCGAGGCCTGCGTGCGGGCGCTGGAGGCCGGCGATCTGGCGCGGGTCGGTGCGCTTCTCACCGCTTCGCACCGCAGTTCGCAGCACCTTTTTGAGAACAGCACGCCGGAGCTCGATTTCCTGGTCGACACCCTCGCGGCCGCGCCGGGGGTTTTGGGTGCGCGCCTGACCGGCGGGGGTTTCGGCGGCGCGGTGATGGCGCTGGCCGGACCCGGCTTTGGCGCGGCCGAGGCCGAGGGGGTGGCGGCGGCCTACGCGGCGAAATACGGCGCGCGCCCCGACGTGTTGCCGATGGGTGTGGGGCCGGGCGCGACCGTGCTCTGAACCGGGGGTGGCCCGCCCGCGTCCGCGACGGCCCGCGTCTCCGGTGTCGCAGGCGGCGATTTTTTTCCCCAGAGATCGGTCATGATAACCTCCCGCCTCTTCCCCGCCTGGTTTTTCCGTCTCGTTTGCCTGCTTGGTCTGCTCGGCCTCGGCGCCGCTTTGCGGGCCGCGCCCGGCAGCCTTCCGAAGTTCACCGGCCGGATCGAGACCTGCGAGGCGATCCTGCGCGAGATCCAGGCCGACGCGCGGCTCGCCATCCCGGCGGGCGTCCTGCGCCAGGCCAAGGCCCTGGTCGTGGTCAACCAGGTCAAGGGCGGCTTTGTTTTCGGCCTGCAATACGGCTATGGCGTGGTGCTCGCCCGGCGGGCCGACGGCGCGTGGAGCGTCCCGGTCTTCGTCAAGGCAGGCGAGGCCAGCGTCGGGTTGCAGCTGGGCGGCCAGCGCATCGAGACGATCTACGTGCTCACCGACGAGGCCACGGTGCGAAAACTTTTCGACGGCCGCATGAACATCGGGGCCGATGCCCGCGCGGTGGCCGGGCCGCGGGTCTATGAGGCGGAGAAGGTCAACGCCGACCTCCTCGCCACCCCGGTATTGGTTTATGGGCGCAACCAGGGCTACTACGCCGGCGCCACGGTCAAGACCGGCTGGCTCGACCGCGATGACCGCGCCAACTGGGACTATTACGAGACTCCCTACGTCCTCCCCGAGCTGCTTTACGGCGACTTCGTGCCGGCGCCGGCGGCGGTGCGTCCGCTGGTCGATTTTGTGACGGAAATCACCCGCTGAGGCCACGGGCTGGCGCGGGCTGGTTTTGGTCCGGTGATTTCCTCGCGCCGGACGCACTCCGGGCTTGCCAATCGGTGATCGCGGCGGACGGTTCACCTTCCCTTTTCGCGAACCCTTTCGGCACGACGTTTTTCGACCCCCGCTCGCCATGGCCGGCCTCCTCCGCACCCTCCTCGATCCCGCTCGCATCGTGCTCGCGGTGCAATCGACCAAGCGCACCGCGGCGTTGAGTGAAGTCGCGCGCCAACTGGACGGCCATCCCTCGGTGGTGAACTACGCCGGTTTTTATCAGGAATTGCTCGCCCGGGACCGGCTCGACACGACCTGTCTGGGCAACGAGATCGCGCTGCCCCACGCCCGCACCGAGCATGTCAGCGAACTGGTGTTGGCGATAGGCCGCAGCCGCGCCGGGGTGAGTTTCGAGAAGGACAAGCAGATCGTGCGCCTGCTCTTTGTGCTCGGCACGCCCAAGAACAACCCGATGGGCTACCTCCAGGTGGTCTCGACCCTCTGCAAGATTTTTAAGGATCCCGCGAATCGCGAGGCCTTGCTCGCCGCCGCCACCCCCGAGGCCTTTGCCGAGGTGCTGCTGGTGGCGGAGGAAAAGCTGCTCGCCCCGGCGTGAGCCCCGCCCGGGTCCGGCGAACCTTGCCGTTGCCCGTCTTTCGGCTTTCGCCCGCCGTCGCCGCGGGCCTAGCTTCCCGCACCGCCCGCACGCCGCATGATCCAATCCTTCATTCTCAGCGACGGCAAAGTCGTCGGCCGCGATCTCGAGCTCGAGGCCCTGCGTCTGGTGCACGGCGACAAGGGTCTCGTGCTCTGGGTCAACCTCTCCGACCCGACGCCCGAGGAGGCCAAGGCGGTGCTGGAGGGTGTGTTCAACTTCCACCCGCTCGCGATCGAGGACTGCATCGCGCCCAGCTCCCTGCCCAAGATAGAGGACTACGAGGACTACCTCTTCATCGTGATGCACGCGGTGGATTTTAACCGCAGCGAGAAGTTCACCACCACCGAGCTCAATCTTTTCCTCGGCCGCGAATCGCTGGTCACCTTTCACCGCCAGCCGCTCAAGTCGGTCGCGGCCGTGCTCGAGCGTTG
>CAMCHD010000034.1 GCA_945874545.1 Akkermansia muciniphila | reverse complement strand
GCCGCGCGAATGCTCCACCCGCACCCGCCAGGTCCCGTCGTTTTTGGTCACGGTGAAGGTCGCCGCGGGCCAGGCCAGGCGATCCGCCTTCGAGCCGATCACGCCCGGCATCAGCGGGGCGGTGAAGCCGGCGGTCCGGGCGGCGGCGTTTTCCCAGTCGAGCAGGCGCAGGCGGAAGGGCAGTTCGTCGTAAAACAGCGAGCCGGGAGGCGGCGCGATCCGTGTATCCACCTCGTTCATACCCTCCCAGTAGGTCAGCGCGCGGTAGCGCCAGGCGCGCCCGTCGGCGGCGAGGTCGCCCTGTTTGTAGGATAGCCCGCAGGAATCGTTCGTGGTCTGGGCGAATTTCAGCAAGGTCCCGTCCGCGACGCGCCAGAACGCGGAGTGGCCCTGGTCGTAGCGGTAGGTGCCGGTCGGCACGGTGATGATCTGGTTGAGCTTGATCACCGGGTAGGCGCCGGGCGCGCGCCAGTCGTCGGCCTTCACCCGCGCCTCCGCCGTGAAATGTTCCCGCACCAGGATGTGTCGCACCTCGGTCGACCTGGCGGTGCCATAGCGCTTCTCGGTGCCGTCGAAAATCGCGATCTCGGCCCGTCCGTCGCCCCAGAAACCTTCGTCGTGGAGCAGGCGGTCGGTGAAAGGCGGGGCGGCGCGAAGGGTGACCGCGACGGCGGCGGCCAGCAGGGCGAAAAGGCAGGCGACAAGGGATAAACGCATGGAAGTCATCCAATCCGGTCCGGGCGGATTCTCAAACCGGGCCGGCGGCGAGGCGTTTTTCCTGCATCTGCACCGGCGAGGCGGGCAGGCCGTCGAAGAGCGGTTGGCCACTGGCGAGCAACTGGCCGAAGGTCAGCACGCCGGTGGGGCAGCTCTGCACGCAGGCCGAGCAGCGCACGCACTCGGGATCCTCCATCGGCAGGCCCTTGTTGGCGAAGCTCATGATGTCGATGCCCTGGTGGCAGACCGAGGTGCAGACGTTGCACGAGATGCACTTCTTTTTGTCGGCGAAGATTCGGAAGCGCGAAAAACGTGCGTAGATATGCATCAACGCGGCCAGCGGGCAGGCGAAGCGGCACCAGACGCGACCGGAGTATTTGAAGTAGAGCCCGACGCCCAACACGCCGCCGAACAGAATGTCGACAAACCACTTGTAACTGAAAATAAATCCGGCCGCGAGCTGGCCGTCGGCCCCCTTTCCGTCCAGCAGGCGGTGGAAAATCTGGTCGGCCCAGGAGCCGGGAAAAATCCAGCCGGCGACGCGCACCGCGAGCAGGGCGAAGGCGGCGGCGAGGAAGGCCTGGCCGATGAAGTTGAGTTTGTTCCAAACGCGTCCGTGAGGCATCTTGTGCCGGTGGCGATCCCCCATCGTCTCGGCCAGGGCTCCGCAGGAGCACACCCAGCCGCAGTAGGCGCCCTTGCCCCAGCGCCACACCGCGAAGGGGATGAGCACGAGGGTCTGGAACGCCCCGATACCGATCCACCACCAGTGAGGCGAGTCGGTGAAGACGTTGTAGACGTTGAGCGGCCAGGCCAGGATGAAGCCGTAGGCGCGCCAGTAGGCGCGGGGGTGGCCCCAGTCGGGCCAGGCGGCGGCGGCGTAGTCGGCGGCGGAGATGTATTTTTCGAAAAGGTTGTCGCCGACGAGCGCGCCGAGGCCGGAGGAGAACAAGCCGTTGTAGCCCGCCCAGGGCAGGATGATCTCGGGCAGGATAAAGAGCGGCAGCCACTGCACCGTCATCAGCGTCCAGGTCTGCCGGCGCACGTAGGGCGTGCGGCGGCGGCGCATGCGGTCGAGGCCGAAGGCGAAGATCGCGAGGCTGTAGATCAGGGTGTAGTAAAACGATCGCGACTGCATCGAGACCGCCAGAGTGCCGAGCAGCGTGGTGCGGTCGGAGGCGGTCTCGCGCAGCGAGGCGGTCCAGGCGGTCGGGTTGAGCCACGTTTCGGTCGGGCCGCCGCCTTTCCACGAGTAGACGAACACGCAGAAAAGCAGCAGCGCGGCGACGCCGATCCAGCCGGCGAACGAGGTCTCGCCCTGGATGGGGATACCGCTGCGGCGGAAAAAATCGAGCGGCGCCTCGCGGCCGATGAGCGAGAACACGGCGTCGTTGGGCAGCACGGCGTCTCCGGTCGGGGTCTTGAGCGTCACCTGCTCGGCCGTGATGGAGCGGACGGTGCTGTCCAGCACGACGGACACACCGGCGGGCGCAAGCGCGGCGACGTTCTCGGGCTTCGCGCGAGAGAGCTCCTTGCCGCGGTAGCTCAGGGTCACCGCCGCGCCGGCCTGGGCAAGGGCGGTCGCCGCCTCGAGGGCGGAGTCGCCGCCGCCGACCACCAGCACGTTCTGGCCGGCGAAGGCGGCGGGGTCGTGCAGGCGGTTGGAGACCTTGTCGAGGTCCTCGCCGGGCACGCCGAGTTTGCGGTGGTTGCCACTGCGCCCGATGGCCACGATCACGCGTCGGGCGCGGAAGGGTTGCCCGTCGGGGTGATGGAGACGCAGCAAATCGCCCTGGCGCTCGATGCGCTCGATCCGGGCGCGGTGCGGCTCGATGCCGGCGGCGCGGCGCTGGGACTCGAGCTCGGTGAGCAGGTCTTCCTTGACCCCGGCGGTCAGGGCGAGGTCGCCGGCGGGTCGCATCTCCGTGGGGTAGGTGAAGATCGGCTTGCCCTTGGGAAAGTTGACGATGGTCGAAAAAGGCTGGGCGGCCTCGAACACGACAAAGCGCAGCCCGAGTTTTTTCGCCTCGAGGGCTGCGGCCAGGCCGGCCACTCCGCCGCCGACGATGGCGAGGTCGGCGACGCCCTCGGGCGCCGGCGAGCCGGATTTGCCGTCGGCGAGTTCGGCTGCGACCGCCTGGACGGCTCGCGCGCCGGAATCGGCGGCGAATTTGAGCAAGGGCACGCCGGTGAGGTCGCCCACCACGCGCACGCCGGGCACGGCGGTGGTGCCATCGGAGTTGACCTCCGGTAGTTTTTCAACGGAACCCGCCGGCCAGCGGAGGTGGAGCCAGTCGGCGTAGCGGGAGAGCAAAGGATTCATGGAAAGGGAAAGGTGGGCGTCTGCTTGCCGTGTGAGGGGCTCGTCGTCGGCGATTTATTCCCGGTTTTTCCTGATTTTCACTGCGCAGGGAACCGGTAGGGGCGGCGAAGGCCTGGGGCAACGCGCGATTCGAACCGGCCCCCGCGCCGGTCCCGGAGGTTGCCACGGTGGCGGATCCCGGGTTTCGCAAAAAAGCCACACCCGGCCGGGTGTGGCTTCGTGGAATCAGGCGGAATCCGAGCCCGAGCGGGTTTACTGCCCGACGCTTTCGGCGGAGAGTTTCGGCCAGTTGGCCCGCGCCTTCTTGATCGAGGCGTCGGGGTCCTTGGCGAACAGGCCGGCGACCGGCTTGCTGTAGTTGAGGTAAAGTTTGCCGTCGCGAATGACCCAGGTGCTGATGTCGACCGGCAGCAGCACGCCCAGCTCGACACCATACGCGCAATAGCCGCCGAACTGGGGCTCGTAGGCGCCAGGGGACTTTTCAAACGAGGCTTTGCTTTCGGCGGAGGCGAACAGGTAGGTCGCGCCGTTGTGGGTGGCGCGAATGGTCGGATCGCCTTTGGCCGGCTGGCCCGAGACAAAGAAGGAGACCGGGTCGTAACCTTCGAGGGCGATGCCGACGTTGCGATCGACATTGACGAGGTTGGCGGCGAAGGCCGAGGCGCTGAGCGCCAGGGCGGCGAGGAATAAAATGATCTTTTTCATGATGAATTTTGGCTAGGTGACGGGTCGGACTTGGGTTTTCGGTTACCCGCCGGTAAGCGGGCGGAAATGATAAAATTTCTTAAAATGTTTATAATTATGTTTTAAAAGGTAAGCACGTTCCATTGGTCGCGTTGGAGGCCGAGCAGGCTCGGCAGACCGGTGGTGCCGGGAACGGCGTTGGTGGTGATGCGGGCCAGGCCTTGGTCATCGGCGCCGAAGACGTCCGCGCATCCGCAGGAGACCCCCGCCACCACATCGACGACCTGTTTATACAGGGCGTTCGCGGGATGGTCTCTTTTGTTTAGCGCGGCGGGCCAGCGGGTGCCGGCTCCGGCGAAGAGCAATTGCACGGGCACGCCGGCTTGTTTGTATTCAAGGGCGACGGCGAGGGCGTTGAAGACGCGGCCGAGAGATTCCTCGGTGCCGGACGCGGGGTCGGAAAGGACCAGGATGGCGGTTTTCATATAGGGAATGGAGTGGATGTTGGTTTTTGTTGATTCGCGGAAGGCCGACCGGAATTGGCCGGAAAGGGGGGAGGGGTTGTTTCGATCCAGGCGCGGCGTCCCGCCGGCGCCGGAGGTTCTAGCCGAGGCGGCGTTCGGCGGGGGTGATCGGCTGGTCGTTGATGCTGGCGAAACGCCGGGCCATCAGACCCTCGGCGTTGAACTCCCAGTTCTCATTGCCGTGGGCGCGATACCACTGCCCGGCCTGGTCGTGCCATTCGTATTCGAAGCGCACCGCGATGCGGTTGTCGGTGAACGCCCAGAGTTCTTTCTTCAGCACGTAGCCCAGTTCCCGCTCCCACTTGCGGCGGAGGAAACCGATGATCGCCGCTCGGCCGGTGAAGAATTCGCCGCGGTTTCGCCATTCCGAGTC
The DNA here is from genome assembly GCA_945874545.1 of Akkermansia muciniphila. Classification (GTDB taxonomy): domain Bacteria; phylum Verrucomicrobiota; class Verrucomicrobiia; order Opitutales; family Opitutaceae; genus IMCC26134_A. The sequence goes on along the minus strand of CAMCHD010000034.1, from coordinate 17,064 downwards.
CTCGGTGTAGGCGGCGGCGACGCGCTCGGGGTCGCGGGAGTTCCAGGCGGCTTCGGCGATCTGCACTTTTTGGTGTGCGGTTTCGGAGGTGAAGGGAGGCAGAGGGGGGCGCATGGCGTGGAGGGACGAGGGGCGGGCGGAGTCGGGTTTGAACGCAAAGGGGCGAGTCAGGACGTCGCCGGAGGCACGGGTAAACCGGCGGCAAGGAGGGCGGCCTCGAGGGCGGTCAGCCGTTGTTTCAACGGGGCCGCCGCCCGTTCGACTTCCTCCGGGGTGAAGCGCGGCGTGATGTATTTGGGACAGTTCCAATCGTAGGCCGTGATCCGGATGCGGAAAATGCGTTCGACCAGTCGCACCGCGATGCCCTCGGGCGCGACCTCCGCCGCCAGCGCGGCATGATCCCGGGCGGGCAGCACCTCCACGTGTCCCAGCAGCTTCAGACGTTGCCGACGGGGGTAATCCATCAGGAACAACGACGCGCGGTCGTTTCCCACCAGATTGCCCGTGCTGATCAACTGCCGATTGCCGCCAAGATCGGCGAAGGCGAGGGTGCGCTCGTCGAGCACCTTGAGAAAGCCCCGGGGGCCGCCTCGGTGCTGCAGGTAGGGCCAACCGTCCGCGCCCACGGTGGCCAGATAAAAGCTGTCGCGGCTCTCGATAAACACCTGCTCGCTCGCGCCCAACTCATCGGGCCCGGGCGAGGGCGGCACGTGCTGGGGCTTGCCGTAATAGCGCGCCTGTTCCGCCAAAACTGCGGGCGTGAAAGTGGTGCTAAGGTAATTGTGGGCCATTTTGAAAGGCGGCGACCCGGGGCCACGGCATCACGCTCGCCGATTCAAGCTCGGCGCGGCGGGTCGCGGTGGTCGGGTTGCGGTGCATTTGTGATTTAGGGTGTGTGCTGGTCGGTAAAACACGTCGCGTGCCACGTTGCATTTTATTATCAAAACGTTGTTATAAATGTATTTATGAAGTATTATGGATTTAGGATTTGGCTACGAAATTCAGTAATTTACGAATTTGCATTGCCGGATTACGGAGTCTCGTAGTGTTTCCTCGGATGCCTATCAGCGCGCTCGATGACGTGGTCTTGGCGATGGCGCAGAAGCATTCGATCGACGAGGTGTTGACGCAGATCACCCAGCGCGTCGTGGCCTGTTTGGGCGGCGACATCCACACGGTCATACCGCCCGGTGCGGATGACGCGTTGGTGCGTATCTGGTTGGTTCGCGCGGGCGATCGGTGTGCCGCCTGCGCCTTTCGCAAGGAGTGCCCGGACCAGCGGCAATGCCTGCACCTCGTGGCGAGCAGTGGTGTCTTGCGCCACGGGAACGAAAACTGGCGGGAGTTAAGCGGGTCTTTTTGTCGATACCCTCTGGGGGTTAGCAATATCGGCCGTATCGCGAAAACCGGCCGGTCGTTGTTGGTGGACGCCTACGGTCCTGCTGCGGGACACGACGGCTTGCCTGACTGGGCCGAGGCGGAAGGGGTGAAGGCCTTTGTCGGCCACGCGTTGAATTTTCGGGGCGAGCCCCTGGGGGTGCTGGGCGCGTATAGTCGAAAGCCCCTTCCGGCGGAGGCCTATGATAGGCTAAGGAGCTTTGCGAATCATGCGGCGGTGGCGTTGGGAAACGCGCGGGCCTTCGAGGAGATCGAAATGTTGAAGGCTCAACTGCAGTTGGAAAACGAATACCTGCAGGAGGAGGTGAAGGCGTCGCTCGAATTTGGCGATATCGTGGGGCGCTCGCCCGCGCTGCAAAAGGTGTTACGTCAGATCGAACTCGTGGCCAAGACCGAGGCCAATGTGTTGGTCACCGGGCCGAGCGGCACGGGCAAGGAGTTGGTCTCGCGCGCCATCCACGAGCGCAGCCCGAGGCGCGATCGACCGTTGATCAAGGTCAACTGCGGGGCGATTCCGGAAAACCTCTTTGAGAGCGAGTTCTTCGGGCACGTGCGCGGTGCGTTTACCAGCGCGGTCGGCGACCGGATCGGCCGGTTCCAACTCGCCGATAAGGGGACCCTCTTTTTGGATGAAATCGGCGACATCCCGCCGGGCCTGCAAGTCAAGCTGCTGCGGGTGTTGCAGGAAGGCACCTTCGAGCGGGTGGGGGAGGAGCGCACCCGCAAAGTGGACGTGCGCATAGTCGCGGCGACCAATCGAGATCTGAAGCGCGAGGTCGCCGCCGGGCGTTTTCGCCAGGATCTTTTTTATCGGTTGAGCGTTTTCCCCATCGAGGTCCCCTCGCTCGCCCAACGCAGGGAGGATATCCCCTTGCTGGCGGCTCATTTCCTCAAGAAGGCCGCCCAGAATCTACATTTGCGCGAGCCACGCCTATCGCAAAATCACATCGCGGGTCTGCTCGCCTATGATTGGCCGGGCAACATCCGCGAGTTTCAGAATGCGGTGGAGCGAGCGCTGATTCTCTCGCAGAATGGTCCGCTGCGATTTGATCTTCCCTCGGCGGCCCGGGCTCAAGTCGCGGACGTTCCCGCGTCGGCGGCGCACGGGGGCTCCGGACCGGCCTTGCTTTCGCGCTCGGCGCTCAAGCAAAGGGAGGAGGCGAGCATAAGGGAGGCCTTGCGCCTCGCCGGCGGGAAAATTTTCGGGCCGCACGGCGCGGCCGACCTTCTGGGCATGAAACCGACCACGCTCGCCTCGCGGTTGAGCAGGCTGGGCATCGATAAACGAGCGTTCAAAGCGAAAGAGGGGGCGTAAGGGAAAGATCGATACCGCCCGAGTGCCGCATCGAGCCACGCCCATCCCGTATGATCCCTCCCACCTCGATCCAAGTCGTCATCCCCGCCCTCAACGAGGAGGCGACCATCGCCGGCGTCGTGACGGAGCTGCGACGGCTGGGGCTCACCCGCATCCGCGTGGTGGACAACGGCAGCGCGGACGCGACGGTGGCCCGGGCGAGGGAGGCGGGCGCGGAGGTGCTGATCGAGCCCCGGCGAGGCTACGGGCAGGCCTGCTGGACGGGGGCAGCCGGGTTGCCGCCGGAGGTCGAATGGATCCTTTTTTGCGACGCCGACGGGAGCGACGATCCGGGCGACCTGGCGGGTTTTCTGGCCGCGGCGGCGTCCGGCGCGGATTTTGTCCTCGGCGACCGCCGCGCCCGGCCCGAGGCGCGCGCCGTGATGACGCCGGTGCAGAACTTCGGCAACGCCCTGAGCGTAAATCTGATCCGGCTGGGCTGGGGGCATCGGTATCGCGACCTCGGGCCGCTGCGGCTGGTGCGGCGCTCGCTTTTCGACGCCATCGGCATGCGGGACCGGGGTTTTGGTTGGACGATCGAGATGCAGGTGCGCGCGGTCGAGCGGGGGGCGCGCATCGAGGAGCGGCCGGTCGCCTACCGGCGGCGGCAGGGCGGGCGGTCCAAAATCTCCGGCACGGTCAAGGGCAGCGTCCAGGCCGGCGCGATCATCCTCTCCACCCTCGCCGCGCTGGCCTGGCGCCGGGTCGCGCCCGTGCTCCGGTGGGCGGGGGTCTTGGTCTTGTTGGGCGCGCTGGCGCTGTGGCCGTTCGGCGCGGCCCGGCCGGGGAACGTGCCCTGGCTGCTGGCCGCCGCCGCGGTGATGGGCGCGGGTTACGTGCTCACCTGGGGAGCGGCGCGACGGCGGGACGAGGCCGCCGTCCCCGGGGTCTGGTTTTGGGGCGTGGCGGTGGCGGCGAGATTGTTCCTTTTGCCGATGGAGCCCGGTGACGACGTCTGGCGCTACCTCTGGGAGGGGCGGGTGCAGCTCGCCGGGTATTCACCTTTCCAACACGCCCCGCTCGCGCCGGAACTGGCCGGCCTGCGCACCCCGTGGTGGGGCCTGATCAACCATTCCGACAAGACCGCGATTTATCCGCCGCTTTTGCAACTGGGCTTTCGCGGGCTGGCGGCGGTGGCCGGCGACCTGGTCTGGGCGTGGAAACTGGTTTTTATCGCGGCCGATCTGGCGGTGTGCGGCCTGTTGGCCGCGAGGCTGGGCCGGGCGCGGGCGCTGCTCTTCGCCTGGAATCCCCTCGTGCTCTACGTCACGGCGGGCGGGGCGCATTTCGAAAGCCTCTTCCTGCTCGCGCTGGTCCTGGCCTGGCTGGCCTGGGAACGCGGCTGGTGGCGCCGGGCGGCCCTCGCGCTCGGGGTCAGCATCGGCGTCAAGTGGGTCTCGGCCCCGCTTCTCGGCTGGATGGTCTGGCGGCAGCGGCGTCGACCGGGCCGGGCGCTCGCCCTGCTCGGCTGCGGCGTGCTGCCGGTGGGGTTGGCGCTGGCCTGGTTCCGGGTGGAGTTTGGTCCGCTCGGCGCCTTGTGGCCCGGCGAGTTCGTGGCCAAGGCGCGCGGCATGGATTTTCTGCCCTGGCTGGTCGATCTGGCGCGCCGGCCGGCCGAGGTCACCAATGAGTGGATACCGTGGCTGTTTCTCCCGCTGGCGAGCGCGGTCCTGTTGGCGGCCCGGCGGATGCTGACGGCGCTGGAGGCCTATTTTTGCGTGCTCCTGGTGTGCCTGCCGTCGGTTCATCCCTGGTATTTTGTCTGGCTGGCGCCGTGGGCTGCGGCGACCGGCAATCCCGGCACGCGACTGCTGAGCTTGAGTGGATTCGTCTACTTCTGGATCTGGGTCACGCTGGCAAAAACGGGGCGCTGGGAGCAGAGCGTGGGCGAGCGCCTGCTCGTTTGGCTGCCCCTGGTCGGCGGCTGGGCCTGGGGCTGGCGGCGGCCCTGGGCGCGTGTCGACGACGACGCGAAGATCGAGCCGTGAGGCGGGCCGCGGGCGGCTCAGCGGCCCTCGCGGAAGATGCCGTAGCCCACGTAGGCGGCGAGCATCGCGGCGAGAACGTAGCCGGCGGTGCTGAGCGCGTTGCCGGAACCGCCCTTGGCCGCGACGATGAGCGAGCTGCCGATCAGCAGCGAGCCGGCGATGAAGCCCAACGCGATGCGGTTGGCGGAGGTCTTGAGCGCGGTGTCGAGGTCGTCGAGGCCCTGGTGTTGAAACTTGATCGTGAGCTCGTCGTGTTCGAGCCGGCGGACGATGCGGTGGATCTCGCCGGGCAGATCGCGGAGGCTACCGAAGGTGCTGCGCAGCATGGCGCGGGTGTCGCGCAACACGGCGCGGGGGCCGTGGCGCTCCTTTTGCAGGGCGACGAGCACGGGGCGGGCGGAGCGTTTCAGGTCGAACTGCGGGTCGAGGCTGGTCGCGACCTCCTCGATGGAGAGGACGGCCTTGGCCATGAGGGAGTAGTCGCTGGTCACCGAGATGCCGTTGCGGCCGAAGATGAACAACAGCTTCAGCATCGCGCGGCCGAGGTTCAGCTGGTTGATCGCGCGATTAAAGTCCTCGCGCAGCGCGAGGGTGACATCGCGCTCCATGGCGCGAAGGTCGGCCCGGCCGCCGGGGCTGCCCAGCTCCGCGGCGATTTGCACGATGCGCTCCGCATCCTGGTCCACCGCGGCGAGGAAGAGGTCGGCCAGGGCGAGGCGCAGGCGGCGGGTGAGGTGGCCGGCGAGGCCCCAGTCGAGGAAACAGAGGCGCCCGTCGGCGGCGACGAGCACGTTGCCGGCGTGGGGGTCGGCGTGGAAAAAGCCCGCCACCAGGACCTGGTGGAAAAGCGAGGTGGCGCCGGCGCGGGCGAGCTCGCGGGCGGCGGCGGGCTCCAGCCCGCAGGCGTCGACCGGGCGGCCGGCGATGCGCTGCATGACCAGGACGCACTCGCCGGACAGCTCCTCGACCACCTCGGGGGCGAAGACGTGTTCCGGGGTCGGGTTGGTGGCGTTGAAAAACCGCTGGTTGCGGGCCTCGTGGTTAAAATCCAGCTCGCGCAGCACGCCGGCGCTGACCTCGGCGACGACCGCCGGGAGATCGTAGGGTTGCAGGGCGGCGATGCGGGCATGGAGCTGCCCGGCGAAAAAGGTCAGCAGGGCGAGGTCCGACTCCACGATGCGGCGCAGGCCGGGGCGTTGGATTTTCACCGCCACCTCGCGGCCGTCGTGCAGGCGGGCGAAGTAGACCTGGGCGAGCGAGGCGGAGGCGGCGGGGGTCTCGTCGAAGGCGGCGAACACCTCCGCGGGCGGTCGGGCGAGGGCCGCCTCCAGCACCGGGCGCATCTCGGCGAAGGGCAGGGGGGCGACGTGGCTGCGGAGTTTGCGCAGCTCGATGATCAGGGCGGGCGGCAGGGCGTCGGGCCGCATGCTGAGCATCTGGCCGGCCTTGATGAAGGTCGGCCCGAGTTCCTCCAGGCCGGCGCGGATGCGTTCGTAGGCGGGCAGGCGGTCGCTCGGGCGGGGAATGAAGCGCTGCCAAAAGCCGGACGGCAGCTCCAGCTGGTCCAGCAATTCGCCGAAACCGCAACGGGCGGCGACGGCGATGATTTCCTTCGCGCGGACGGCGTGGGTGACGAGGGCGAAGGGGGTCACGTAAGCCGGGGGCGGAGAGCGAGGCGCGGGGAGGCGGAACTAGGGGCCGGGCGGAATCGCGGGCTCACGGTTCGCTGTTGCGGGTGGGAGGGGGCGTGGCCGGCGCGGCGACGGCCTCGAGCGCGGCGACGCGGGCCTCCAGGGCGGCGAGGCGGGCGGTGATCGCGGTGTCGTGACGATGGAACAACTCCGCCGCTTTCACCGAGGCCTGGTGGCTCAGGTCCTCGAACTCGCGGCGGCCGCGTTCGGCGATTTTATCGGCGATGATGCGGGCGTCGTCGGCCTTCAGTTTGCCCTCGCGCACGTAGTCCTCGAGGGCGTCCTGGACTTTTTCCTTGGTGATGACGGCGGCGCCGACGCCGGCGAGCAGGGTTTTTTTGATGGTTTCGAGCATGGCCGAAGGCTGCGATAAAAACGGCGGGCCGCAAACGGAAAGCCTCAGGGGGCGAGCGGCGTATGGTTTCGTGCGGCGTGGGGGGCGGCGGCGCGGAGGCGGTGCGCGAGGAAAAGGGTGAGGAGAAACGCAAACACCGCCACCCAGCCCACCCGGCCGTAGCCGGTCAGGCGGCCGGTGACGTCACGCGCCACCAACAGGCCGCCGAGCAGGTTGGCCAGCGCGCTCGCGCCTTGTTGCACGGCGGAATTCAGGCTCATGAAGCCGCCCCGAAAACGCGGCTCCACCGCGTTTGCGACGAGGGTGCTGGCCGGACCGAAGCGCCCCGACATGCCGACAAAGAACAACGTGGTCACGGCCAGCACGACGGGCAGCGGGGAGGGCCCGAGGTGGGTGATCAGCAGCGTCGAGGCGATGGCCGGCAAGGTGAGCGCGGCCAGCACGTGGAGTTTATCGTGCCGGTCGGTCAGGCGGCCGATCAGCGGGGTGGTGGCGAAGGTGGCCAGGCCGCCGCAAAAGTAGACCCAGGGCAGGCGCGCGTCGGATACCCCCGCGTTGGCGATCAGGCTCGGGGCCATGAAGGGGATGATGCATCCGCCCGCGCCGACCAGCGCGGCGGTGACGGCGAAGCTCCGCCAGTGGATAGGCTCGGACAACAGCGCCCGCATCTGACCGAAGGGCGACTCCGACGGCGGGGCGGACGGCGCGGTATGCGGCAGGAAACGACCGATCGCGAAGAGGATGGGCAGGGATAGGGCGGCCAGCAGAAAAAACGGCGCGTGCCAGCCGAAGCGGTTGGACAAGGTGATCCCGAGGGGCACTCCCGCGACCGAGGCGAGGGGGAAGGCGGACATCACGAACGCCATGCCCCGGCCGCGGCGCTCGGGCGGCACGACATCGCCCACCATCGCCACCACGACCGCCCCGGCGAGACCTCCGCACACCCCGGAAACGATGCGCGCGGCGAGCAGCGTGGGGTGGGTGGGGGCGAGCGCGCAGGCCAGCGTGCCGACCGCGAAGCCCAGATAGAGCCCCACCAGGGCGCGTTTTCGGTCGACGCGATCCAGGAAAAGCCCGCCGAGCAAACCGGCGATCGCCGCCGCGCCCGCGTAGGCGGCGACGAGGTGGCTGAACTGGGCGGGGCTGAGCCCAAACTCCCGCATCAAGCCGCCGCCGAGCGGCATGATGATCATGTAATCCAGGATGTGGGTGAACTGGACCGCCGCGAGGGTGATCAGGATGGTGCGCTCGGAAAGCACGGGCGCGGAAGGCGAATGGGCGGCGGACATGGGCGGACCCTGCGTCCGGGCGCGGCGCGGCGCAACCCGCCCGCGTTATCCTTTGGTGACTAGACCGGCACCGGCGGGGTCGCCGGGCGGTCGCGAAAAAGAAAGGCGTAGGCGCAACCGATCAGCAGGCTGAAGAAAAGCGTGCTCATCCCCTGGCTCAGGGCGCGAAACAAGGCCGAGGTGGCGAAATCCAGCTGATGGGCGGAGGCCTCGGCCTGCTCGGGGGCGAGTTTTGCTCCCGCGACCAGCGCGGCGCGCAGGTGGTCGGAATAGGCGGGGTGCACAAAGGCGACGTAGGCGTATTGGCCGGCGGCGGTGAAGAGGCCGCCGATCGAGGACACGCCGAGGGCGAGGCGGGCGCCGACGCCAAAGCCGAAGGCGCGGCCGTCCTGGCGGAAGACCCGTTGTGCGCTCCGCAGGCCGAGCGACAGGCAGGCCATGATCGAAACGAAGGACGCGATGCTTTCGAACTGATGTCCGGCGGCGAGGTCGGCGGGCGATCCGTGCAGACCGCAGGCGTAGACGATCAAGGTGGCCGCGACTTGTAGCAGCCCGAGCAAGGCGCCGATTCGCAGGGTGAACCAGAAGGCGGAGAAGGGCATGGCGGAAAAATCACCCGGCGGGGTCGTCCGAGGGCGCCGGTTTGTCCGGCGCGGCGGCAGGCGGCAGCGGCGCCGGGGCGGGCGGGGCGGCGAGGCGCACGGGTTTGCGGGGCGGGGGCGGCGGGGTCGGGGCGGGGTCCTCGTTCATCACCCGCTTCACCTCGTCCTCGACGCTGGCGCTGGCCTTTTTGAACTCGCGTAAAACCTTGCCGAAGGTCCGGGCCATGTCGGGCAGGCCCTTGCCGCCAAAGAGGAGCAGACCGATGACCGCGACCAGCATCATTTCCATCGTGCCGATGCCCTCGAGGAAGCCCAGCACGGGGCGGAGGGGGAGCAGCGCGAGGGCGGTCATGGGCGGCGGAGCGAAGGATGGTCGTTCAGGATGCGAGCGCCACTTCGACGACGAAAGACTGGCTCTTGCCCGGTGGCACCAGATGCAGGCCCACCCCGGTTTCGGGCGCGTTGGGCGGTCCCATCCAGGGTTCGATGCAATAGAACGGGGCTTCGGGGGAAGCGGACCAGGTGACGAAGGCGGTGTCGGGCGCGGGCGGGGTCTTTTTGTCCAGGCCGATGGTCACCTCGATCGCGCCGGCGCGGTCGGGGCCGTTCGGGGCGAGGGTGGCGGTCGGCGCGGTGAGGCCGAGGTGAAAGGTGTCGATCCACTCGGGACGCGCGAGCGAATCGGAGGAGGGCAGGTCGGGGCCGGGAACGAGGCGGCCTTGTTTGTCCTGCCGGAGGCGGCGGGTGCCGGGCACGGACAGACGGTAGTCATCGCGGCCGCGGCCGGGCTCCCACGGTGCGGTGAAGTAGAAGTGGTGACCGGCGCTCCAGGGCAGCGGGCGGGAGCCATGGTTCTTTAAAACGTATTCGCAGGTCAGGGCGGCCGGGGCGAAGCGGTAGCCGACCGTGAATTCGTAATCGAAGGGGTAGGCTTCCCGGGCGTTGGCGTCGGGTTGGAAACTCGCGGTGAAACCGGAGGCGTCGGCGCGGACCACCGCGAAGCGGCCCTGGCGGGCCAGGCCGTGCATCGGCATCGGGCGGCGGACGCCGTCGGCATCGCGCCAGAACGTGATCTCGCCGGCGTCGAAGGAGCGGCCGTTGAAGGGGAACAGGATGGGGTTGCCGCCGCGCACCCCGGAAAAGCCGTCGAGGGTGGTGAGCTCCGGCCAGTGGATGACGTCGCGGACCGAGCCGTCGGCCAGGGCGAGGTTCCAGTTCATCAGCCGCGCGCCGCGTTCGGGCGAGGCGAAGAAGGTGGAGCGACCGATGCGCCAGCGGTGCAGGGTTTCGCCGAGGTAGGGGACGGTATCGAGCATGCGGCGGACGGAATGAAGCCTGGGCCGGGCGGGGGCAAAGGGATATTTGAACGTCCGCGCGGCCGGCGGCGCTTGCGCGACGGGCGGACCCGCGATTGATTTTGCCCATCATGCGTGTGTTTCGCCAAGTCGTCTGGTTGATCGCGGGGTTTTGGCTCCTGTGCGGGGCGGTCCGGCTCGCTGCGGCCGAGAGTGCCGTCGTGCCCGCGGTCGAGAAGCAGGCGGGGCCGGTCCGGGTAAAAGTGATCCCGGTGCGCGAGCCCATCGCCAAGCCGGTGCTGTATATCCTGCGCCGGGGCTTAAAAGAGGCGCAGGCCGAGGGCGTGGGCACGGTGGTGATCGATATGGAAACGCCGGGCGGCGATCTGGGCACCACCCTGGAGATCATGGCCGCGCTCGACAAATTTGAAGGCGAGACGGTCGTCTACGTGAACCAGGAAGCCATCTCGGCCGGGGCCATCATCTCCTCGGCGGCGGACGAGATCTACTTCGCGCCGGGCGGGGTGATCGGCGCGGCGGCGGCGGTCAGCGGGGGCGGGGAGGAAATCGCCGAGACCATGAAGCAAAAAATCAACAGCTACCTCAGCGCCAAGGTGAGGTCGGTCAACGCCGGCAAGGCCCACCGGGCCGACGCGGTGCGGGCGATGATGGACGCCGACTTCGAATTCAAGATCGGAGACGTGGTGGTGAAGCCCAAGGGCGAGTTGTTGTCTCTCACGGCGGAGGAGGCGGCCAAGGTCTATGGCGAACCGCCGGTGGCGCTTTTTTCCGCCGGCACGCGGGAGACCCTGGAGGATCTGTTGGAGAAAAAATTCGGACGGGACGCCTACACCCTGACCCGTCTGGAGGTCAGCTGGTCGGAGGAGCTGGCCTCGGCGATCAATCGCATCGCGCCGGTGTTGATGGGGCTGGGGCTCCTGTGCGTGTTTATCGAATTCAAGACACCGGGTTTCGGCTTTTTTGGCATCGCCGGCGGCCTCCTGCTCGCGCTGGTCTTTTTTGGTCACCACGCGGCGGGTTTATCCGGTCACGAGGCGGCGCTGGTCTTTCTTTTGGGCGCGGCTTTGGTCGCGGTGGAGGTGTTTTTGATTCCCGGCACCCTGGTTGCGGGACTGGCGGGCGGGACCCTGATGCTGGGGGCCCTGGTTTGGTCGATGCTGGACGTCTGGCCGGGCGAGCCGCCGACCTTGGACGCCGACACCCTTTTCCGTCCCGTCTTGAATCTGGCCCTGGCCCTGGCGATCGCTTTGGTCGGCGGGGCGGCGCTCTGGCGGTTTTTGCCCAAGGGGTGGATCCTTTCCCGCATTGCGGTCGGCGGGGCGCCGGCGGGGGCGGCGCAGGCCGCCGGGGCGAGTCCGGAGCGGTCTCGCGAGATCTCCGCCTTGATCGGTCGGGAGGGGGTGGCGGTGACGGCGCTGACCCCGAGCGGGCAGGTCGAGGTCGATGGCGGGCGCTACGAGGCCCAGGTCGCGGTCGGCGCGGTCGAGGCTGGTGCGCGGGTGCGGGTGGTCGAGCGCAGGGCGTTCGCCTTGCTGGTGAAGGCGATGGATTAAAATAAAAACATGAGTGTCGTGATTCTTCTCTTTGGCACCGGGATCGTGTTGTTGGCCTTGGAATTGATTGTTCCCGGCATGGTGCTCGGCATCGCCGGGGGCCTGGCCATGCTGGCCGGGGTGGGCGTGGCCTTTGTGGAGTTTGGACCGCAGGGCGGGTGGATGGCGGCGGTCGGGGCGGCCGTGGTGCTGGCGGCGGTGATCTACGCGGAGTTCGCCTGGTTGCCCAAGTCGCGTTTGGCGAAGATGTTTTCCATGGGCACGACCCTGACGGAGAAAAGCCAGCCGCCGGTGGCGAAGCCGGCCGAGGTGGTCGGGGCGGAGGCGGTGGCCGAGACGACCCTGGCGCCGAGCGGCTACGTCCAGGTGGCGGGGCGGCGCTACGAGGCGTTTTGCCAGGATGGCTTTGCGGCGGAGGGTGCGCGGCTGCGGGTGAGGTCGGTCGATAATTTTAGAGTGATTGTAACCGCGCTTTGATCGCTTTTCGGCGCAAGCCCCCGCATCTGTCTCCCTCCCACTCTTAATACCATGGAAAAAACCACCCTCATTCTGCTGGTCCTTATCGGCGTCCCGGCCCTGATCCTCGGGACGTTGGTCTTCGGCCTTGTCGGCGCTTACGTGAAGGCGCTTTTTAATCAGGCCCCGGTGCCGATGTCGAAGTTGCTCGCGATGAAGTTCGCCGGCATCCCCTTCGGCCTGATTGTCGACGCCCGCATCACGGCGGTGCGCGCCGGAATCGCGTTGAGCGCGGACGAGGTCGCGTCGCACTTCCAGGCGGGCGGCAACGTCGTGCCGACCGTGCAGGCGATCATCGCCGCCCAGAAGGCCGGCATCGAACTCAACTGGAACCGCGCGTGCGCCATCGACCTGGCGACCAAGGGTTCGGGCAAGAGCGTGGTCGAGGCGGTTCGCACCTCGGTCGACCCCAAGGTCATCGATTGCCCCAACCCCGCCTCGGGTCGCACCACCATCGATGGTGTGGCCAAGGACGGCATCCAGGTGAAGGTGAAGGCCCGCGTGACCGTGCGCACCAACCTCGACCGCTTCGTCGGCGGCGCGAAGGAGGACACCATCATCGCCCGCGTCGGCGAGGGCATCGTCTCCACCATCGGTTCGGCCGAGAGTTACAAGGTCGTTCTGGAGTCGCCCGACAGCATCTCAAAGGTCGTGCTCAAGCGCGGTCTCGACGTCGGCAGCGCCTTCGAAATCCTTTCCATCGACATCGCCGACGTGGATGTGGGCGAAAACGTGGGTGCCAAGCTCCAGGAGGCCCAGGCCGAGGCGAACAAGAGCATCGCCCAGGCCCAGGCGGAAATCCGGCGCGCCGCCGCCGTGGCGGTGGAGCAGGAAATGAAGGCCCGCGTGCAGGAGATGCAGGCCAAGGTGGTCGAGGCGCAGGCCCAGGTGCCTCTCGCGCTGGCCGAGGCTTTCCGTTCCGGACGCCTCGGGGTGATGGACTACTACAAGATGGAAAACATCCAGGCCGACACGACCATGCGCAAGGTCATCGGCACCGACGGTCCGAAGTAGTTTTTCCCCTAACCGAACGCCGTATCTCGCCGTGGATTGGATTCGTGAACATCTCCAGCTCATCCTCGTGGTCGCGGGAGCGATCGCGGTCTGGCTGAACAACCGGCAGCGCGAAAAGCAGGGGCTGCCGCCGGATTACGACGAAGATGGCGTGCCGGATGTCGCCCGGCCGCAGGCGCGACCCGAGGTGCGCGAACTGGCGCCGGTGTCGCGTGATGGCACCGACCCCGAACAGGACGAGCGGGTGCGGCGTATCCAAGAGGAGATTCGCCGCAAGATCGCCGAACGGCGTGGCCAGGCCGGGCCGCCTACCCTGCCTCCGGCCGAGCCGCGCCCTGGCTCGGAGCGTCAGGAAGAGCCTTTCCGGCCGGTTTTTCAGGAAACCCCGCCGCCGCTGCCGCGTCCGGCGGAGCGCCCTCGGCCGGTTTCGTTTCCCGTCGAGGAGGACATCCGTGCCGATGCGGCCGCTCTGGAACGTCAACGCGCCCTGGCGCAACAGCTCGAACGCCTGGAGGAGCGCCGGCGGGAGGCGGTCCGGGCGGCGGCGGTGGCGGCCCGGGGAGACCAGCCGGTCGGGGGCTCTCTGGCGGCGGCTGCGGAAGCCGGCGTGGCCGGCGAGCCGTCGGGCGCGTTTCGCGATCCGCGCGCGCTGCGCCGGGCCCTGGTCTGGCGCGAGGTCTTGAACTCGCCGGTCGCCCTGCGGTGAAAACGCCTTGGCCCGCGCGGCCGGGTGGATTTGGTTGATCCCTCCATGACCCTCTCCGCCCTCGTCAACCCCAGCGTCCTCACCCAGCCGGTCTATGAGCCGGGCAAGCCCATCGAGGATGTGGCCCGCGAACTCGGTCTCGATCCGGCCGGCATCCTTAAGCTGGCGTCGAACGAAAACCCGCTCGGCCCCTCGCCGCTGGGGGTGGCCGCCGCCACACGGGCACTCGCCCACGGCGAACTGTATCCCGACGGCGGCTGTTTTGTGCTCCGGCAAAAACTCGCCCTGCGCCATGGTCTGGCGCCCGAGCAGTTTGTGGTCGGCAACGGCTCCAACGAAATCCTCGAACTGCTCGGTCACGTTTTCCTGCGTCCGGGCGACGAGGTCGTGATGGGCGCCCCGGCCTTTATCGTCTACAAGCTGGTGACGCTCCTGTTTGGCGCGCGACCCATCGAGGTGCCGCTGGTGAACCATCGGCACGATCTGGACGCCTTGGCCCGGGCGATCACCCCGCGCACCAAGCTGGTGTTTCTCCCCAGCCCGAACAACCCCACCGGCACGGCCAACACCGAGGCGGAGATCCATGCCTTGGTGCGGGCCTTGCCGGACCACGTGGTCTTTGTCCTCGACGAGGCTTACGCCGAGTATCTGGACAACCCGCCGGACCTGCGGCCGCTCCTGGCCGAGGGGCGCAAGGTCATCGGCTTGAGGACGTTTTCCAAAATCTTCGGGCTCGCCTCGCTGCGGGTGGGTTACGGTTACGGTTCGCCCGAGTTGGCCGGACTGCTCAATCGGGTGCGGCAGCCGTTCAACGTCAATGCCATCGGTCAGGCGGCGGCGGTGGCGGCTCTGGATGACGACGCGTTTGTGCGGGAGGCGCGCGCGGTCAACGCGGCCGGTCTTCGCGAGTTGGAGGCGGCCCTCGCCTCGCGCGGCCTCCTGGTCGTGCCCAGTGTCGCCAACTTTCTGCTGGTCAAGGTCGGGGACGGCGGGCGGGTATTCTCCGAATTACAGCGGCGAGGCGTGATCGTGCGGCCGATGAAGCCCTATGGCATGCCCGAGTGGTTGCGCGTCACGGTGGGCACGGCCGGGCAAAACGGGCGTTTTCTCTCCGCCCTGGACGCGGTCCTGGCGGGTTGATGCCCCCGGTGGCGGTCGACCCTCAGAGGGCTTTGCCGATTTCGTTGAGCAGGGCGGAACGTTCCGGAATAAGCAGGAAACGATCGCTGGCGAGGCGTGCGTAGGCCTCGGCGAGCAAGGCGCGGGGCGGTTTTCGCATCGTGAGCAGGGTGCGAACGTGTCCGGTCACCGCCTCGGCCCGCCCGGCGGCCAGGTCGAGGCGAATGAGCCCGGTGAGGGCGGTCTGGTTCAGGGGGTCGGAGCGGACCGCCTGGGCCAGGACGAGGCGGGCCTGGTCGTTGGCGCCCACGCTCAACAGACGATTCGAAACGGCCACCAGATTATCGGCGCGCACGCCCGACTGGGTGAGAAAATTGCTCAGAAAGAGCTCGGCCGCCTCGACGTCCGACAGGCCGAAATTGGCGATGGCCTGGAGGCCGTTGAACACCGTGTAAAAACGTTTACCCCATTCGGGGTTCTCCTGCTGCATTTCCGTGCATGCCTCCAAGGCCTCGCGGTAACGCTTCGCCACCACGTAGGCCTCGACGGTCATGAGGGCGGCCCCGTCCCAGGGCAGCTGGGCGGTTTTGCAATGGGCGTAGATCCGACGGGCCAGGTCGGGCCGGCCGGTGTTGGCCGCGAAATCGGCCAGGGCGAGCATGACCTCGCCGTTGGTGTTGAAATCCCGGAACAGGTCTTCCACCCCGAGCTCCACGCTGGTCTCCTCCCGGGCCTTGTCGTAAAGGTAGAGCAAATCCAGACGGGCGCGCGGCCGGTCCGGGTAGGATAACTGACGGAGAACGGCCTGGCGCCGCATCTCGTCATCGCGGCCGTCCTCGCGCAGGAAAGCGGTGTATTGGGCGTAGACCTCCTCGTTGTCGGGCAGCTCTTCGGTCATGCCCTGCAGGGCGGCGAGGGACGACTCGCGTTCGCCGCGTTCCCAGGCGACGCGAATGGCGAGCAGGCGGCCGTCGGTGGTGTCCGCGATCCGATACTCGCGGATCGTGTCCTCGGCCGCGTCGTAGTTGCCGCGAAAAAGCTGGGCGGTGGCGCGGGCGGTGGCGATGAGGCGGAGGCGTTCGTCCGGCAGTCCGTCGCGTTCCGTGTCCGCGAGCAGCCGGTCGCTGATCCGAATCAACTCGTGGTCCTCCTGTCTCTGCAGAAGAAAACTGAAAAGAGTCTGCAAATACTCGAGGTCCCCCGCGTGGTCCTCGACACCCTCGACCAGAAGCTTGTGCGCGAGGTCCGGTCGTTGCCAGACCACATAGAACTGGGCGAGAAGCATGCGGCCGTCCCGATTTCGGGGCGCGAGGCTGGCGCCGATCCGCAGATGGTGGAAGGCCTCGCGGAATTCCTTGGCCTCAAGTTCCTTCTTGCAGAGCTCGATCAGGTAGTCGCCGCGCGCCTGCCTGTAGTTCTCGCGCTCCGAGGGGTAGAAGAGCATGTGCTGGAATCGAACTCCGGGAAAGTCGCGCCGGTATTTGACGAACAGATACGCCCCGGTCGCCAAACCGAGCCATCCCGCCAAAGCCAGCGCGATCAGCGCGATCACGGCTTGTCGCCAGGCGATTTGGACCCGCGTGCCCAACGTGGTGCGCTGGACTCGAAAGGGGAGGAACTTGTCCCACGGCGAGGCGGGCGGCGGCGGGCGTTGGTCCCGAGCGGTCAATTTTGCTCCGCTCGAATCCGGAGGGGTGGGGCCAGGAATCGGGGGTGTGGGGGGTAAATCGGCCATAACTCGACACAAAAGGCACCTCCTTAAGGCGCTGCAAACCCGTAGATGGGGGTGATTTCACGGTTTTCGAACGCCTTAGTCTCTCTTCTGGAAAAATTAAGGGCGTGATGGGGAATTCTTTGGCAGAATTTCGATAAAAGTCTTGATGTTCTTGGCCCGATACATGCATCCATTGTGCGTTTACCTTTCCTTCCTTTCTGAGACGACTCTTGTGTGTCGCTCCCGTTAACTCGCTCTTTCCGTCCCAAACTAAGCTTGCCACCCGATTTTGTTCGCTGCACTCCTTCACCCATTATTCTCAATCTACCTATGATCACCAAGCGCCGCCTCGCCGTCCTCTCCACTCTAGCTGCCACGCCCGCCTTCGCGGCGCCGTTTTTGGCGATCGGTGATAATGCCGAACTTTTTTTGACCGCCCGCACCGAGGT
>CAMCHD010000033.1 GCA_945874545.1 Akkermansia muciniphila | reverse complement strand
GGAATGGGCTCCGAAAAAGCTGGAGTCCCACTGTTTCAATCCGCGCCCCGATCCGAAGACCGGGGCGACGGGCGCGGGAGAGGTTTTTTGATGGGCTTAAGCATGTTTCAATCCGCGCCCCGATCCGAAGACCGGGGCGACCTTCGCGGCCGGTTTGTAGCCGCTCTCGATCTTGTTTCAATCCGCGCCCCGATCCGAAGACCGGGGCGACTCGGCGCCTTCTCCGAACTCTCCGCCGAGAAATACGTTTCAATCCGCGCCCCGATCCGAAGACCGGGGCGACGCGCATCCGTAAAGGCACGCGCACCCTGCTCGACGTTTCAATCCGCGCCCCGATCCGAAGACCGGGGCGACGCGCTGGCGGCCGGAGGCGGCGGGAGGGTGGCGGTGTTTCAATCCGCGCCCCGATCCGAAGACCGGGGCGACCGCGCTCAGTTTTTAATGCTGAGCACAAGGGGGTTATCCAGGCTAATTGCGAAACTGTCAAAGAACAGAAACATTACCTCATCCACCTGCCGGGCCTCTTGGTCACTGGCTTGTTGAGCAGGTGGTTGCGCGCTTTGCGAAAGGGTGCCTGAGCGACCCAGGCGAAACGTTCGCTACGGGCCCGCTCACAGCGTCAAGGTATCCTCCACCACGTTTATCGGCTGCACCGCGCCGTAGTGTTCGATCCGGTCTTTGGCGGATTGGTCGATGAAATAGATCCGCAGAGAATCTTGCGACGCGTCGATCTCGGCAAGCAACCGCGCCTTCAATTCCACCCATTCTTTCTGCCCAAGCTGCATCTCGAAGACGGATTTCTGCACCCGCACTCCATACGACGTGCACGCTTTGGCCACGCGGCGCAGACGCCGGGCGCCGGCTCGCTCCTCCTTGGTGCAGACATCGTAGGTAATCACGAGAAACATGGCGGTGAGTTTTATTCAGATAAAGAGCTGCGGCGTGTAGTCAGCCTCCGAGCGCAAGGCACGGGCCAACAGCCGCGCCTGGATGAATACCAACTGTCCGTGACGCACTTTTTCCTGAAATAGCGGGTGCACCGCCTCCTCTTGTTTTCTTTGCTGGTAGGCCGCCACCAAGGCTTTTCTCGCCGCCTCGCCCAGCTCCACCGCACCGCCGTCGCGCTCGCAAAACTGGCCGGTCTTCAACTCGCCCCGGTTGAGCAACGTGATCAGGAGCCGCTCCACCCAGGGGCGAAACTCCTCCATCAGATCGAGTGCCAGCGACTCGCGGCCCGGCCGGTCGGCGTGCAGATAGCCCACAAACGGATCGAGCCCGACGGCGGTCAGCGCCGAGACGCAATCGTGCCGAAGCAGGGCATACAAAAACGAGAGCGCGGCGTTGATCGCATCGCGCGGGGGGCGGCGGCTGCGCCCGTCGAAGGGGAAGCTCGCGCGCAAGGCCGGTCGTAGATGCAGGGAAAATACCTCGAAATGCAGGGCGGCGGCCCGGCCTTCGACGCCGCGGATAACGTCGGGATCGTCGGGTGTGCGTCCGAGCTCGCGTAGCAGGTGCGCGTGGGCCTCCGCCGCCGTGCGCAGGCGTTCGCGATCCAACTCGTTCGCGGCGTCGCGCGCGCTGCGTGAGAGCAGCCAGCGGACGTTGTGGAGTTTGCCCGCGACAAAGGCGCGAGCGAGGGCGGCGCCGCGGGCGGGGTTGCTTGCCGTCGCGTGCTGGGCGCGGCGGAGCATCATCGAGCCTTGGGGCACGCCCTCGACGCGGGCTTCAAGACGGCCCCAGTCGGTGAAGTAGCAGACGCTCGCGCCGTGTTCCCAGCAGAGGCGCATGGCGGAGGGCGAGACGTAGATGTCGGCCCCGAAGACAAAGACGGACTCCAGGTTATGGACCGGGAGCGAGAGTTTGAGCTGCTTCTCGTGCTCGACCCGAAGCGCAAGGCCGTCGCGGCGCAGGGAGAGGCCGGGGGTGAGCAGGTAGAGGACGTTTTGCAGGGTCTGGGCCATGGGGGAGCGCGATGAGGTGCCCACGAAACACACGAAAGGACACGAAAGGGAATATACGGGAATTCAGGCGTAGTTGCGCGGTTCGAAAAGCGCACGGACTTCGCGGGCGAGGGCGGGGGCGGCGGCGGCTTCGGGCAGGCAGACGCCGCGCAGGGAGCAGCCGTCGCAGCGCGGGGTGAGGACGGCGGGCGGGGCGGTGGGGCGGGCGAGGGTGGTGCGCAGGGCGTCGAGGGTGGCCAGGGTGAGCGCGCGTAGTGGATCGTCGAAGACGACCTCGTCGCGCTTGGCCGAGGCGGCGTGGTAGATGAGGCCGGACTCGATGCGGAGGCCGAACATTTCCTCGAGGCAGAGGGCCTGGGCACAGAGTTGGACGTGGTCGTTGGACCAGCGGCGAGCGGGGCCCTTTTTGTATTCGACCGGGCGGGCGGCGGCGATGGGGAGCGGGGAGCCGGGAGCGAGGGGCTGGGAGCCGGACGGAGGATTGGGATCGCGGCGGACCTCGACGAGGTCGGCTTTGCCGGAGAGGCCGAGAGTGTCGGAGAAAAGCGGCAGGGCGCGGAGCAGTTCCCAGCCGGCCCGGTGCTCGTAGCCGGGGGTGTCGACGGCTGCGTGCGCGAGGTCTCCGATAAGGGTGTGCTCGTTGGTGCCGCGCAGGCCGTCCACGAACTTCAGGTGGGCGCGACGCTCGCAGTAGAGGTGGTCGTTCAGGGCGCTGAGCGGGAGCGGGTCCATGCTAGCGAAAAGGGCTTGAGCTAAGCTGATGTATCGGCTCGAGCGAAACGCTCCCGCCACACCGCCATGAGAGGTCGCCAGTCGAGGCGGTCGGCGGCTTCAAGCGCGGTAAAGTAGGTGGCTCGGGCTGTTTCGCCTTCGGCGGCCAGCACGACGCGGGGTAGGTCGAGGCGGCGGAGCAGTTCCAACAGGAACAAGCGAATGGTCCGCCCGTTGAAATCTCGAAACGGGTGGACAGTGAGGAAACGCCCTTCGGCGAAGGCCAGATACTCGAGAGTGAGGTCGGACAAAGCGGCGGAAGCCTCATCCCAACGAACGGCGAGATCGGCGGCGTAGGTTCGCATATCCAGCGGAACCTGATGGGGCGGGGGCGGGCGCAGCCGCCCCACGCTCACCTCAATGTCGCGCCAACGCCCGGCCCAATGCGGCACGAGATCGGCGCCGAGGCGGGCGTGGAGATCGAGCAAGAGGTGCTCGTCGAGCGGGCGCTCAGCAAAAACCTCTCGATAAAGCGCGACCTCAACCAAGGCGACGCGCTCGGCGAGCAGTGGGGCTAGTTGCTTGTAGCTGAGGATGCCACGCGTGGTTTCAATCCAGCGGGTGGCGTTATCCGGGCGAGTGTCTCGCGGATCGTCTCCACCGACACCGGCTCTCCCTCGAAGGCCATGCTCTGGGCCACATCCATCGGGATGGCTTCCCAACGGTGACGCAGCTTGGTCTCCGCCGGGAGGCGGCGCCAACGGTCGATGTTTTGTGTCCAGGTCATGCATACGAAATGTGCCGGCACCGGCGGGAGCGTCAACCGACTAGAGTTTGCGGTGAAGCTTGATGCCGGCGGGCAGGGCGGATTCGTCGATTGCGAGGTCGTAGTCGGCAAAGTCGCGGGCGGCGGTGATGCCGGGCTTGGCGGAGGCTTTGATGCGCTCGAAGAGTTTGTGGGCGGGGGCGTTGCCGAGCGGGGTGGCGTGCTCGAAGACGAGCAGGGCTTGCGGGGCCATGGTGCCACGCGAGGCGGAGCGGTCGTGGTCGAACATCATGGAAAGGGCCTCCCAGAGCAGTTCGAGGTCGTCGGTGGTGAAACCGGTTTCGGCGGCGAGGTTGGCGGAAATGAAGCCGTGGCAGCGGTAGAGGCCGTAGGGGATGAGGTTCTTGCGGCCCATGGTCTGGTTGGGCGAGTCGGCTTCCTTGGCCTCGGTGACCGCCATTCGCGTGATGGAGAGATCAAGGGGAAGGATGGGGTCGATGCTGCGGGAGAAGCTGAGCTGCACGGGGCCGCGAACCTGACCGGCGTTGGAGCCGGTGGACATGACGGCGCCGAAGGTGCGGACGTCGTAGAATTTTTTGCACATCTCAGCGCGGGCCGAGGCGACCTGGGGGCGGGTGGCGGTTTTCTTTTTGCCGTCCACATCGTGACCGAGCTCGGTGTGGGCTTGCTGGATGGCTTCGTTTAGGACGGTGCCCTGTTGGACGAAGACCTGCTGGCCTTTGAGGAGGGCAAAGTTGCGGATCTTGCGCTTGAGGCAGACGTCGGAGACGAGGCCGTGCATGTCTTGCGGGTCGATGCGCGGGGAGTTGGCGGCGTCGGGGTCGCCGTTCGGGTTTCCGTCTTTGCAGTCGAAAAGATAAACGAAGTCGTAGCGGGCGGTGATGGGCTGGCTCATGGTGGTTAGGATTTAGGATGGGAGGTTTAGGATTTCGGAAAGGGATCAGGCGGATGCAGCGGCGGCGGCTTCGCGGGATGCTTTTGCAGCTGCGCGTTCTTCGCCTTGTTGGCGGTAGGCAGCCTTCTGGTGGTAAAAACCGAGGGCGAAACGACCCTGCTGTTCGAGGGTTAGCGTAGGCGGGAATTCACAGCCAAGTCGGGTTGAAATGTGTTCGAAGTCCTTGCGGATGTTTTCGGCAGCACCGGCACGCCAACCTCCACGTCCTTCGGCTTTGCTGAGGTGATTCTGAGCATTTCTAAACAGCCGCCCCATCACGAGTGATGGAGTAACCGACGCGCTAGCGTAGAATCGCTCCACAACTCCGGCATTAACGGATTCAAGGGCGATTGGTTGTAGTTCGGAAAAGACGGCGAATAGCCGTCCGCAGAGGTAGGCGGAATCGGAGCAGGCGGGATCGAGTTGGGCGGTCATAAGGATGGGTTGGTCAGGGAGGCGGTTAAGCACGGCGCGGATGAGTCCGAGACGGGCGGGATTGAGTCGGGGATCGCGGAGGTCGTCGGGTTTGCGCTGGTCGATCACTTGGCGACGCAGGGCGGCGGAGAGGGCGGTGCGAGGCAAGGGAACCGGAGCGCCGCGAAGGATGGAGTAGAAGAGCGCGGCCGGAAGCGCGGCCGGGAGTTCATCGAGCTCGGCTCGCACCATGGCGTAGAGGATGGCACCAAACTTGTGGCCGGAGCGTAGGGTCACGCCGTCGGGGTCGATGATCTCGGAGCCATCGAACCAAGCGGCGACAGATTTTTCGACTTGGCCGACGGTGGTTTCCAGCCAGTCGCGGACGACAATGCGGGCACCGTTGCCGGAGAGTCCGAGACAGTAGTAGGCGTTGGCATCGATGCCGACTTGGCGTTCGCCGCCACGGATGGAATCCAGCAGGTGCCGAACGGCGTCGGGCTCGGCGGTGGTGAGGAGGTTGAGCGGGTCGTTGTCGATGGGTTCGCGCGACCAGTGAAGGTAAACCGTCTCGTTAAAGACGAGGCGCTGGTCGCGGGAGTGTTGGACAAGCGTGTTGAGTGCGGTGCGGATTTTGAGTTCGGCGACCGGGGCGAGCGGAGCGTTCTGGGCCTGCTCCAAGCCGAAGGAGCAAAAGGAACTTTTGTCGAAGCTGATGAGGTTGGTGCCTTGGGCGAGACCGCCGGGGATGCCTTTGATCTTCTCGGTGGTGTCGAGC
Source organism: Akkermansia muciniphila (assembly GCA_945874545.1). Classification (GTDB taxonomy): domain Bacteria; phylum Verrucomicrobiota; class Verrucomicrobiia; order Opitutales; family Opitutaceae; genus IMCC26134_A. The sequence goes on along the minus strand of CAMCHD010000033.1, from coordinate 16,453 downwards.
GTTGGTGCCAATTCGCCGGTGGCGATGCAGACGCGGGTCTCGCGGCTGGCGGCGGCGGTTCCGGTCTCGGTGCGGCGACGTTGACGCCAAAAATCACGGAGAGCGGAAAGGGTGAGCAGGTCGACACCTTCGACGGCGAACGTGACGTTTTCGTTGGGCTTGGCTTTGGCGGCGACGAGATCGGCGTGGAGCGCGGCGAGCGCGGAGGCGTCGTCGAGGAACGTGAGCACGGCCTGGATCGTGGGGGCCGCGGCGGGGGAGGACTCGGCGGCTGCGCTCAGGAGTCCGCGAAAGTAGCGGTGTTGGGCGCGGCGGTTTTCGTGTTTCTCGGGAAACTTTGGATCGAGAAACAAGGTGGCCCGCTCAAGGGAGTCGCAGAGGAAGTAGGAGCGGGCCTTGTCGCCGGTTTGAGTGAGCTCGTTGGGCGAGGTGAACGGACGTTTAAGGGTTTTGGCCGGAGGTTTTTTGGCGGTGGGGTCGTCGGAGAGAGGGATGGGGCGGCCGGAGAGGCGACCGTCGGCGGTGAGCGGTATCTGCCAACGGACGCCGACGGGCTCGAAGTCGGCGTCGCCGAGTCCGTCGCGCTCGGCGTAAGCGAGGAGGGCTTGGAGGATCATGCGGCACCTCCGGCGGTCGCGAGTTGGGCGCGGATGGCGGACCACGCGGGGAAGGCGACAACGCCGTCTTTCAACTCGGCGCGGAAGACGGTGACGCGGGGGGCGGTGGCGCGGGCCTTGGGCGCGGATTGGGCGGCTTTGTCAGGGTTTTGGGCGTCGAGATCCCAGACGTCGTAAACCATAAGGCCGAGGTCGGCGTCGCGGTTGATGCCGGGCGGGACGTTCATGGTGGAGGGTTCGGCGAGCTCGAAGTGGGCGGGAAACTCGCGGCAGCCGAAGACGGGTTGGGCGAAGCATTGGCCCTTCTCCGCGCGGCGGCGGAACATGCCGTGGTATTTGCCGAGATTGTCGTCACCGGCGGGCTCGTCGGGTCCCGGCGGGCGCTGGCGCGGGCGACCGGCGAGGGGCGTGAGTTCGAGCGAGGCCTCGATGACATACTCGACGTCGCGGAGGGCGAGGGTGTTGCGCTGGGTGCGCTCTTCGTCGGCGAGGATGGGCTCGGCGGTGCGAGTGGAGAGGACGGCCTTCACCTCGTTGCGGCGGAAGGCGAGAAACTGCACGGGACGGCGGACTGCGATGCGGTGGATGCGCCAACGGAACTGCGGTTTGTAGAGAATGGCTTCGAGAATGCCGCGCGCGGCGGACGGCGTGGGCACGGGGTAGCTGACGCGCTCCACTTTCATTTCGGGACGGGTGAAGCAGGCGAGGTCGCCCCAGACGCGGAGGTGGTGAAGGGTGGTCATAGGTGGGTGTATGATAAAAAGATGAATGCGTGTCGAGCTTTAATTACGCTATCGCTAACTAGGCATTGACAAAGACCCGGGATTGCATTTTTCCCAATGCACCGTGAAAGGGTCTGTGTCCTGCCTGCAGGACGTGGATTGAAACTAGTTCGCGATAGCGTGATTGCAGCCGTCGGCCTCAGCGCCGGCGGCTGCCTTTTAAAGAATACAGTCATGTGATGTGGCGGCGACGGCGCCGAGTTCGGGGTCGTAGTGGCCTTTCCAGACCCAGAGGTCGAAGTCGGGCACGGGTTGGACGACGGCGCCGCAGGCTTGGGCCTTGCGGAATTCACCTTCGTAGAGATTGACGCTGTAACGCTGCGCGCGGCGGCAATCGTCGCCGGTGAGGTGGCGCTCCCGGTGGAGTTTGGCGATGAGGCCCGAGCCTTCGCCCCACTCGACGAGCACGGCGCGGGTATCGGCATCGATGTAGCGGCATTGCTCGGAGGCGGCGGGGAAATCGAACTCGGTGGAGAGCTTTATGACGGGGTCATCCTCGGCGGATGTGCGACCGGCGAGGCGGTAGAACTCTGCAAAGTAGCGGGCGTAGGTTTCCGGTTGATCAAGGGCGGCACCGGGGTGACGAGTAAGGAAGTCTTCGGTTTTTGCGGCGGCCATTTTATAGGCCCCCGGAGGCATGGCGGGATCGGTGGGATGGAAAACCGTCACGCGGCCGAGGCCGGGCATGCGGCCTTCGCGGTTGCAGCGTCCGGCGGTCTGGATGATCGAGTCGAGCGGGCCGAAGGCGCGGTAAACGGCGGGAAAATCGACATCGACGCCGGCTTCGATGAGCTGAGTCGAGACGAGGCGGCAAGGTCGCGGGTGGTCGCGGTCGAGGCGGAGGCGGATTTCGGCAAGCACGGCGAAGCGATGAGCGGGACAGAGCCGGGAGGAGAGGTGAAAGCGGCCTTCGACGGGGAGGAGACGGAAGAGTTCGCGAGCGTGCGCGGTGGTGTTGACCACGCAGAGGGTTTGTTCGTGGGCGGCGAGGCGGTTGGCGAGGGTGGGCCAATCGAGGGGCTGCTCGCGAGGCTCGACGACGATTTCGGTGCGGCGCAGCGCGGTGGCGAAGACGTCGGGACGTGGGTTGATTTCCACCGGTTCCCAAGCGAGACCGGGGGCGAGGGGCACGGTGGCGAAGGCGGGCTGCGTGGCGGTCATGAAGACGGTGGTGCAGCCGTAGTCGCGGGAAAGCAGGCGGGTGGCGGAGAGCAGGGCGGGGGCGAGCGAGGGCGGGAGGGTTTGCACCTCGTCGAAGAGCACAACGGAGCGGGCGATGGCGTGGAGGCGGCGGCAGGCGGAGGTTTTGTGGGCGAAGAGGCTTTCGAAGAAGCGAACGTTGGTGGTGACCACGATGGGCGCGGACCAGTTTTCGGCGCTTAGGCGGGCGCGGCGTATGCGGGCTTCTTCGGCATCCTGGCCGGGTGCGCCGGGTTCGCTCGATGGTGCGACATTGGCGTGATGTTCGAGCACGTAATCGTCGCCGAAGGCGGCGGCGAAGAGGTCGCGGAAGACGCGGGCGGTTTGCTCGATGATGCTGGTGTAGGGGATGACGACGAACAGGCGGCGGAGGCGGCGCGGGTCATCGGGCGGGAGGTCGCGGTTATGATGCGCGATGTGGCGCAGGGCGAAAACAAGCGAGGCGAGGGTTTTGCCGCTGCCGGTGGGGGCGGTAAGGGTGAATAGCCCCGGCGGGTGTTCGGCATGGGTAAGGCAGGCGTTAAGAAGTTCGCGGCGAAGGCGTCCGAGGTCGGTGTCGGAGGTTTTGGCGGCGAGGTGGGACCGCACGAGGGCGAGCGCTTTGGTTTCGTTGAGCGGGAGCGCGGATCGGAGGCCGGATTTGGAGGCGTCGAAGTGGTTTTCGGTATCGAGAAAGTCGGCGTCGGTGAGGGCGCTGAGGAGGAAGCGGGCACGGAGGGCGGAGCTGAAATTATCGCGTCGGGTGGAAGGCACGACCGGGAGCGGCGGCAAGCCGTCGGCGAGGTAGCGTTGGATGAGTTCGTCGAGATTTTCGGGGCAGGCGGTGAGTTGTTGCCGAAGGGTGGGGTTGGCGAATTTTTGGATGGTCTGGCGGAGGGCGTGCAGCGTCGGCAAGCCGGTGTGGTGGCCGTCGATGGGGTAGGCGATCAGGGGTTGTCCGTGGGTGGCCGCGTAGGTCGCGCCGGCGGCCCAGTGGTTGATGCCGTGGATGCGGGGGTCGCGGAGGCGGTCCTGAAAGCGGGCGGCGTATTTGCCGAGGTCGTGGAGGAGGCCGGCGAGGCGAGCTTCGGCGGCGGCTTCGGGGCCCATCGGGGCGGCGAATGTCGCGGCGAGGGTGGCGACGTTTGAGAGGTGATCGCGGAGGGGTTGCCATTTGCCGGAACTCTCGGGCAGGCGGTTGCCGGTCGAATCCTCCGCCGTGTGCGCGTAGTAGCGGCGCTCAATATTGGCGGTGGATTGCATGGCGCAGTAGGCTTTATCGGGAGACGCGTTGGCCGCTTGCCATGGCGGAGGAGCGGAGCTTTGGTTCGGGGAGTGAGCAGGCTTGGGGAAATCGAAGAGGCCATCGCGCAACTACCGGAGACGGAGTTTCGCGTGTTGTTGGCGCGTTTAAAGGAACGCGACGCTGGGGCGTGGGATCGACAGATCGAAGAAGATGCGGCGAATGGGCGGCTGGATGCCCTTTACGCGCGTCTGGCCGGAGAGGAAGACGCATTGTCGAAGGTGCCGCTCGATGTAGTCCTCGACGACCGTAAGCTTTCGTAAGGCGCTGGCGGGTTTGCCGTCGGATATCCGGTTGCTGGCGAGAAAAAATTCTAAGCTGTGGTTGCGCGATCCCAAGCATCCTTCGCTGCATTTCAAAAAGGTCGGTAAGTTTTGGTCGGCTCGCGTGGGTGATGATTTCCGGGCCTTGGCGATCAGCCGGGGCGAGGGTATGGAGTGGTTTTGGATAGGATCTCATGCGGAGTATGACCGGTTGATCGGGTGACGGGGAGTGTCTCAAGTATTGGTCGAGCCGGACGGCTGCCAGAGCCAGGCGAGGACGATGGCGGCGGTTTTGCCGAGGCCGGTGGGGATGTTGATGAGTTGGGACGCGCAGGGGCGGCCGGCGGTGTCGCCGGCGAGGCGACGTTGGTAGGCGTAGGGGGCGTTGCCGGTGGCCGTTTGGAAAAAAAACTCGAACTCGGGGCGGGTGGTCATAGGGGAGTTTGGCGGCGGCGCGATTTGGGCGAGAAGAATGTTTGTCTTGGCGCCGTCTATTTTAGCGGGCGCGGGGTGACACCGGATGGCACGCCGGATTTTTTTCGGAGATTTTTTCGGCGGCGGCGATTTCCGGGGCGTAGAGGCGGGCCAGGGCTGCGACTTCGGCGGCGAGCGCCGCGCGGAGCTCGGGCGGAGCGAGGACCTCCACGTGGCCGCCGCCGGCGAGCACGCGGCGTCGGATGTCGATGAGATTGTTCAGGGTGAACGTCGCCTCGGCGCCGCCGTCGGGCAGGGGGGTGATTTGCTGCGAGGCGTGCCAGGGGCGTTCTTTGATGTAGTGCGCGGCGGTGGCGGTGAAGCGCAGGCGCACCACGAACTCGCGGTCGCCGGTGAAACGACCGAGGCTGCCCGCGAGGTATTTTTTGATTTTCTCCGCCGGCGGGGGCGTGAAGGTGCGCGCGGTGGGCTCCATGGCGTGGATGCGGGGCAGGACAAAGTTTCGCCACGCTTTCCGGCCCGTGTCCTCGGCGATGAGCATCCAGCGGTGGTCGAGGTAGGCGAGGTGGAGCGGGCGCAGCATGCGGCGCTCGGGGCGGGCGGCGGAGGGCTTTTGGTAGAGGACGACGAGTTCGCGGCGGGCGAGGATGTGCTCCAGCAGGTCGGTGAAGTGGCGGTGTTCCGGCGCGTCGAGCGCGGCGTCGTCCTGGTGGAGCACGGCGTGCAGGTCGGCGAGGGGGAAGGAGATGGCGGGGCCGGCGAACTGGGCGATCTTCTTCAGCGAGGCGGTGAGGGCGCGGCCGAGCGGGGCGCCGCCCCAGATCGGCAGGGCGCGGCCGGCGAGCACGAGGGCGAGCGCCTCCTTGGCGTCGAGGCGCAGACCGCTGGCGAGGTCGAAGGGCGCGGTGTAGCGATGGCTTTTGCGTTTCGCGTCCCACTCGATGGGCGCGCGGTGAAAGTCCCGCAGGCGCTCAAGGTCGCGTTTGATGGTGCGGACGGAAAGCTCGAGTTCGCGCGCGAGGCTGACGGCATCCACCGGGCGGCCGGCGACCAGGCGCTCGTGCAGCGCAAAAAGGCGGGACGTCGCGGCGGGTCCACCCGAGCGGCCGAGGGCGCGGCGGGGGCGCACTCCGGCGACCGCCTCGGCCGGGCCACGGGTCAGCGCTTCGGGCGAATAAGCCATGCCCCAAGCGAGCGGGGACGGGGTTACCACCGCAACGGCAAAGGGTTGGATGGCGGAAATATCCGGGATCTTTCAGTTACCCGCGTCGCATCGTGAGAAACGGGCGGCACCTTCTGGCGCGGACGACCGCTCGTAACGTTCTCCGAGTATCGCTCGCCATTTCACCCTGCTGCTCCGCCGCTCAACCACCCGGGTTCGGCCTAGGGGCGCTCGGCGGCGAGGCCTTCGGGGGAGAGGGTGGCGTCGAGCGGGGCGCCGGGCAGGGCGCGCAGGCCGGCCAGCAGGGCGCGGGCGTTGAACAGCGAACCGGCGGCGTTGGTGTGCGTGCCTTTGTCGGCGAAAAAGGCCTCGACCTCTGCCCGGGGCAGCCGGTCGTAGCCCCGGCTCACCAGCTCGGCGAGGTCCACGTAGGCGGCCCCCTCGGCCCGGGCGCAGGCCTCGACCCAACCGCGCCACTGCGCCCAGTCGCGGACAAACCGACCCTCGGCGTCGAATTTTTTGTGCGGGATGGGCGAGCAGAGCACCACGTTCGCGCCCTTGGCCCGCGCGGTGCGGGTGAAGGTTTTGAGATACCAACCAAAACTGCGCACGGTCTCGACCGTGCCATCGGGCTTGGTCACGTCCTCGGTCTCGTCGCCGATGCTCTTCAGCGAACCGCGAAACTTGCTGCGTTCGTCGAGGTGGCCGACGTCGTTGTGGCCAAACTGGATCACGACCCAGTCGCCCGGCTGGAGCGCGTCCACGATCGCCTGCCATTTGCCCTCGGTGTAGAAGGTCCGGGTGCTGCGCCCGCCGATGGCGCGGTTGACCACGTTGATCTTGGCCGGGTCGAAAAAGCGGGGCAGGTCCTGGCCCCAGCCGCGCATCGGGTCGTTGCTGCGCACGGTCGAATCCCCCGCGATCCAGAGCGTGGGCAGGGTGCCGGCGGCGGGTTTTTCCACCGGCACGCCGGAGTCGTTGACCACCGGGCGGTCATCCTCGGCGGCGCGTAGCCCGGGGGTGGCGAGGGCGAAAACACCGAGGCAGGCGAACAAGACACGGAGCAGGGCGGGCATGGGAGGGGAGCGTGGAGCAGGGAGCGGGGAGAGAGGAGCGGGGAGCGTGGAGCAGGGGGCGGGGAGTGCGGAGGGCCTAGCGGGGGGCGGAGGGGGGCGTGAGGTCGGCGGCGTAGACATGGACCTCGCCGTGCAGGTTGCTGCGGAAGATGAGCTTTTTCCCATCCGGGGTGAACTGGGCGTTGGGCTCGAGCCGGTAGTCGTGGGAGCGCAGGTCGGCCACGCGGGTGGCGCGCAGCACGCCGGGTCGGATCAGGTCGGCGGCGTCGGGGGCGCTCAGCTCGGCCACGTCGGGGATGGGCTCGGGCTGGAACAGGTAGAGCCATTTCCCGTCCGGCGCGTGGGCGACCATCTCGGGGTCGCCGCCGTCGCCGGCGAAACGCGCGCCGTCGGCGGAGACGTTGAAGTGCACCGACCAGGCGTTGCGCTCGACGTGCAGGCGGGTGCGCGCGCCGGTGGCGATCTCGTAGGAGGCCAGCCAGAAACTCTCCCCGCGCGGAGTCTGCAGATCATACCACACCGTGCGTCCGTCCGGGGCGAAGAACTCGTGGCCGGCGATCTCCATGTTCATCGTCCGGGTGTGCACCTTGGTGAGTCCGGTTCCGTCGGTGCGGATCAGCCAGAGGCGGTCGACCATGTGCCAGGGGCCTTCGTGGCAAAACATCAGCTGCCCGGGGTCGGTGGGTGAAAACTGCAGGTGGTTCAACCAATCCGCCGCGCGGTGCACGGTGCGGATCTCGCCGGTCGCCGCGGACACGGTGAACAAGGCCATGGGCAGGCGGGCGGCGAGGCGGCGGGCGAGGCGGCGTTCCTTCTGCTCGGCGAAGGTGAAAAGACGGCCGTCGCGGGCGCGCTCATCGGTCGCTTGCATCCACTCGCCCTGCGGCGTGTTTTTGGCGGAGGCGCCGGAATTGGGCGGAAAAAGTTCGCCGGCGGGAGTCTCGGCCTCGGTCACGGTGCCGGCGAGCAGGGTCTCGTCGGCATTGACGGTGGAGATCGTGGCCCGCGCGGGCAGGAGGGCGATGCGCCGCTCCGCGCGGGTGGCGAGCGTGAGCGTGAAAAGGGCCAGGCGGTCGCCCTCGGCCCGGGTGTAGAACACGTCGCCGGTGCGTCGTCCGAGCTGGATGACATTCGCCGGCCCGGCGACCAAAGGCGTGAGCGCGCGGGTGGTGTGGTCGATCAGCGCGATGCCCTCCGGAGTCGTGACCACCACCGACCCGCCGTCGGGCGTGAACGACCACTGGTGGAAATAAAGGCTGGCGGTGCCCGCCCGGTCGGAAAGCCGGACGATCCGGTGGCCGGTGGCGGGGTCGATCCACTCCCGGGGCGGCTCGGCGCGCCCGGCGAAGGGCGCGGCCAGAACCAGCCACGGGGTGAAACGACGCAACCAAGGGACGCCGGCATCGAGCCGGAATCGGGACCAGGCAAGCAAACACATAGGGGGTGGGGATGGACTAACGATCAAAGCGCCGCGGCGGAGCGCGCCGGATTCGGACAGTCAGACTCGGGCGGCTGAAACGTCGGGCGTCGGGCCGGCTAGAGGCTATCCCAAATCCAAAAGCACACGGGAAAAGGTCCGCAACCTCGCCAATCGCAAGGCGGTCCCGGCCGAGGTGTATCTGCAAGATACATACGGCCGGGACCAACGCGGCGGGGGCGTGGTTCCGGACCTTTCCCTCCGGGCGGGCGAGAAAAGCACCGGGGCCGGCGTTACCCCGCCCCTCGCGGGCCTTTCAGGCACGCCACGGGGCGGGTCGCCTTGGCCTCGGTGGTTTTTTCGCTCCGTCCCGTGTGCTTTAGGTTTTGGGATAGACTCTAGCGTCCCATCATCGAAGAAGTTTGAATAAACTGAACCGGATGATGGCCGCAAAAAGTCGCAAAAGACGCAAAAAGGACGGAAACAGTAAGCGCCGGGTCTGATTTTGCGATTTCTGCGTCTTTTTGCGGCCAATGACTTCTTAAAGGAACTTGAATGAAAGGACACTAGCGCCGGGTGCGGAAGCGGTCGAACAAGACCGCGCCGAGCAGGATGGCCCCGCGCACGATGTATTGATAAAAGGAATCTATCCCGAGCAGGTTCATCGCGTTCTCGACGATGCCCATGATGAACACGCCCGCCACCACGTGGCTCATGCGCCCCACGCCGCCGGCGAGCGAAACCCCGCCGAGCACGCAGGCCGAGATGATGGACAGTTCGATTCCCTGGGCGGTCTTCGGATCGCCGATGCCCATGCGGGCGGCGAGCAGCACCCCGGCGAGCGCGGCGACCAATCCCTGGACGGCGAAAATGGTGATCTTCACCCGGTCCACCGCGATCCCGGCGAGCCGCGCGGCCTCCTCGTTGCCGCCGATCGCGAGCGTGTTTCGCCCGAAGGCGGTGCGCGCCAGCACGAACCCGAAAAACGCGAACAGGCCGAGGCAGATCCAGACCGGCAGGCTGATTTGAAACACGATGGCCCCGGTGCCCGGATCGCGAAAAACCGGGAAGGCGACGTTCGCCAGATTCAGCACGGCGGGCGAGTTGATCCCGATGGACTTGCCCTCGGCGAAAACGAAGGCCGCCCCGCGCGCCATCATCAGGGTCGAAAGGGTCGCGATCAGCGCGTTGATGCGGAATTTCGCCACCACCACGCCGTTCACCAGACCGACCACGGCGCCGAAGGCGAGGGCGACGGCGATCGCCAGCGGGGCGCTGCCGGTCTGGCGCAGCACCAGGGCGCAGAGCACGCCGCCGCAGGGGATGACGGTTCCGACCGAGAGGTCGAAGTTTCCCGACGCCAGGCAGAACAGCATCGTCGAGGCCACCATGCCCACGGTGGAGACCTGCAGCAGCAGATCGGCGGCGTTGCGCGAGGTGCCGAAGCCCGGGACGGCGGCCCAGCAGACCGCGACCAGCACGGCGAGGACGAGGAGCATGCCGGCGCGGTCGAGGGCGGCGGCGAGGCGGGCGCGGGCGGGCGTGGCGGTCATGGAGGGGCGGGGATGGTTTCTTCGACGGGGAGGGCGAGGCCGAGCACGCGTTCCGGCGTGGCCTCCTCGCGGGAGAGGAGCGCCGCGAGGCGGCCATGGCGCATCACGCCGACGCGATCGGCCAGGCCCAGGACCTCGGGCAGGTCGCTGGAGACCACCACCACGGCCACGCCTTCGCGGGCGAGCTTGAACACGAGTTGATAGATCTCGCTCTTGGCGCCCACGTCCACGCCGCGGGTGGGCTCGTCCAGCAGCAGCACGTCGACGCGTTCGGACAGCCAGCGGCCGAGGATCACCTTCTGCTGGTTCCCGCCGGAGAGGTTCTTGATCAGCTGGTCGGCCGACGGCGTGCGCACCCCGAGGGCCTCGATCTGGCGGCGCGCGTTCTCCCGTTCCCAGCTCTCGTCGAGCACGCCACCGAAACGCAGGGTGTTGCGCCGCGCGCTCAGGTTGCAGTTTTCGCGCACCGAGCCGAGCGGGATGATGCCCTCGCGCTTGCGGTCCTCCGGGCAATAGACGATCCCGGCGCGGATGGCGTCGGACGGGCCGCGCACGGCCACCGCACGGCCCCGCACGCGGATCTCCCCGGCGGTGGCGGCCGGCGAGCCGAAGAGGATTTTCAACAACTCCGTGCGTCCGGCGCCGACCAGGCCGAAGAGCCCGAACACCTCGCCGCGGGCGACCGCGAACGAAGCCGGGGCGCGCAAGCCGGGGCCGACCACGCCGGCCACCTCCAGGCCGGGGCCGCCGAGGGTCCGCGGCGTGCGGCCGAACACGTCGGCGATGGCCCGGCCGACCATCGCGCGCACCAGCTCTTCCGGGGTGGTCTCGGCGAGGCGCCCGAAGGTCTGCACGTGGCGGCCGTCACGCAGCACGGTGCAGGCGTCGCCGAGGCGGAAAATCTCCTCCATGCGGTGCGACACGTAAAGGATGGCGCAGCCCTCGCGGCGCAGTTCCGCGATCACGCCGAAGAGCCGCTCGATCTCGCGGGCGGAGAGACTGCTGGTGGGCTCGTCAAACGCGATCACCCGCGCGCCGCGGCTCAGGGCTTTGGCGATCTCGACCATCTGGCGTTGGCCGAGGGGCAGCCCGCCGAGGCGGGTGTCGGGGGCTATCGACTCCTCGCCGAGGCGGCGGAGCTGGGTCGCGGCGAGCGCGCGGAGGCGCGGGCGGTCCACCACGCCGCGGCGGACGGGCAGGTGGCCGAGGAAGATATTCTCCGCCACGGTCATTTCCGGGACGAGGTGCAGCTCCTGGTAGATCACCGCCACGCCGGCTTGCATCGCCTCCAAGGTCGACGAAAACACCCGCGCCTCGCCGGCGAGGCGCAGGCACCCGGCGCTGGGCGGGTGGGCGCCGCTGAGGATCTTCAGCAGGGTCGATTTGCCCGCGCCGTTCTCGCCCATCAGGGCGTGCACCGACCCGGCCCGGACCGCGAAGGACACCTCCTGCAGCGCGTGCACCCCGGGGTAGCTTTTCGAGATACCCTCGAAGGCCAGCGCGGGCGGGGCGGGAGGCATGGCGGCGGGTGGAGTGGGGCGGGCGAGACGGTTGGACTCAGGGCAGGATGCCCTCGGCCTTCAGGATCGACTCGAAATTTGCGCGGGTGATGAGCACGCCGGATTCGCGGGTATCCAGGGGTGGGGTGACGCCATCCTTGATCCAGGCGTGAAGCATCTCGGCGGCCTTCGCCCCCTCGCGCGGCGCGGACACGAAGATCGAGCCGTAAAATCCGGTCGCGGCGGGCTTGCGCAGTTCGTCGAGGCAATCGGTGCCGTTGATGCCGACGCCGATGACTTGATCGGCGCCGAGGCCGCGGCCCTCCATCGCACGCACCGCGCCGAGGACGGCGCTGTCGTTCATCCCGGCCACGAGCCAGCGGCGGATGGAAGGCTGCCGGGTGAGCAGGATGTTGACCGCGTCGAAGCTGCCGGGGATGTCGGTGGTCTTCTGCGGCGCCTTGAAGATGCGTTCGGCCGGCAGTCCGGCGGCGCGCAGGGCCGCGATGGCGCCGTCGGTGCGTTCACGGGCGGTGTCGAGTTCCTCGAAGGTGACCACGCACACCCCGGTTTCGGCGGGAGACCAGCCGCGCCGGGTCATTTCCTGGAAGAGGTTCTCGCCGGCGGAACGGCCGATCGCGGAGGCGGACATCCCGATGTAGGGCACCTCGGTCATGAACTTGCCATCCGCCCCCACGAACTGGTCGTCGATGGAAAAGACCTTCAGCCCCTTCTGGTTCGCCTTCGCCATGATGGCGGGTCCGAGCCGGACATCGGGGGTGCAGATCACGAAGCCGCGGGCCCCGGCGACCGCGAGGTTGTCGATCGCGGACATGGTTTTTTCGCCGTCGGCGACGCCGAGTTTGATGACTTCGAAACCGTGTTTTTCGGCGGCGGCGTCGGCCCCTTTCCACTCGAACTGGAACCAAGGCTCCTCGGGTTGTTTCACCAGGAAGCCGATCTTGATCTTGGCCGGGGCGGCCGGGCCGGCGGCGGTGTCGGGCGCGGGGGACCGGCCGCATCCGGAGAGCAGACCGAGGCAAAACAAGACGGGAGCGAGCGCGAGCAGAGGCTTCATGGCGGGTGGGGTTTGGCGGGTGGGGTTTGGGTCAAGGCAAAGAGACCAAAGCGAATCTCCCGGGGAGAGAAACCTTTTCCCCGTGCCGGAGGCTATCCCAAAACCAAAAACACGCGGGACGGAGTGGGAAAACCGCGGGGGCCGGGCCGACCCGCCCGCCCGGAAGCGAGGGGCCGGATCGCGCCCGTGGCGTCGGTCCATTTCGTATCAGAAATACCGATACAAAGTGACCGGGACCACCTTTCGGTTGACGAGGGTGCGGAACTTTTCCCGTGTGCTTTAGGTTTTGGGAGTGCCTCTGTTCTTTGTCGATGCCTTCCGCGGTTACGTTTATCCGATGAATCCGGTTCAATGGGTCGGGAATCCGGCGGTCGGAGGAATGGCCGGCCGCGTGCGCCAAGGGGTGGGGGCCAGCCCTCGGCCGCGTTTGAAGGCATAGGAAAAATGGAAAGCCGACGAAAACCCCAGCAGATCGGCGATTTCCTTGGTCGAGAGGGTGGTGTTCACCAGCAGGTCGGCGGCGCGGCGCAGGCGCGCCTCGGCGTGGAAGGTGCGCGGGGACATCCCGCATTCGAGGCGGAAGGCCTGGCGAAAATGGGACACCCCCAGGCCCACCGCGGCGGCGACCGCGGGGGCGTCGAACGGTTGGTCGCAGGTCTCGGTGAGGAGGCGACGGGCGTGCTCGAGCCGCTCGCGCAGGCTGGTCGAGCGATTGGCCGGACGGGCGGTGATTTCGTCGAGGCGGGCAAACAGGTGGAGGGTGAGCGTGGCCGCCGCATCCAGTCCGGTGGTGCCCTGGTCGGAGGCGAGGGCGTGAAGGCGGTGGAAGAGCTGCAGAATCTCCGCCGGGTCCCGGGGAGTGAGCACGGGGCGTTCGGGGGTGAGGGTTTCCGCTGCCAGTGCGGCCGCGAAGGCGGGGCCGGAGCACTCGACCCAGTGTTCGACCCAACCGGTGTCGGGAGCCGGGGCGAAGCGGTGCCACACGCCCGGAAAAAGCACAAACACCTGTCCGGCGCGAATCGGGTGGGCGACGTCGGGCCGGGCGCTTTCCAGCACCCCCCCGCCCTGGGCGATAAACACGATCTGGAGATTTTGCAGCACCCGGCCGCGTTCCCAGTGGAAATGGTGGTCGTCGGGGTGGCGGGCGGGCGGGTAGGAGGCGCCGGCGGGGATGCGGGTGTGGCCGATGGCGCCTATCTCACAGCCCCAAATGCGGGTGCGCGACGAGGCGGGAAAGTAGCGGAAGTAGTCCTGCACGGGGTTCGGGAGGAGGCGGCGGGGAGGAGGGACCGCCCGATTTGACGAAGACGTTTCTGACCTGCGATGTCAAGTGATGTTTCATGTATGCCGGTTGGCGTTTCACCCATGGCGGAAGCCTGTGGCATTTGCTATGGTCTCGTGTATACCCCATCACGCATGAACCCCGTAAAAATCGGCCTCTTTGGCATCGGTCTGGACACGTATTGGCCCCAGTTTTCCGGCCTCGAAGAACGTTTGCGCGGCTACGTCGAGACCGTGGCCGGCCGGCTCGCCCGGCCTGGAGTCGAGATCGTCAATCTCGGGTTGGTCGACAATCCCGAGAAGGCGCAGGCGGCAGGGCACGCCTTCCGGCAGGCGGACGTGGACCTGATTTTCCTGCACGTCACGACCTATGCGTTGTCGTCCACCGTGCTGCCGGTGGTGCGCCGGGCCAAGGTGCCGGTCATCATCCTCAACCTTCAACCCGCGGCGGCGCTGGATTACGCGACCTTTAATCGCATGGGCGATCGCACCGCGATGACCGGCGAGTGGCTGGCGCACTGCGGGGCCTGCCCGGTGCCGGAGATCGCGAACGTGTTTAACCGGTGCGGCGTGCCATTTCACCAGGTCACCGGCCTGTTGCACGGGGACGCGGAGGCGTGGGCCGAGATCGACGGCTGGATGGAGGCGGCGCGGGTGGCGCACGTGATGGAGCACAACCGGCTCGGTGTGATGGGCCACTACTACAACGGCATGCTGGACATCTATTCCGATCTGACCCAGCAGTGCGCCCACTTCGGCGGCCACATCGAGATCGTGGAGGTCGACGAGCTCGCGGCCCTGCGCCGGCAGGTTTCGGACGCGCAAATCGCGCTGCGGGTGGAGGAGTTTCGGACCTCGTTCGACGTGCAGCCGGATTGTCCGCCGGGGGAGCTGGAACGGGCGGCGCGCACCTCGGTGGCGCTCGATCGTCTGGTGGCGGAGCACCGGCTCGGTTCGCTCGCCTACTACTACATGGGCACGGGCAACGTGGAGAACGAGGACGCCATCTCCTCCATCATCCTCGGCAACTCGCTGCTCACCGCGCGCGGCGTGCCGGTGGCCGGGGAATTGGAGATCAAGAACGCCCAGGCAATGAAGATCATGGACAGCTTTGGCGTGGGCGGCTCCTTCACCGAATATTACGCGATGGATTTCACGGCCGACGTCGTGTTGATGGGGCACGATGGTCCGGGTCACCTGGCGATCGCGGAGGGGCGCACGAAGGTCAGGCCGCTTTCGGTTTACCACGGCAAGGTCGGGCGCGGGCTCTCGGTCGAGATGTCGGTCAAACACGGCCCGGTGACGCTGCTCTCGGTGGTGCAGACGCGGGACGGGAAACTGAAACTGCTCGCGGCCGAGGGCGAATCGGTGGCGGGGCCCATCCTGGAGATCGGCAACACCAACAGCCGTTACCGTTTCCCGATCGGCGCGCGGCGTTTCGTGAATGCCTGGAACAGCCATGGTCCGGCGCATCATTGTGCGGTGGGGGTGGGCCATATCCTGCCCAAGTTGGAAAAACTCGCCGCGCTCCTCGGGATGGAGTGCTGCCGCGTCTGCTGAACTGCCGCCGAACAAAGGGCCCACTCCTATGAATTCCGTCACCGATTCGAATCCTGTGCTGGGCGTGATTTTTCACGCCATCGGCGGGCTCGCCGCCGCCAGTTTTTATCTGCCCTACCGCCGGGTGCGCGGCTGGTCGTGGGAAACCTTCTGGATCAGCGGCGGGGTGTTCAGCTGGCTCCTGGCTCCGCTCGTGGCGGCGCTGGTGCTCGTGCCGGGGACCTTCGCGATCCTGGCGGCGGCGCCGGGGGATGCCTTGTTTCAGGCCTGGTTGCTGGGCGCGCTGTGGGGGGTGGGCGGGCTGACCTTCGGGCTCTCGATGCGCTACCTCGGGATCGCGCTCGGCTATGCGGTGGCGCTGGGATTCTGCGCCGCTTTCGGCACGTTGGTGCCGCCGCTTTGGGACGGCAAACTGGCGGCGCTGGCCGCGACGCCGGCGGGCCTCTGGACCCTGGCCGGGGTGGGCGTGTCGCTGCTCGGCATCGTCTTCAGCGGCGCGGCCGGGTTGGGGAAGGAGAAGGACATCACGGACGAGCAGAAACGCGCGACGGTGGCGGAGTTTTCCCTGGGCAAAGGGTTGGTCATCGCCGGTGTTTGCGGGTTGCTGAGCGCCTGTATGTCCTTCGCGTTTCGGGCGGGCGCACCGGTGATCGAGACGGCGGTGGCGCAGGGCACGCCGACCCTGTGGGCCGCCTTGCCGCTGCTGGTGGTCATCCTGCTGGGAGGCCTGACGACCAACCTGGTTTGGTGCCTATTCCTGAACGCCAAGCGCGGCACCTTCGGCGAATACGCCGGCAAGGCGGCTGACGGCTCCCGTGCGCCGGTGGCGCGAAATCTGGCGTTTTGCGCGTTCGGGGGGGTGGCGTGGTATCTCCAGTTTTTTTTCTACAGCATGGGCGAGTCGCGGATGGGCGCGGAGTTGAAGTTCTCCAGCTGGACGCTGCACATGGCGACCATCATCATTTTCAGCACGGTGTGGGGCATCCTGCTGCACGAGTGGAAAGGCGTGAGCGCACGGACGCGCGGGTGGGTCGCGGCCGGGCTCCTGGTGCTGATCCTTTCCACCGTTCTGGTGGGCTATGGCAACTACCTGGGTGCCGCCGGCGCCGGTCACTGAGGACCGGCGATGGCGAGTGTCGTGGGGGATTAGGGCGCGCTTTGGCCGCCCCCGCTTCGGGTCGCCCACAGCACGCCGCCGCCGATCAACGCGAATCCCGCGGCGAAGGGCAAAACCACGCCTTGTTGCGC
>CAMCHD010000032.1 GCA_945874545.1 Akkermansia muciniphila | reverse complement strand
GGCGGTGTCGCGGTCGAGCGAACGGGTAAGGGCCCCGCGCAGGATGTAGAGGGCGGCGAGGAAACCGGCGAGGTAGGTGGCGCTGTAGCCGATGGTGATGATCACCACGTGGGTCGCCAACCAGAAGTTCGAGTCGAGCACGGCGCGCATCATCTCCAGCGTGTCGCCGGAAAGGGAAAGGTGGTGGGCGATGATCAGCCCGGAAAAGCCGATCAGGCCGCCGGCCGCGCTGGCCAGGCCGCGGGGGTGGATCTTTTCCAGGATAAGGCAGAGCCCGACCGCGCCCCAGGCGACAAAAAGGGCGGACGAGTAGAGGTTGGTGACGGGCGGGCGGCCCTCCAGCCACATGCGGGTGGCGATGCCGGCGGTCATGAGCACAAAGGCGAGGCCGAGCAGGTAAAACGCGGAGCGGGCGAGGGTCGCGGGCCATTTCAGCCAGGAGGCGAGGGCGAGCAGCAGGGTGGCGACAAACAGCACCATGCCGGTGTAGAACGGCGCGGCGGCCTTGAAGCGGGTCTCGGCGTCCACCTTGGCGAGTTGGGCGGCGAAACGGGTCCGGGTCTCGGCGCGCAGGAGTTTCACGATGGTGTTGAACTCCTCCGCCTTTTGCCCGCGCCAGGCGTAGGCGAGGCCGGCGTAGCTGAAGGCGTGGGCGTCGATCGCGCCGGTCTGGAAGGTTTCGAGCAGCACGGCGCCGGTCTTGCGCCAGGCGGTGTCGTCCTTCTCCGCGTCATCCGGCGGGATGGGCAGCAGGTAGGCGTTCTGGGCCATAAAATCGAAGCGCGACGCGAGGTCCATCAGCCGGGAGGCGGCGGCCTCGTTGTGCGGCTGCTTCTGCTGGCGCAGGCGCACGGCGCCGATGCTCTCGGGCAGGGTATCCTGGAAGGTGCGGAGGGTGTTCAGGGGCTCGTCGAGCTCCGGAGGGATGAAGGACGCCTGGAGGCGGACGTAGAGGCCGATGTTGTCGCGCAGGGCGACGACGGCGCGCTGGAAGGGGGTGCGGCGCTGGGCCTCGATGGGCAGGGCGAGCTGCGCTTGGCGTTCCAGCTCCTCCAGGCCGGGGGTGAGCTGGGCGTAGGAGAAACGTTTTTTGCCGGCGCCGTCGGTCTCGGTCAGCTTGAGCAGGGCGAGCAGGTCGGGGTGGACGATCTCGAAGACCTGGTAGGAGTTGGCCTTGCGGTCGTCGAGCAGCACGTCGGCGATCCAGCGGGAGGGGGTGATCCTGGTTCCGTCGGCGAGGCGCACGGTCTGGCGGCCCTGGAACTGGAGCAGGGTGGCGCGGGCGACGGTATCGAGGGGTTTGATACGCCCGCCGACCAGCGCGGGCAGGCGTCCGAAGGCGACGGTGTCGGGCGCGTCGGCGGGGTCGGCCGGCGCGCGCAGGGTCGAGGCGACGTAGGCGATGCCGAGCAGCAAAAGTAAGAGGGGAAAGATTTTTTTCATGGTGCGTCGGGTCCGCGTTCAGGCGCTGGCCGGGGTGGCGCCGAGGTAGGCGCGGGTCTCGGGGCCGGAGAAGGCGCGGGCGAGGGCGAGCAGGCCGGCGGCGGTGAGCAGGTGGACGCCGATCACCACCCAGCGCAGGATGGCGTCGTAGATATCGCCGCCGAGGAAGCCGTAGGCCGCGACGCCGGCGAGAAGGACCACGGCGAACCCGGTGTAGGCGCGCAGCAGGCCGCCCACCCAGGCGCGGCGGGCGGCGAGACCAAAGAGCAGGGCGGCGCAGACGAGGAACTCGGCCCCGAGCACCCCGAGAGCGATGGCCGCCGGGGTGCCGTCGGCGGAGGCTCCGACCCAGAGCCCGACCAGACCGGCGAAAAGGCGCAGGGCGAGCACCAGGCCGAGCGCCACGACCGGTCCGGGCGGGGCGGGGGAGGGCTCGACCCCGGGGGCGGAGCGGCGGGCGGAGAAAAGCACGAGATGCCAGCCGAATTGCCAAAACAGCCCCACCGCCATCAGCAGACAGCTGAGGTAGGGGATGACCCACGAGGGGTTGCGCACGACCTGGAGCACGGTGGTCTTGTCGTTGTTGTCGAAGCCCGCCTGGTAGAACGTCATCCCGTCGTAGCGCAGCGGGTTGTTCATAAAAATCAGGACCTCGCGATCCTGGCTGCCGTCGGGCGTGACCAGACGCACGCGGCTGGAAAAGTTTTTCGGGATATCGGTGCCGGCGTAGCGGTCGTGGGTGAAGTCCAGCAGGGTCAGCGAGTAGGGCTTGTAGGCGCGCTGGAAACGCAGGCTCAGGCGCCACTCGCGCCCGGCGGCGGTGAAGCGGTCGGGCTCGGTCAGCATGGTCGAGACCAGAAAGGTGCCGAGGCTCCCGCCCTCCGGAGTCACGACCTCGACCAGCGCGGTGGGCAGGTTGCGTTGGTCCATCTTGTAGGTCTTGGCCAGGGGCGTGATGGCGAGGCGCGGGCCGATGCCCTGATCGGACGTGTTCTCCACCGTGCGCTGCCCGGCGGGCGCTTGCTCGCGCATCATCAGCGAGGCGTTCGGGTAGTAGGCGCGCGGGATGATGCGAAAGGGCAGG
The DNA here is from genome assembly GCA_945874545.1 of Akkermansia muciniphila. GTDB lineage: Bacteria > Verrucomicrobiota > Verrucomicrobiia > Opitutales > Opitutaceae > IMCC26134_A. The sequence continues at coordinate 19,893 of CAMCHD010000032.1, read as the reverse complement.
GCGTCGGGGGCGATGGGTTTGGCCCGGGCGAGGTGGCTCTCCGGGATGGCGGTCACGACCTCCTTCTCGGGGTCGGTGACGTCGATCACGGCGAGTTCGTTGAAGCGCCAGCTCTCGGAATAGTTGCGGGTCTGGCCCTCATCCAGGCGCATCTGGTATTCCTCCTGGAGCAGGCCGGTGAAAAGCTCGCCCAGCAGGAGCAGGATAAGGCCGCCGTGGACCAGCTGGATGCCGGCCTTTTTCCACGTGACGGCGAAGCGTTTCGCGTGGGCCGCGACGAGGTTGATCAACAACAGGCCGCCGATGAAGTAGCCGCCGGGGAAAATCGGCACCGGGAAGCCTTTGATCTCGTGCAACACGATGAAGCTCTTGAACCACTTTTCCTGCACCGCCCAGATGCCGAGGTGGACCTGGTCGAGCGTGGCCAGAAACACCAGCAGGGCGGACAGCGCGAGCAGGCCGACGGTCAGGCGGAGCGAGACAAAAAAGCGGACAAATTCGAGGTAAAGGGCGCGCATGGGGACGCCGCGCGGGCGCGGCGGGTTTAGGGTGAGAAGATGAAGATCAAGGGCGGCGGCGTTCGCTTGGTGCAGGCGCGATTCGGCGGGCTAGTTGGCGGGGCGGAGGGTTTGCAGGAAGGCGAGGAAGGCGGCCTTTTCCCGGGCGACGACCGCGTCGGGCCCGTCGAGTTTAAAAAACCAGGTCGCGCCGGCGTGGGGCACGAGGGCGCCGAGCACGCGGCGGGCGGGCGGCGTCCCGGCGGAGGCGAGCTCGACGTGGTCGAGGTGGAGCGGGCCGACGTCGAGGTGGGTCAGGGCCGAGGCGAGCTCGGTCTCGCCGATGGGCGGGAGCGAGAGCTGGCCGCGCCAGCGGTTGATGTTGGCCAGCGTGCCTCCGACATCGCCGGGGAAGGCGGTCACGGCCAGCTCGGCGCCGGGCGCTCCGTTTTCCCCGGGCACGAGGTAGGTCGCCTTGCGCATGGCCTTCTCCGGGCCGACCGTCCAGTGCGCGGGGGCGGTCCAGGCCAGGCCGCGACCGTCGGCGGTGGTGACGGCGGTGTTGCGCATCGCCGCGTCGGAGCCGGGGGCCGGCGCGGTGGTGGCGTCGGTGGCGGCGGCGGACGGCGCGGAGGCGGCGGGGTCTTTTTTGACCGTGTAGGTGCGGATCTCCTCGCGGCGGCAGCCGGTAAAAACGAGCGCGGTGAGACTGACCAAAAGGGGAACGAAAAGGAGGCGGAGCATGCGAGGGAAAGCGCAACCTGTCGTCGCCGGCGGCGGAAGGGCAATCCATTCCGGCGCTTTATCAGGCGGGCCGGGGTCGAGGATAAGGCCGGGTGTCGAAAAAATCGGGCCGTGGTCCCAGCCTCGGGGAGAACCGGGAAAGCCCCCGGTCGGCGTGGCGGCTTGTGCCCGGGCGGGGGCGTGGCCAAGGTGCGCGCATGAGTCTGCAAGCGATGGGAGACACGGCGTTTTTGGTCACGTTGGCGGGTGCGGCGGACGCGGCCCGGCTCGCCCGTGTGCGCGCGCTCGCGGCCGACCTCGCGGCGGATCGTCTGGAGGGGGTGGTCGAGATCGTGCCGGCCTACGCCTCGATCGGGGTGACCTACGAACCCGAGCGGGTGCCGACGCCGCGCGGCGAGCTGCCCTGGCGGGTGGTGGCGGAGTGGCTGGAGCGCCACCTCGCGGGCGACGGACCGACGGCCGCGCGCAAGGTTCGCGCGGCGCGGACGCACCTGGTTCCGGTGTGTTACGGCGGGGAACACGGTCCGGACCTCGACCACGTGGCGAAGGTGGCGAAGCGCTCCGCCGACGAGGTGGTCAAACTGCACACCGGGGCGAGCTACCAGGTGGCGGCGATCGGTTTCACGCCCGGGTTTCCCTACCTGCTTGGCTTGCCCGAGGCGCTGGCGACCCCGCGCCGCTCGACCCCGCGTCTGCGCGTGCCGGCGGGCGCGGTGGGCATAGGCGGGGCGCAGACCGGCATCTACCCGCGCGAGACACCGGGGGGCTGGCAATTGATCGGCCGCACCGCGCTGGAGTTGTTCAACCCCGCGCTGGAGACCCCGGCGCGGCTGGCGGCGGGGGACGAGGTGAAATTCAAGGCGGTGGACAAATTGGCCGCGGCGCCGGTCGCCTCCCTGCCCAGGGCGCGAGCGGCGGGTTCGCGCGAGCCGGGGCTGGTGCGTTACGCCGAAGTGCTCAAACCCGGCGCGCTCACCACCGTGCAGGACCTGGGGCGGCGGGGTTTTGCGGCGGCGGGGTTGGGGGCGGGCGGAGCGCTCGATCCGTGGGCGGCGGCGGTGGCCAACCTCGCGGTGGGCAACCCGCCCGGGGCGGCGGTGCTGGAGTGCACCTATGTCGGTCCGGTCCTGCGGTTTTCCCAGGCGGTGACGCTGGCGCTGGCGGGCGCAGAAGTGGCGGGGCGGCCGGCGGGGCGGCCGCTACGGCTGGAGGCGGGGGCCATCCTGGACTGTTCGGTGCTGGAGCGCGGGGCGCGGCTTTACATCGCCTTCGCGGGCGGCGGGGTGCGCACTCCGCTGGTCCTCGGCGGGGCCGGCACGGTGGTCGGCGCGGGGTTTGGCGGGCTGGGCGGGCGGGCCTTGGAAACGGGGGATCGGGTGCCGCTGGGCGCCGCGCGGCCCGAAGACGTGCCGGGTGGCGCGGGGTGGCGGCTGGCCGCGCCGGTGCCGCCGCCGGAGCGTCGGGCGGTGGTCGAGGTGCGGCTGATCCCGGGTCCGGATTGGGCGCGGATTTTTCGCCGGCATGGCCCGGACGGCGCGGCGCGGGCGGTGGAGGCGCGGCGGTTTCAGCTCAGCGCGAAGTCCGACCGCATGGGCCTGCGCTTGCAGGGGGAGGCTTTCACGGTGCCCTCGGCGGCGGGCGGCGAGGTCTCCCGTCCGGTCGTGCCGGGCACGGTCCAGCTGCCGCCGGATGGTCAGCCCATCGTGCTCATGGCGGAGGGACAGACCATAGGCGGCTACGCGCAGCTCGGGCAGGTGGCCTCGATAGATCTGCCCCGCCTGGCCCAGGCCCGGCCCGGGGCGGAGATCGTGTTCCGGATGACCGACCTCTCCGCCGCGCAGCAGGCGCGGCTCAAGGTGGCGGCGGATCTCGCACGCCTGCGGGTCGGGCTGGGGCTTTTGCGATGACGGCGGGGCGGGTCATCGACCTTAACGCCGACCTCGGCGAGGGCGCGCCCGGGGAGGAGGCGCTCTTCGCGGCCGGCATCACCTCGGCCAACCTCGCCTGCGGCGGCCACGCCGGCGATCCGGAGACGATGCGCGCGGCCTGCCGGCGGGCGCGCGCGCGCGGCGTCGCGGTCGGGGCCCATCCCGGCTACGCCGACCGGGTGAACTTCGGGCGCCGTCCGGTCGCGCTCGACCCCGGTGCGCTCGGGGAGCTCCTCGCCGGCCAGCTCGCGGCCCTCGCCACGGCGGCGGCGGCGGAGGGGGGGGCGGTGGTCCACCTCAAGCCCCACGGCGCCTTGTATCACTACCTCGATACGGAACCGGCCGCCGCGCGGGTCGCGGTGGCGGCGGCGGCGGCCGGCCTGGGACCGGGCGTCGCGATCTTCGGGCCGCCGGACGGCGCCCTGGCGGACGCGGCCCGCGAAGTCGGGCTGCGTTTTGTGCCGGAGGGTTTTATCGATCGCGGCTACCGCCCGGACGGGACGCTGATCGCGCGCGGCGAGGCGGGGGCGCTGATCGAAGACGAGGCGTTGGCGGTGGCGCAGGCCCTGCGTCTGGCGGGTGCGGGCCGGGTGCGGACCCTTTGCGTGCACGGCGACGGCCCGGCGGCGGCGCGGTTGCTCGCCGCGGTGAGGGTCGCGCTGGCGGCGGCGGGTTTTAGTTTTTCGGCTCCGGCGTGACCGGGTCGGGCAGGGGGCGGCCGGGGATGAGGCACAGCGCGAGGCCGGCGACGACCATAAAAATCGAATAAAACGTGCCGCGGCTGAGGCCCAGGATCAGGCCGGCGTCGGGCTCGCGGTAAACCTCGCTCAGCGCCCGCATCACGGCGTAGCCCAGCAGATAGAGCCCGGCGAGCCGGCCGGGGGTGCGGCGCAGGCAGGGGGTTTTCCACAACAGCCACTGTGCGAACCCGAGCAGCAGGGCACCCTCCAGGGCGGCGGCGTAGAGCTGCGACGGGTGGCGGGGCGGGATAAGCTCCAGCGGCGTCCCCTCGGGCGCGCTGGCGGGAAAAATCACCGCCCAGGGCACGGTGGCGACCTTGCCCCAGAGCTCGCCATTGATGAAGTTGGCCAAGCGGCCGAACAGGATTCCGGCCGATGCGGTGCTCGCGATCAAATCGGCGAGGTGGCGCCAGGGCAGCTTAAACTTCCACGCCGACCAGGCGAGGGCGAGCGCCACCCCGATAAAGCCGCCGTGGCTGGCCATGCCGCCGTCCCACACCGCGAACAGGCTGAACGGATCGTCCAGCAGCGCCCGCGGTTGATAAAAAACAAAATACCCGACGCGCCCGCCCGCCAGCACACCGATCACCAGAGCTGTCATCAGGTCGCCCGCCTGTTCGCCCGTCAGCGTGGTGCGTCCGCTCTTCTCGTAGCGCCGCAGCAGCCACCAGGCGGAGGCGAAACCGGCCAGGTAGGCCAAGCCGTAATAGCGGACGCCCACCGTCTCGGAAAAACGGAGCAAAAACGGGCTGAGATCGTGAACCCAATAGGCGAGGAGCGGAGGCATACGCAAAGCCCGAGGTGTGGGGCGTCGGGCGGGAGGAACCAACAGCAAAAACCCGCCGGCGCCGGGCCGCATTGCCCTTGACCCCCGGCCAAGATGTAAAACACTCCGCCATCCCCTATGAAACCCTCTGTGTTGTTTGCGTCCGTCCTGGTCGGATTTGTCGCCCTTTCCCACACCGGCTGCGCGGTGTTCTCCAAGGGCCGGAAACAAGCCGTGGTGGTGCGCTCCGCCCCGGAGAGCGCCACGGCCAAGATCAACGGCACCGAGGTCGGCCAGACGCCCTTCAAGGTGAAGTTGAAACGCGACGAGGTGTTCCGCGTGGATCTGGCCAAAAACGGCTTCGAGGGCGGCTCCGCTCTTTTTATGCCTTCCTCGGCCGAGTATGACGCGCGTTATCTCCGCTGGGGTATCGATTATCAGCTGGGCGCGGCCAAGGACCTCATCCCGGCCGAGATGGTGGTCGAGTTGAAGCCCGCGATGGCGATCGTCAGCGGCGGCGACCGCTACTCCGAGCTCACCGCCCAGATCAACCGCGCCGACGCCCTGCTGGAAAGTGGCGACCTCACCAAGGCCGACCACAAGTATCTGGTCGATAAGATCCTCGCGACCTTCCAGACGCTGAACTGAGCGACACGTCGCGGCTCTTCGGTCTCCTTTTGGGCACCCGGTCTTCGGGTGCCTTTTTTGTTGCTCGCGCGGCCGGTCGGCGCGCCTGCTAGGAGGAACTTCATGAGCGCCCTGCAACGCACCCCGCTTCGCGATTTTCACGCCGCCCGAGGCGGACGTTTGGTGGACTTCGCCGGGTGGGAGATGCCGGTGCAATACCGCTCGATTCTGGAGGAACACAAGGCGGTGCGCCGCGCCGCCGGACTCTTCGACGTCAGCCACATGGGCGAGGTCGAGGTAAAGGGGCCGCAGGCGCTGGAGTTTCTCGAGCACCTCGTGACCAACGAGGTGGCGCGTCTCCAACCCGGCCGGGTGCTCTACACCCCGATGTGCGCGGAGGACGGCGGCACGCTCGACGATCTGTTGATCTACCTGCGCGCGCCGGGGGACTACCTGCTCTGCATCAACGCGGGCAACATCGCCGCCGATCTCGCCTGGATGGCGCGGCGGGCGGCGGATTTTGCCGTGACCCTCACCGATCGCAGCGCCGACACCGCCCTGCTCGCCCTCCAGGGGCCGGCCAGCGCGGCCATCCTGCAAACCCTGACCGGCGCGAAACTCGGGCTGCTGGTGAACTACTCCTTCTGCGAGGGCACGGTGGCCGGTGTGCGCTGCCTCATCAGTCGCACCGGCTACACCGGCGAGGATGGCTTCGAGCTCTATCACGCCCCGGACGACGCCGTGGCGCTGGCGGAGGCCCTGCTGGCGGCCGGCGCGCCGCACGGACTCGAGCTGGCCGGGCTGGGCGCGCGCGACAGCCTGCGGCTCGAGGCGGGCTTTCCTTTGCACGGCCATGAACTCTCCCCCTCCATCTCGCCGATCGCCGCGGGCCTGGGCTGGACGGTCAAGCTCGCCAAGGATCGTCCCTGCCTCGCCCACACCGCGCTGGCCCGGGAAAAGGCGGAGGGCCCGGCCCGCCGCGTGGTGTTTTTTCGCACCGGAGACCGCCGCATCGTGCGCGCGGACACGCCGGTCAAAGGTCCGGACGGCGCGCCGGTCGGCCGGGTGCTCTCCGGCACGCTTTCGCCTCTGTTGAACGAGGCGATCGGCTCGGCCCTGATCGACACCGCCGCCGTTCACGTCCCGCTCGCGGTGGATATCCGCGGCGTGGACATCACGCTGCTTCCGGTTCGTCCGCCCTTCGTGCCCTTGCGCCGCGGCTGAGTTTTCCCCGCCCTTTTTCCCATGAGCCACATTCCCGCCGATCTTCACTTCGCCAAATCCCACGAATGGGTCCGTCTCGCCGGCGACGGCACCGCGCTGGTGGGCATCACCGACTACGCCCAGTCCAGCCTCGGCGACATCACCTTTGTGCAACTGCCCAAGGCCGGCGCGACGCTCGCCGCCGGGGCGGTTTTCGGCGTGGTGGAGTCGGTCAAGGCCGCCTCGGACCTCTACGCGCCGGTCGCGGGGACCGTGCTGGAGGTCAACGCCGGGCTCGACGCCGCGCCCGAGCTCCTGAACCGCGATTCCTACGGGGCGGGCTGGATGCTCAAGTTGCGGTTGGACGGAACGGCGCCGGCCGGGCTGCTCGACGCCGAGGCTTACGCGCGTCACGTCGGCTGAGCGGGTTTTCCCGTCGCCGGCACCATCGGGCGGACCGATTTTCCCGGGACCACGCTTGCCCGGTCGGCCGACGTGGCGTCCCGTGGGGGATGAAGTTTTGCCGCCTGTGGTTAGCGATCCCGTTTCTTTTTGCCGCCGCCTGTAAACCGAGCGGGCCGGCGCCCGCCTCGGGCGCCCGCCCGCCGCAGCGGGTCGAGGTGGTGGAGGTGGTGCGCGAAGACCTGCGCGAGACCCTCGAAGTCGCGGGCAGCCTGGAGGCAAACGAGTCCGTCACCATCCACCCCGAGCTCGCCGGGCTGGTGCGCGAGATCACGTTTGAGGAGGGGCGGGCGGTGGAGAAGGGCGCGCTTTTGGTGCGGCTCGACGATGCCGAGTTGCGGGCCCAGGTCGAGGAGGCGGAGGCGAGGGCCGATCTGGCGCGGATCAACCGGGAACGGGCGGATATGCTGGTGGCGGACCGCACCCTGGCGCAGGCGGAGGTGGACCGGGTGCGGAGCGAGGAGCGCGCGGCGCGGGCCGCCTTGGAACTCCTGCGTGTTCGGCTGGCCCGGACCCGCATCGTCGCGCCCACGGCGGGCGTGCTCGGGGCGCGACGGCTCTCGGTGGGCGACTACGCCACGCCGGCGGCGGTGGTGACGACCCTGGACGACCTCTCGGTCCTCAAGGTCGCTTTCCGCGTGCCGGAGCGCAGCATCCCGCAGGTCGGGCCGGGCACGCGGATCACCGCGCGGGTGCGCATCGGCGCGGCCGAGCAACCGGTCGAGGCCGAGGGAGAGGTGTTTTTTGTCAGCGCGAGCATCGACCCGGCGGTGCGGGCCAGCGAGGTCAAGGCGGTCCTGCGCGAGCCGCCGCCGTCGTTCCGTCCGGGCATGTTCGCCTCGGTGAAGATCGTGCTCTCCACCCGCGAGCAGGTCCTCGTCGTGCCGGAGGCGGCGCTGGTGGCCGGTGTGCGTGGCGTCCAGGTGATCGCGGTGGGGGAAAAGGAAGGCCGGCCGGTGGCGCGGTTTGTCGGCGTCGAGACCGGCCTGCGGGTGGGGTCCCGGGTGGAGATACGCCCGGCCGGGTCGAACACCCTCGCGGCCGGCGAGCGCATCGTGGCCTCGGGCGCGGGCGCCCTGGTCCTGTTTCCCGGCGCGCCGCTGGACCCGGTGCCGGCCTTCGTGGCGATGAAACCGCTCGGGAGCGACCAGCCATGATCCTCTCCGATCTTTCCATCCGGCGACCGGTGATCTGCGTCGTCCTGTCCCTCGTCATCGTGACGGTGGGGCTGCTGTCGTTCAACTCCCTGCCGGTGCGCGAGTATCCGGACATCGACGCGCCGGTGGTGTCGGTCTCGACGGGTTATCCGGGCGCGGCGGCGGAGGTGGTGGAGACGCAGATCACCGATCCGCTGGAGGAGCAGTTGAGCGCGATCGACGGGGTGCGGCTGATGCGGTCGGACTCCTCGGAGGAGCGCTCGAACATCACCCTCGAATTCAACCTCGACCGCGACGTCGACTCGGCCGCCAACGACGTGCGCGACCGGGTGGGGCGGGTGCTGGAGCGGCTCCCCGACGAGGTGCGGGCGCCGGAGGTGTCCAAGGCCGACGCGGACGACGAGCCGGTGCTGGTGCTCTCCTTCAACTCCCCGGTGATCTCCCGCCTCGAGCTGGCCGAACTGGCGGACCGGATCGCGGTCCAGCGCCTTCAGACCATCCCCGGCGTATCCCAGGTCGAACTACGCGGGCCGCGCTACGCCATGCGCCTGTGGGTGGACGCGGATCGGCTGGCGGCGCAGGGCCTGGCGGTGGCGGACGTGGAGCGGGCCCTGCGCGAGCAAAACGTGGACGTGCCCAGCGGACGCATCGAATCGCTGACCCGCGAGTTTCCGGTCCGGCTGGACGGACGCCTCGATGAGGTGTCGGAATTTGAAAACCTCGTGCTCGCCACCCGGGACGGCTACCAGGTGCGCTTCCGCGACGTCGGGCGGGTGGAGCTCGGTTCGGACGACTACCGGAGCGACAATCGTTTCAGCGGCCGCAACACCGTGGGCGTGCGGGTGGTGCGCCAGTCCCAGGCCAATCTGCTCGAGGTGGCGGCGGCGGTCATGGCCACGGTGCCGGAGATCAAACGCAACCTGCCCGCCGAGGTCAGCGTGGACGTGGCCTACGACACGAGCATCTTTGTCGACCGGTCGGTGAAGGAGGTCTACCGCACCTTGCTCGAGGCCTGCGTGCTGGTGATCATCACCCTCTTTGTTTTCCTGCGCGACTGGCGGGCGACCGTCGTGCCCCTGCTGGCCATCCCGGTCTCGCTCATCGGCACCTTCGCGGCGATGTCGTGGCTCGGCTTCAGCATCAATCTGCTCACCCTCCTCGCCCTGGTCCTGGCGGTGGGTCTGGTGGTCGACGACGCCATCGTGATGCTGGAAAACATCTACCGCCGGATCGAGCACGGCGAGGAGCCGGTGCGGGCGGCGGTCTTCGGCGCCCGGCAGATGGCCTTCGCGGTCATCGCGACCACCCTCGTGCTCATCGCGGTGTTCGTCCCGGTGGCCTTCCAGAAGGGCAGCACCGGCCGTTTGTTTTACGAATTCGGCATCACCCTGGCTCTGGCGGTGACCTTCTCCTCCATCGTGGCGCTGACCCTCACCCCGATGTTGTGTTCGCGCCTGCTCAAGCTGAAGCGGGACGCGCGGGGCGCGCCGGACCACGGCTGGCTGTATCGTCGCACGGAACCGGTTTTCGCCCGGTTCAACGCGGCCTTCGCCGGCGTGCTCACGGCGGCGCTGCGGCGACGGGCGCTGGTCCTCGGCGGGACGGCCCTGTTTACCGTCGCCGGACTCTGGAGTTTCACCCAGCTGCAACGCGAGCTCACGCCCGAGGAGGACCGGGGGCTCTTTCGGTTGATCATGAACTTCCCGCTCGGTTCGAGCCCGGTCTACGCCTCGAACTACGCGGGCGAGGTGGAAAAAATCCTGGCCGAGACGCCCGAGGTCGAGCGGTGGTTCCGCAGCACCGGCGGCGGCCAGTTCGGCTCGGCCAGCCGCGGCTTCGCCTTCGTTTCCCTGAAACCCTGGGAGGAGCGCGACCGGTCCACCCAGGAGGTGATTCGCGAGCTGCGGGGAAAGTTGAAGGACAACACCGGCGGCCTGATGATCGCGTCGCCGGTGCGGCCGCTGGGCGGGCGCCGCAGCGGATCGGGCGGGGTGCAGCTGGTCCTGCAAGGCTCGGACTACGAAGAGCTGCGCCGGACGGCGGACCGGTTTGCCACCGAGCTGCGCGAGAGCGTCGTGCTGGGACAGATACGGATCGAGCCGCAGCCGAACAAACCGCAGCTCGACGTCGGGATCGACCGGGCGCGCGCGGCGGATCTGGGCGTGCCCGTGGCGGACATCGCCACGACGCTGGAATCGCTTTTCGGCGGCCGGCAGGTGACCCGGTTCCGGCGCGCGGCGGAGGAATACGACGTCATCGTGCAGATGGCGGAGGAGAACCGCCTCCAGCCCTCCGATCTCGCCTCGATCTACGTGCGCGGGGCGGGCGGGCAGCTGGTCCAGCTCAGCAACCTGGTCGACGCCCGGGAAACGGTCGTGCCGGAGGCTTTTCCCCACCTCGACCGGCAGCGCTCCATCACCATCACCGGACAACTCGCGACGGGGCGCACGCAGGGCGACGGCGTGGCCGAGTTCGAGGCGGTCGCGCGTCGGGTGCTGCCCGCCAACGTGCGCACCGCCTGGGAGGGCGAGACGCGCGAGTTTGTGGAGAGCGCCAGCGACGCGTGGGTGTTGTTCGTGTTGGCCCTGTTGTTTTCCTTTCTGGTGCTGGCGGCGCAGTTCGAATCGTGGCTGCACCCGGTGACGATTTTCTCCGGCGTGGCGGTGGCGATCGCCGGCGGTGTGATGGTGCTCTACCTCAGTCGATTCTGGGGCGTGCCGATGACCGACAACCTCTTTTCGCGCTTCGGGTTGATCATGCTCATCGGGTTGGTGGCGAAGAACGGCATCCTGATCGTGGAGTTCGCCAACGAGCTCCAACTCGAGGGCCGGGCGGCGGCGGCGGCGGCTTTCGAGGCGGCGACACTGCGTTTCCGGCCCATCCTCATGACCTCGATTTCCACCATCCTTGGGGCTTTGCCGCTGGCCATCGCGACCGGGGCGGGTGCGGAGTCGCGCAACCCGCTCGGCATCGTCATCGTGGGCGGTCTCGGGCTCTCGACGATCATCACCCTCTTCGTGATCCCGATGGTCTACGTTCTGCTGGACGCCGCCTGCGTAAAAATCACCGGCCACGGCAGCGCGCGCGGGCTCAAGCGGGCGGCGGAGATCGGGCGCGAGGTGGAGGCGGCGGAGCGCGAGGCGGCCCCGGTGTGATGCGGGATTGCCGCGCTTTCGCCGGAGGCTAGTTCTGTCCGCATGAAAAATCGGCTCTCCACCGTTCTGGTTGTTTTTGTCGCCGGGGTTTTGTCCCTGCTGAGCGGTTGCGCGACGGTTCCGGAGACCGGTCGCAAGCAGCTGATCCTCATGTCTGCGGCCGAGGAGGCGCAGATGGGGGTGTCGGCCTTTAACCAGATCAAGAAACAGGAAAAAATCTCCACCGACCCGGCGGTGAACGCCCGCATCCAGCGCATCGGCAAACGCATCGCCGGCGCGGTGGGCCGCGACTTGCCGAACGCGCAGTGGGAGTTCGTCGTGTTCGAGTCCGACCAGATCAACGCCTTCGCCCTGCCCGCCGGCAAGGTGGGCGTTTACACCGGCCTGATCAAACTCGCCGGGGCGAACGACGACGAGATCGCGGTGGTGATGGGCCATGAGGTGGCGCACGTCAGCAGCCGGCACGGCGCGGAGCGCCAGTCGCAGGCGGCCTTGATCGGGCTGGGCGGGGTGGCGCTCGGGGTGGGCACGCAGGACGACAAGAACCGCGAATACTACCTGCTGGCCTACGGCCTCGGCAGCACGCTCGGCTCGCTGGCCTATTCCCGCGACCACGAACGGGAGGCCGACGTGGTCGGCCTCGGTTTCGCCGCGCGGGCCGGCTACGATCCGCGGGCGGCGGCCGTGTTCTGGCGCAAGATGGCCGCGAAGGAAAGCGGCGCGCGGCCGCCGCAACTGCTCTCGACCCACCCCGCCACGGCGGAGCGCATCGCCAACCTCGAACGGCTCGCGCCGAGCCTGATGCCGACCTACGAGCAGGCCCGCGCCCGGCTCGAGGGTGCCCCGGCCTCCGCCGCGCCCGCCGTTCCCGCGTCGCCCACCGCCGCGCGTCCCGTGGCCGCCCCGAAACCGGCCCCGGCTCCGGCCGCGCGCCCCGCCTCGACCGAGCAGCAGGAGCTGGATAAATTTCTCGGCCGCTGAGCCGAGCGCGGCCCGTCCGGGGCTCGCTTTTCCGCGTCGGCGAGACTCAATGACGGGCATCATGTTTGATCCCGTCGCCGCGCTCCAGGAGTTCATCCGCCACGCCAGTGTGTCCGCCGATCCCGCCTTCCGGGAGGGCATGCACGGCGCGCGCGATTTTATCGCCGGCCTGCTGCGCGAGACCGGCTTCGCGGTCGAGATCGTGCCCACTCCGCTCCACCCGGTGATCCTGGCCGAGCGCACCGGGCCGGCGGAGTGGCCTCACGTCATCATCTACGGCCACTACGACGTGCAACCGGCCGATCCGCTCCACCTCTGGACCACGCCCGCGTTCGCGCCCGAGGTGCGCGGCGATCGGCTCTACGGACGCGGCGCGGCGGACAACAAGGGCCCGCTGCTCACCCACGTGGCGGCGGTGGCGGAGTTGTTGGAGCGCCGCCCGGATCTGCCGCTGCGCATCACCTTCATGATCGAGGGCGAGGAGGAGATCGGCAGCCCGAGTTTCCCGGACTTTCTCGCCGCCCACGCCGCGCGGTTGCGCCAGGCGGACTTCGTGCTGCTCTCCGACACCGGCAGCCCCCGCGAGGACCAGATCGTCATCACCTGCGGCCTGCGCGGGCTGGTCTTGTTCGACCTCGAGGTCACGGGCGCCCGCACGGACCTGCACTCGGGCTTGCACGGCGGCGTGCTGCGCAACCCCATCCAGGCTCTCGCGGAACTTTGCGCCTCCCTGCACGACGCCGACGGCCGCGTGAACGTCCCGGGTTTCTACGACGACGTGCTCGACGTCCACCCTTGGGAACGCGAGCAGCTGGCGCGGTTTGGACAAAGCGAGGAGCAGTATCGCGCGTTTCTCGGCATCCCGGCGTTTTACACCGCCAAGGGGTTTACGCCCTTCGAGGCGACCCGTTTTCTTCCGACCCTCGAATTCAACGGCATCGGAGGCGGCTACCAGGGAGAAGGCACCAAGACGGTGATCCCGAGCAAGGCCTTCGCCAAAATCAGCTGCCGTCTCGTGGCCAACCAGACTCCGGAAAAAATCCGCGCGCTGCTCTACGCCACCATCGCGGAGCGCATGCCGAAAGACGTGACCTTCCGGCTGGTCGACCAGCACAGCGGGCAGCCCTACGTGGTGGTGCCGCCCGACCGCAGCAACACCCCGGCCGGGCAATCGCCGGTGCTGGCGAACGCCTTTCGCGCCGCCGACGCCGCGATCGCCGACGTGTTTGGCCGGCCACCACTTTATCTGCGCGAAGGTGGCAGCGTGCCGATCATCGCGGATATCAAGCGGGTGCTCGGGCTCGACTCGGTCATGATGGGCCTCTTCCTGCCCGAGGACAACCTGCACGCCCCAGACGAGAGCTTTAACCTCAACGTCATGCGCAAGGGCATCGCCGCCTCGGCGCGTATCCTGGAGAGCGTGGCGGCGGGTGGCGGACGGGCGAAAGGCTGAAACGCTGAAAGTTGAAAAGCGGAAACGCTGAAATCGGATAGCGGAAATCGGAACAATGAAAAACCCCCGGGCCGCGAGGCGCCGGGGGTGGGGAAGGGGAGCGGGCGCCCGGGGGCGCGACCGGGTTACTTCTTGAGGATGACGATGTCGGCTCGGCGGTCCTTGCTCATGATGTCATCGGACGCGTTTTCGGTGGCCTCGAGGTCGCCCTTGGAGAGAACTTCGACCTTGTTGTCGGCGACGCCGAGGGTCACGAGATACTGTTTGGCGGCGGCGGCGCGGCGATCGCCGAGACCAAGGTTGTAGTCGCCGGTGCCGCGCCAGTCGCAACGGCCCTCGAGCAGGAGGCGGTATTGTGGGTTGGCCTCGAGGTAGGCCTTGGCGGCGTCGAGTTTGGCGCGCTCGGGGGCGGCGATGGCGGACTGGTCGTAGGCGAAATACACCGGCTCGAGCAGGCCGCGGATCATGTCGTCGGTCTCGATCACGCCCTCGCGGCCCTCGAGGCCGGTGCCGGGAGCCTGGCCGCCGTTGACGCCGTCCGCGCCCCAGGCGCCGGCGTCGCTGGGGTTGATCGTGCCCTGCTGGGAGATCACGGTGGAGGAGGGGTCGGGGCGCTTGGGTTTTTTGGTGCAGCCGGTCGCGAAGATCGCGGCGGAGGAGAGGAGGATGAAGAGGGCCTGGCGGATGGGCGCTTGCATGTGGGAGGTGTGGTTGACGTTAAGCCCCACGCCTCTTGCGTCCTCAAGCAGATTATCCGCGCCGCGTTTCCATTCCCCGTCATGCCCGATCCTTTCGCCTGCTTCCTCTTCGACAACGGCTCCTTCCGGGCGGATTCCACCCGTTCCCTGCGGGCGCTCGCGGCCCGCCTGACGGCGCGGCTGGGCCACCCGGTGCGGGCGGTGTCCCTCCTGCATTCCGTCCGGGTGCCGGCGGCCGAGCTGGACGGCGAGGCGGCCCAGCTGCTCGAGCCCGCTTTGGACGCGTGGTTCTCGGCCGAGCCGTCGGGGCGGGCTTTGCTCGCGCCGCTTTTTTTTGGCCCCAGCGGCGCCCTGGTCGACTATGTGCCGGAAAAACTGGCCCTGCTCGCGCAGCGGCATCCGAGGGCCAAGGCGGTCCTGGCGGAGGCGCTGGTGTTGCCCGAGGAGCATCCGGCGGAGCTGATCGCGATTCTGGCCGACCGGGTGCGGGCGACCCTGGCGGCGCGAGGCTGGGCGAGTCCGCGGGTGGTGTTGTGCGACCATGGCACGCCCCTGCCGGCGGTCACGGCGGTGCGGGATCGGCTGGCGGCGGGGCTCGGGCGCGCCTTGGCCGGCGAGGTGGCCGGGGTGGCGGCGGCTTCGATGGAGCGGCGGGAAGGTCCGGAATTCGCTTTTAACGAGCCCCTGTTGGAGACCCTGCTGGCCACGCCACCCTTCGACGCGGGCGAGGTGGTGGTGGCCTTGCAGTTTTTGTCGCCCGGGCGGCACGCCGGGCCGGGCGGGGATGTGGCGGAGATCTGTGAACGCGCGGAGGTGGCGCGACCCGGCTTGCGGACCGCGATGACCGCGCCCATCGCCGACGACGCGCGCCTCGTCGACGTGTTGGTGCGGCGTATCGACGCAGCCCGGGCGGTGCTTGAGGCGCCGGCGAGCGGCGTAGGGTGATTTTTCTGCGATCAGCCCTGGCCGCAGGTATATCTCGAAGTTGGTGCTCCCGAGTGGAATCGAACCACTATCACCGGCTTCGGAGACCAGTGCACTATCCGTTGTGCTACAGGAGCGAGATCGTGCCGCGGTGAGCGGCGGATTTGAAGGGGGGAAAATGCCGGACCGGGCGCGGGTGTCCAGCGGTTTGTGCGAAGCCTCTACCGAAGCAGGTAGCGCACGGCGGCGAAGTAGCCTTCCAGTCCCAGCCCGGTGATCACCGCCACGCAGACCGGAGCGGTGAGGGATTTTTGGCGGAATTCTTCGCGCTTGTAGATGTTGGAGATGTGAACCTCGACCGCGCGCAGACCGGAGCCGGCGAGGGCGTCGCGCAGGGCCACGCTGGTGTGCGTCAGGGCGGCGCCGTTGATCACGATGCCGTCGATCCCGGCGTCGGCCAAGGCGGAGATACGGTCCACCAACTCGCCTTCGTGGTTGCTCTGGAAAAACTCCAGGCGGGCCACGCCGGCGAATTCCGCGCGGAGGCGCGCCTCGAGGTCGGCCAGGGTGGCGTGGCCGTAGATCTCGGGTTCGCGTTTGCCGAGGCGGTCCAGATTGGGGCCGTTCAGGATGGCGAGGGTCTTCATCGTGGCAGGCTTTACGGCCGGTCGTGGCGGGCGTCACGCCTGAATCCGGCGGCGGGAACCGGCGGAACGACGGGTTTTTCACCAAGGAAGGGCCTGCATGCTTGCGCCCGCGGCGGGCCGGCGCGCAAATCGCTACACGTCCCGCCCGATGTCCGAACCCGCCGCGAAACGTTTTCCCCTCCCGACCGGGCTCCGCCTGCTCGAATGGGGTCTCGGTGCATGGACCGCGTTGGTGTTTCTTTTTCTCTACGTCCCCATCGCGGTCCTGGTCGGTTACTCCTTCAACACCTCCAAACTCAACGTGGTGTGGCAGGGGTTTACTTTTCGCTGGTATCGCGAGCTTCTGGGCAACGAGCCCATCCTGCGCACGCTGGGAAACAGCCTCGTCATCGCCGCCGTCGCCACCGTGCTGGCGGTGGTGATCGGCACGACCGGCGCTTGGCTGCTGCACCGTTTCCGCTACCGCTGTGCGCGCGCCATCCAGACGCTCATCTGCGTGCCCATGATCATGCCCGAGATCGTGATGGGCGTGAGCCTCCTGATTCTTTTCCGCGTCGCCTCGCTGGAGCTGGGCTTCGCCAGCGTGATCCTGGCGCACACGACCTTTTGTTTTCCCTTCGTGCTGGTGGCGGTGCAGGCGCGCCTGCAGGGGCTCGACCCGGCGCTGGAGGAGGCGGCGCTGGACCTCGGCGCCACGCCGTTGCGGGCGTTCTGGCTGGTCATCGTGCCCTGCCTGCGGCCGGCGGTGATCTCGGGCGCGCTCATGGCCTTCACGCTCTCGATGGACGAACTCATCATCAGCTTTTTCACCGTCTCGCCCGCCTCGCGCACGCTGCCGCTGCAGGTCTTCGGCATGGCGAAGGTGGGGCTCAACCCGATGCTCAACGCGCTCTCGGCGATCTTCGTCGTCACGACGGTCGCCTTCGTGCTTTTCACCGAGCACCTCAAACGCCTCGCCGCCCGCTGAGGCCCGCGCCGCCATCCCTTTTCGCGTTCCACCCTCCACCCACCCAAACCACCATGAAGATGCTTCGCTCCCTGCTTCCCCTCACCCTCGCCGCCGCGTTCGGCGTCGCGACCGCCGCCGCCGCCCCCAAGGGCGGAAAGCTCAACCTGTTCGGCTGGTCCGAATACGTGCCCCAGGCCGTGATCGACGGCTTCACCGCCGAGACCGGCGTGAAGGTCAACTACGAGACCTACGCCTCGGGCGAGGAGATGCTCGCCAAGCTCCTCGCGGGCGGCGGCTCCTACGACCTCATCCAGCCCCCCGACTACATCGCCGAGGCCCTGATCAAGGGCGGGCTGCTGACTCCCGTCGACCAGGCCAAGCTCCCGCACTTCGGCAACCTGATGCCCGAGTATCTGAACATGCCCCACGATCCGGAGCAAAAGTTCACCGTGCCCTTCATGGTCGGCACGGTCGGCATCGTGGTGAACACCGAAAAGGTGACCACGCCGGTAACCAGCTACGCCGAGCTCTTCTCTGCGGCGAACAAGAACCGCATCGTTGTGCTCGACGACGGCCGCGAGTTGGTGACCGCCGCGCTCTACACCCAGGGCAAGGACTTGAACGCGATGACGGCGGAGAACATCGCCGGCACCCGCCCGGTGCTGGCCGCCTGGTTCAAGCTGATCAAACTCTTCGACTCCGACAGCCCCAAGACCGCGTTGCTCAACGGCGACGTCGATCTCGGCCTGGTCTGGTGCGGCGAGGCCGCCATCCTGCACAACGAGGACAAAAAATTCCGCTACGTGCTGCCCAAGGAGGGCGCGCACCTCTTCATCGACCTCCTCGCCATCCCGAAGGACGCCCGCAACGTGGACAACGCCCACCTCTTCATCGACTACCTGCTGCGCCCCGAGGTGAGCAAACTCGTGTCGGACGAATTCCCCTACACCAATCCCAACGCCGCCGCGCGCAAGCTCCTGACCCCGGAGCAGCTCGCCAACCCGGCCAGCTACCCCGTGACCGACCGCAAACTCGACACCTTCCGCCACATCGGCGACAGCGGTGCGGCGATCGACGAGCTCATCACCGACCTGAAGAACGCGAACTGAGCCGCTCCGCGCGCCCGCCGCCCTCGCCGCCACCCGGTCCGTCCTCGCCCCGCCGCCCGAAATGCAGGCCCTGCCCGCCGCCGACGCCGAGAATCCGCACGCGCGGCGGGCCACGCCCATGGGGTGGTGGTTGCTCGCGCCGATGTTGATCTGGCTGGCGTTGTTCGTGGTCGCGCCGCTGCTCATCCTCGTCGTCTACAGCTTCTGCTCGCGCGACGACCTCGGGCGGGTGGTCTTCGACTTCACCTGGACGAACTACGCCCGGGTCTTTGATGAGACCTACCTCAAGATTCTCGCCCGCTCGGTCGGTTACGCCGCTCTGACCACGGTGATCTGCGTGGCGGCGGGCTTCCCGGCGGGCTGGTATATCGCGCGGCGGCCGCCGGCGGTGCGGGACCGGTTGCTGCTTCTGGTCATGATCCCGTTTTGGACCAGTTTCCTCATCCGCACCTACGCGTGGATCGCGATCCTCAAGAGCGAGGGCTTGCTCAACGCCACCCTGCTCGCCGCCCGCGTCGTGCCGCAGCCCCTGGAGCTGCTCTACACGCCGGTGGCGGTGGTCATCGGCCTGGTCTACGCCTACCTGCCCTTTATGATCCTGCCGGTCTACGGCAGCGCGGAGAAACTCGACAACGCCCTGGTGGAGGCGGCCCACGACCTCGGCGCGGGGCCGTTGCGGGCCTTCAGCGAGGTCATCATCCCGCTCACTTGGCCGGGCATCGCGGCCGGCGTGCTGCTTGTCTTCGTGCCCGCCATCGGCATGTTCGCCATCACCGACCTGATGGGCGGCGCCAAGGTCGCGATGATCGGCAACGTGATCCAAAACCAGGTTTTTAAGGCCCGTAACCTGCCCTTCGCGGCGGCGCTCGGGGTGGTGTTCACCCTGCTCTTCGTCGCGAGCTACCTCGCGCTCCAGTGGCGCGGCCGGCGCGCCCGCGCCTGAGCCCGACCGATCACGCCGCGCGACCCTGTTTTCCATCCCGCTCATTCCCAACCATGTCCGACCCCGAATTCATGATCGACGTCCGCGCGGTGACCAAACGCTTCGGCGATTTCACCGCCGTCAACGACATCACGCTCGGCGTGCGCGCGGGGGAGTTCATCACCCTGCTCGGACCTTCGGGCTGCGGGAAGACGACCCTCCTGCGCATGCTCTCCGGCTTCGAGACGCCGGACGAGGGCTCGATTCGCATCGAGGGGCGCGACGTCACCCGGCTCGCGCCCTACCGGCGCAACGTAAACCAGGTTTTCCAGAGTTACGCGCTCTTCCCGCACCTCTCGGTGCGCGACAACATCGCCTTCGGCCTGCGCATGCAGAAGGTCGGCGACGAGGAGACCCGCCGCCGCGTGGCCGAGGTGGTCGATCTGGTCGCGCTGGGCGGCTTCGAGGACCGCATGCCGCATCAGCTCTCGGGTGGTCAGCGTCAGCGGGTGGCGTTGGCCCGCGCCATCGTGCCGCGCCCGGCGGTGTTGTTGCTCGACGAGCCGCTCTCCGCGCTCGACGCCAAGCTGCGCCACCAGATGCAGGTGGAGTTGAAGCGGCTGCAGAAGCGCCTCGGCATGACCTTCGTCTTCGTGACCCACGACCAGGAGGAGGCCTTGACCATGAGCGACCGGATCGCGGTGTTTAACAAGGGCCGGCTGGAGCAGCTCGGCACGGCGCTGGAGATCTACCACCAGCCGCGCACCGCCTTCGTGGCGGATTTCATCGGCGAGGCGAACCTGCTCGAGGCGGAGTGGCTGGCCGAGGAGGGCGTGCATGCCCGGGTGCGGGTGGCGGGAGGGCTGGTGTTGCGCGTGCCGCTGGCCGGTTGGCCGCGCGGCGGCTCCCGGGCGGTGGTCTCGGTGCGGCC